>JAIOZY010000041.1 GCA_021740385.1 Prolixibacteraceae bacterium | reverse complement strand
CTTTATAGCTTTAAAATCGATCGATATTATATTGGTTACACAAATAATATTGAACGCAGAATTGCTGAACACAACCGTAAGAAAGGAAAATACACTGACCGTGGTATTCCCTGGGAAATTGTTTACACCGAGCAATACAAAATGAAGCAAGATGCAGAAAAGCGAGAAAAAGAAATAAAAGCTGAAAAATCAAGAAATTACATTGAAGAACTAATAAGACATTTTCAGTAGTTCAGTTGGTAGGGCATTCCGCTTTGTTTTATCCCCTTATTTCGGATGGCGATTTGCCGTAATATTCTTTAAAACTGCGGGTGAAATACGACTGAGAGCTAAACCCTACACTATAAGCAATTTCGCTAATTGTAAGGCCGCCTTCAGAGAGCAGCTTCAGGGCTTTTTTCAATCGTAACTGCCTGATGAATTCATTGGCTGTTAAATTGGTAAGTGCCTTTATTTTGCGGTATACCTGGCTGCGGCTCAGGTTCATGTTGCGGGCAAGCAAATCAACCGATAATTCAGTATTCTCAATGTTTTTTTCGATGTAATTGATTACTTTATTCAGAAAGTCTTCATCCATTTTATTGGTCGAAAACTCACTTGGAATAATGGTCGGTTTTTGGCTGAATGCCTTGTACATGCTGCTTCTTTTATCGAGGGTGTTTTTCACCAGTACTTTCAGGTAGCGCATGTTGAAGGGTTTAGGTACATAGGCATCGGCACCCAGTTCAAGCCCGCCAATTTGGTCTTCAATTTCAACTTTGGCCGTAAGGAGGATTACCGGTATGTGCGATGTTTCGATGTTCCCTTTAACCTTTTTGCAAAGTTCAAGCCCGTTCATACCAGGCATAAGGATATCGCAAATAACGATATCGGGCATATACTTATCAATCAGTTTCATTCCATCCTCGCCGTTTCCTGCCCAGTAGGTTTTGTATATTTTAGAAAATTCATCGGCAAGGTATGAGCGTATTTGCTGGTCGTCTTCAATAATGGCCAGTGAATATTTCATCTTTTCCGTTTTTTTCTCATCCTGTTCGGCAGTTAGTTTGTCTGAGGTATCTAACGAATTTTTTTCCGGCAAAATATCTTTTTCAATAACCACGTTTGTCAGTCCGTCGTAAGTTTCAAGGCTAACCGGAAGATTTACCCTGAAACATGAGCCTTCGCCGGGAGTGCTTTCAACTTCGAGGCAACCCTGGTGAATTTCGGCCAGTTCTTTGCATAAGGCAAGGCCAATGCCTGTACCACCTTTGTTCAGGGCTGAATTCCCCTGGTAGAAACGTTCAAAAATCCGGGGAATCTGATCCGGTTCCATGCCAATGCCATGATCAATCACTTCGATGGTGAGTTTGCCTTCATCCTTTTTGTTGCTAACCCTCACAATAATCAAATCTTCGTTATGTGAAAATTTCACGGCATTCGACAGAAGGTTGTTTGCAATTTTCTCGATTTTGTCAGTATCAAAGTAAAATTCGGTATCGGCCCCCAGTGGTTCATAAATTAGCTCAACCTGTTTCTCACGGGCGCGGAGTTTGTGCATTTCAAGTACCTGCAACAATAACTGGTCGATGTTTGTTTTTGTAAGCCTGAGTTCCATCTTTTGGTTATCCAGTTTTCTGATGTCGAGTAATTGGTTGACCAGCTTCAGCAGGAATTTTGAATTTTCGGCAGCGTATTTGATTTTTTTCCGCACTTCATCTTTAAGTGTTGGATAATCGAGTAGCTCTTCAAGCGGAGTAATTATCAACGACAACGGTGTTCTTATCTCATGCGAAAGGTTGGTGAAAAACGCAAGCTTCCGGTCTTTTAGTTCTTGCATGTTGTGGTTTTGAAGCCTTTCTGCCTTTATTTGTTCTTTTTCGACGGCACGATCCTTATAAATTTTCAGAATGATATAAAACAAGGCCGACAGAATAAAAATGTAACCCGAAAATGCCCACCAGGTAGCCCATCCGGGGGCCTTAACCCGTATTTTCAGTGTTTTGGGTTGGGGGTTCCATATTCCATCGTTATTCGATGCTTTCACTTTAAAGGTGTACCTTCCGGGGTTTAGGTTCGTATAGGTGGCGGTGTTGTTATGTCCCGAGTAGTTCCAGTAGGGCTCAAAACCTTCGAGATAATAGGCATAGCGGTTGTGGTTTGGTTCGGTATAGTTCAGGGCTACAAAGTCGATTGAAATAACCGATTGTTTGTGGCTCAGTTCAATGCTTGTGGTTGAAGAGATGTGCTTGGATAACGGCGACTTTTTTTCGTTAATCTGGACTGACTGGTTAAACAACCTGAAATCCGAAAAGTAAACAGGCGGAATGTTGGGGTTCTCAACAATCTGTCGTGGATGGAAACGTATGAAACCGTTACTTCCTCCAAAATATAAAAATCCGTCTGTGTCGATGGTTGCCGATGAAGGAAGAAATTCGCCCACATCGTGCAAAATGTTACTTCGATAGGCTTTTATGGTATTGTTCTCAGGGTTAAGGCAGGCAATGCCCAGGTTGGTCGATATCCAAACCTTATCGTCCTGGTCGCTGTAAATGCTGCGGATGGTATTTTCAGGCAAACCGTCTTTTTCGGAAAATCTGTGGAATGTTTCTGTTTCGGGATCGAAAAGATTTAAACCACCCCCGATTGTCCCAATCCATATCTGGTTTTTTACATCCTCAAAAACCGATACTACCAGGTTGTTGCTAATGGAAAGAGAATCGTTGCTATCATACTGATAACGGGTTATTAACGGGTTTTTTTCAAGATTCTGGATCCGGTATAGGCCATCCATTGTGCCACATAAAAGTTCGCCCTGCGATGTTTCGTATATGCAGTAAATGTTTTCGCTGTCGAAGACCGAATTTCCGGCATCGCGGCCACTAAAATGAACAATCTTATCGTCTTCTGGGTAGTAATAATTCAGGCCAAAACCGAAGGTTCCAATCCACAAATTGCCCCTTGAGTCTTTCAGAAAAGCTGTAATGTGCTCAACATTATATGTTTCGTGTTGGTTGTGAATGGTGTTATAGTGCTTAAAACGGCCGGTTCGTTTATCGTAATAATTCATGCCGGCGTCCCATGTGCCCAGCCATATTCCCCGCGGGTAATCGGGGCAAAGGGCCATTATGGTATTCGAGCTGATGTTGTTATTCTTTGAATCTTTCGTAAAATGAACCGGTTTTTTATTTTCCCAGTCAACCATGGTCATACCCCCACCATCGGTGCCAATAATCAGTTCGTCTTCTTCCATCCACATGCATTTGATGATATTACAGTTTAGGAAATTCGACTCGGTGGGGTTCAGGAAAAAGTGCTCAAATTTGAGTTTGTTAGGGTCGTAAAAGCATACGCCCTGGTTGTAAGTGCCAATCCATACTATGCCGTCTTCCGATTGAAACAGTGTGTAAATGGAATTACCTGCAAGTGACTTATTGTCAAACGGATCGTTCATATACCGGGTAATTTTGCCCGTTTCGGTTTCAATGACAAAAAGCCCGCCGTTTTCTGTACCGATCCATAGGTTTCCCCATTTGTCGAACAACAGCGAAAGGATTGAAAAACCCGGGTTTTCGGTGTAATGGCCTTTGTAAAAGTTAATGCGTTCGAAGCTGATTTTGCCGTTTTTTTCAATAATTTTTTGCAGCCCCATGTTGTTGGTGGCAATCCATATTGTGCCGCAACTGTCTTCGGCAATGGCTGTTACATAATTGTCCGAGAGGGTGTGATCGTTATTGGGGTTATGCCTGTAGTTTGTAATGCGTTCGCCTTGGTTTTCAATCAGGCTTAAACCATCGCGGGTACCTGCCCATACACGGCCTTTCGAGTCGCATTTAACGGCATTCACCCAGTCGTTGCAAATGCCCCCGCTTTTTCGGTCGCTGCGGAATTGCCCCCATTGATCGTTTTCTTTATCGAAAAAATACACCCCGTTGGCAATGGTTCCCATCCATACCTGACCGTTTTTTCCGGTGTCAATCGAAAGTACATTTCCAAAATCGGGGTTAAAATTCAAGTTGATTTGTTTTTTTACTGGAGAAAAGGTAAACAGGTTGGGGTCAAAAAGCGATAACCCTTCATAGGTGCCTATCCACAGTAAACTATCGTTACATACTTTTATGGTGTTTACCAGGTTGTTTATGAGCGATGTGGAGTCGAAACTGTTGTGATGAAATGTAACCATGTTTACCCCGTCGTAACGGTTAAGCCCGTCGCGTGTGCCAAACCACATAAAACCTTGCTCATCCTGGGTCACAGTAATGACATTTGAGTGGGTAAGTGGCAGTGAAAGGCGTTCAAACGAGTAACCCGAGGCAAGGCCTTGTAAGAAAAAAGAGGCCAAAATGGTTACTAATCCTGTATATTTTAAAAAAACTGATCGCATACCGGTTGTGAATTATTCGTATACAAACATATTAAATCGCAACGGAATTAGCGAATAACAGGGAAAAGAAGTTATCGGGCTTCGTTGTCAATTATTCCCATTTTTTTCATCATAAATGTAGCATTCATGGTTTGGGTTACGCCATCCTGTAACCGGTAATCGAAATGCATTTCGTCATTTTCGATGTTTATTTCGAAACATTTGTTTTGGATACCATATGGATAATCCTTGGCCATGCCGGTTAGTTTTAGGTCGTGGGTGGCAACAATGGCAGGGGCTTTCTTTTCGACCAGCTTTTTCAGCAGCTTTCGCGATCCGGCCAGTTTATCAACCGAGTTTGTTCCCTTCAGCATCTCGTCGAGAATGATGAGCATGGGAATTCCTTTTTCCAACTCATCGAGGATGAATTTTATCCGTTTTAGTTCGGCAAAAAAGTACGATTCATCGTCGAAAAGCGAATCGGTGGTACGCATGTTGGTGTAAACTTTCACCGGGGCGAAAACCATTTCTGTTGCACAAACCGGTGCGCCACACTGTCCTAAAATTATATTGACACCTACCGTTCTTAAAAATGTACTTTTACCGGCCATATTTGCCCCGGTAATTACAATCAGTTTGCGTGAACCGGATAGTTCAAAATCGTTTACAATGCGTTTTTTGGGGTTGATCAGTGGGTGCCCAATTTGTTCCGCTTTCAGTTGAAAATCCCCACCAATGAATTTTGGAAAACAAAATTTGGGTTCGTTAAATGCATAATTGCCCAACGAAACAAGGGCATCGAAAAGGGCATAGGTATTGCTCCAGGTTTCGTATGAAGCTTTGTTTTGCCGGTGCCATTTAATGAGACGATACGAGAAAAAAATGTCCCACAAAAACATCATGTTGCCCAGCATGCCAATTAAAAGGTTATTCCGGTTGTCGTAAGCGGCCACTATGTTTCCCAGGTGCTTTATTTTTTCTGCCGGGAGCCCGCTTTTTTGAAGCTGTTCCATAATCTGTTTCGCTTCTTCCGATTTCCATTTAACCGATTCGATCAGTTTAAAGAGTACGGCATATTTTTTTAGCACTTTAACGCGGTTGCCAAATTGCCGGTATATGGTTGTCGTATTTTTCTTTTCAATCATCCACAAGCAAAATTGTACCACTCCGGAAAGAAGGAAATATGAAAAATTGCCGGTGAATATCCAGTACACTACTGAAGCAACCGACAATAAGGGAAGAAGGACCATCAGCACGGGAAGGATTTTGATTGTTTTTAACGAAAATTCCTCGTTGCCCCACCTGTTAAACAGCTCACTTTCTGTGCGGTCTTCGGTGTAAAGCATGCCATTGGCCATAAACAATTGCCGCCAATCGGGCATGTTGGCCATTTCCCCGATCAATTTCTGCCTGTTGTAGATTTTTTCAGGAGTTTTGAAGGGCGATTGCAAAAAACCGGCAAGCAGTTCTTTTCCTTTAAACGTTACAGAGCGGTTCAGATATTGAAAAAGCGATCCTTTCCCGAACAAATCCAGGTCGAATGAGTTGATGTGGTCGTAATCGGTGAATTCGTTTCCCGGATCAAACGCCGAAAAATCGTGGCCAATGGCTTTTGATTCTTTTTGATTGATTTCCATGAGATTTTTGTTCAGGGCTTTATCCCGGCCAAGGGCAATGTGTTTTTTTACCAGGTAAAGGAAAATGCTTAAAAACAGCATCGAAAGGACAATTTTTAACACCCGGGATTCACCTTCAATAACAAAGGGAAGTGTAATAAAAAGGATAAAAGCAATTAACCGGCCAAACGATAAAACTACCATTTTACGGGAAATGTTTTTCCTTTTTTGCTCGAACAGAGAGACCCTTAGCCGGTAAAAATCTGTGAGTTTATTCATGTGTCAGGCAAAATTAATTTTCACCAACGAGGCAATTATGAGCAGGGTGGCGGTAATAAACAACAAGGCAATTTCGGGGTAATTAGCCAGGCGGTTTTCCCATTTTCCGGCCAGTTGAATTCTTTTTCGTACAAAGTGCTCATCAAAAATGTGCAGCAGTTTGAAAAAACCCCAACCGGTAAAACAACCAAATGCCGCACCTGTCAATACGTCGAAAGGGTAATGCACGCCCACGTAAATGCGCGAATAGGCAGTAATAAGTGCCCAGGTTGTGAGCCAAAAAGCGAACCACCGGTTTTTCGACAGCAGGCCGGTAAAAACTGCGAGGGTAAAAGCGTTTGAAGCGTGTGCAGAAAAGAAACTGAATGGGCCGCCTTTTTTGCCCGGAATGTTCACCATACCCGTTAGCGAAGGTTCATGCGATGGCCTTAAACGTTCAACAAGTTCTTTTATTAGTCCGGCAACCTGGTCGCTGAAAACAATGGCCAAAATAAGGAAAAGGGAAATCCATATTCCTTCCATTTTATACTTTCTGATAAAAATAACCAGCAGGAGCAGATAGAACGGGTACCATACCTCTTTGCTTGTGAAAAGGGAAAAGAAGGTGTCGAAAAAAGGTGAATTCTTCCCATTCAAAAAAAGAAAAAATTGAGTGTCGATATGATTGAGCCATTCAAAAAATGCCATAATTAACGATTAAGGATTTGCCAAATGGTGTCTTTAAGCTGTTGAATATTCAGGCCACTCACCGAAGATATAAAAATGTGTGGAATGTTTACCAGTCCGCGGCTAATTTCATTCATCAGCTCATGGTCGAGCATGTCGGATTTGCTAATGGCAAGCACCCGTTCCTTATCGAGCAATTCGGGATTGTATTGTTCCAGTTCGTGTAATAACATATTGTATTCTTTCAGGTGGTTGTCGCTGTCGGCTGGAACCATGAACAACAGCATTGCATTGCGTTCGATGTGCCTGAGGAAGCGCAGCCCGAGCCCGCGTCCCTGGTGGGCCCCTTCGATAATTCCGGGTATATCGGCCATCACGAACGATTGTTGCTGTCGGTGGCTAACAATACCCAGATTCGGGGTGAGTGTGGTGAACGGGTAATCGGCAATTTTGGGTTTGGCGGCCGAAACAACCGAAAGAAGAGTCGATTTTCCGGCACTTGGAAGGCCCACCAGTCCAACATCGGCGAGTATTTTCAGTTCGAGGATACGCCAGCCCTCTTCCATCTCTTCGCCGGGTTGGGCATAGCGAGGGGTTTGGTTGGTAGCCGATTTAAAATGCGTGTTTCCCAGTCCGCCACGCCCTCCGTGCATGATGACCTGTTCTTCGCCATCGTGGGTAATTTCACATATAAATTCGCCGGTATCGCCGTGTTTTACTACGGTGCCAAGGGGCACTTCAAGTATAGCATCCTCACCATCGGCACCGGTGCTGCGTTGCCTGCCGCCCGGTTCTCCGTGGCCTGCAAAAATGTGTTTGCGGTATTTGAGGTGCAACAGGGTCCAAAGTTGCTTGTTCCCCCGAAGAATGATGTGGCCGCCCCGGCCCCCGTCGCCGCCATCGGGGCCGCCTTTGGGTACGAATTTTTCGCGCCGCAGGTGGGCCGAACCTGGCCCCCCGTTGCCCGATTTAAAATATATTTTTACGTAGTCGACAAAATTGGTTTCGGCCATTCCGGTTCAAATTTCCGCAAAGTTAACAAAAGGTGTGAATTTGACTCGAAGTCTAACCTTTAAATAAGCCGGTATTTTGGGTTTTAGTTGCCCGTGCAGTAATTGCCTAATAAATATGTGCCGGGGAACCCCGATTCATTTTCGACTTTCAAAATTGTGATTTTGATAAATAAGGGGGGAGGATAATTGAATAAATGGTAAATTTCCTATTTAACAGCATTATAGCTGTTTGACTGTTTAAATGATATTTTTTTCAAAAAAATGTTAAAAAAATTAAAAAAACGCGTTAAAAATTTTCTATATTCGAGGCCTACTGAATCTAACTACTTATGAAGACTGTTAAAAAAAGCTGCACAAGGGCAACACTTGTGTTTTTTTTACTTTTCTTTTTTACTACTAATTGTATTAACAACAAAGAAAGGTTTGAAGATCCACCATGGTTAGGCGGGTCGAGTATTGAAACACTCGAGGGGGAAGGAAACTACACCATTTACCTCGATTTGATGAAAAAGGCCGGGTACACCGAGCCGATTACCAAGCAACTTTTCACCCTTTTTGTTCCCAACGATGATGCGTTCAACGCATATTTTTCAGAACGGGGTATCGGAGGAGTCGACGATCTGTCGGAAGATGAAGCCGTGCAACTTTTTACACTGCACGTGTTGCGTAATCCGCGTTCATCATTTCAGTTAATTTATGAATTTGCATGGAATGAACTACAGGGTCCCGATGGGGAATATGCCAGTTTGTTTTTCAGAAAGGAGACCAAAAGCGAGACTTTTCCTTACATTGAGGTGCCACGTTACCACCCGGTATATGGCGGAAAGGAGCGCTGGATAACTCCCAGCTATAATAAACTGGTTCCGCTCTTTTCAATCGATTATTTTGAAGATGTTTTCGGTGCCCTTGATGGTTCCGATTATACCTTTATGTACCGCGAAAGCGAATGGGGGGGGCTGAACTGGCACAATGCCATGGTAACCGATGCCGAAGTACGGACTTCGAACGGTTTTATTTACTACATCGACAAGGTTGTGCCACCCATACCCAATCTTGAAGAGTACCTGCTTCAAAATCAGGATAAATACGGCTTGTATTACGATTTGGCCCAGCGTTTTGCCAATTATGAAAGCGCCGGTGTCGATGAATTTAAACGGCAAATGTGGTACAAAACCTACGATTTGATTTCAAATTTTGCCGAAGAACAGGGGCCAAGCCCTTCGGACGATGCCAATAACCCAACCCGGATGAAGGATTTGTTTACGATGTTTGTGCCTCCTGACGATGTTCTTCAGGATTACCTCGACAAAACCGTATTTCAAACCTACACATCAATCGACAGTGTGCCGGAAATAACGCTGTATTATATTTTACAAACTCAAATTTCACACTCGCTGGCTTTAATATCGAAGGCTTCAAAAAGATACTTCAACTCGTTTGGCGATGCCATGACCATTCAACCAGAACAGATCAGCGATGCATACATGTGCAGCAATGGCCTTGTTTATGAAATGAAAGAAGTGCTTGAGCCAAACGTGTTTTCATGTGTGCCGGGTAAATTGTTTTTCGATAAAAATTACTCCACTTTCCTTCATGCAGTAAACAAAAGTAACCTGATTGGTGAACTTGCCAACATCGATAATCCCGTTACCTTGTTTGCCCCTTCGAATGATGAACTCGAAGAATACGGCATCCGCTATAACAAAACCGGCGATAACATTAAAAAAAGGGGGACCGATGGAATATGGTTAAATATTCAGGAAGAAGAACTGATCATGTTCGTACAGGACCATATATACTATGGTGTGATTTTCGATTTGAGCGATGAAGGTTTTATTGAAATGAGTTCAAAAAATTTCGTACACTTTAATAACAATACCCTGGCAGCAGGGGAAAATGTTCAGCTCGGCGTTGATGCTCTTGCTAGTAAGTTTGAACCGAATGACCGCAATGGCATGCTTGTTTTTATTGAAAATCCCATTATGTCGAAGTGGGAAATGGGGCAGCAGATTATGAGTGACCCCGATATGTCGGAATTCGCCAATTTGTTAATTCAGGCCGAAATGCTCGATCCCAATTATGTCGATCAGCTTTCGAAAGATACCATCCCGAATTTGAGCTTTTTAAACGAAGCCGATTACTGGACAGCATTCATTCCCGATAATGATGCCGTGGCTGATGCAATGGCCGATGGGTATATTCCGGAATACGATCCGGAGAATGCTCAACCCTTCAAAGAAGTTCTTCAATACCATTTCATACGTAAGTCAACCATATTTGATGATGGAAAATTGTCGGGGACTTTTCCCACAAACCGTGTTGAAGAGGTTACGGCTCTCGGTACAATCTATTCTGAAGTGGAAATTTCGAACAGCACGCATAACCTGGTCATTACCGACCTCTCCGGTCAGTCTGTACCGGTAGGCCATGCCAATGCCAACGCCATTGTACAGAAAGGCGTGGTGCATAAAATTCCGTCATTCTTGAAATTCTAATTTTAAAAATCGTGCAATTGAATATAACTATGAAACGAATAATTCTTCTGACAGGATTACTGATCGGAATAATCACTTCAGGTTCTGTATTTGCCCAGCAATCAATTATCATTAACGGGCATGTAACCGACAAGGAAACACTTGAAGACCTGGCTTTTGTTAATATTGTTGAAATTGACGAAAACGGCCGGTTTGTATCGGGGACCGTAACCGATATTAACGGAAACTATGTGCTGAAAATCCGCAATCCCGAAAATTCAGTACAGGTATCATTTATTGGTTACGAAAAATATGTTTTTACAATCGGAAGCGACCGAACATACAACGTAGTCCTTGAGCCTTCCTCTACAAGCCTTGGCGAAATAACCGTTGAGGCCGAACGTGTTGCCAACGATGGATATACCAAGGTGCGTGACCGCGCCACAGCCGTTGCCAGTATGGATTTTAAAGAAATGAAAGCCCAAATGTCGACAACCGTTGAAGAGATGTTGCAGGGACGAATGGGTAATGTTGATATTACTTCTGTTTCAGGCGACCCCGGGGCCGGCCTGAACATCCGCATACGGGGTACATCATCCCTGAATGCCCGGAACAGTCCGCTTATTGTAATAAATGGTATACCTTATGATGCCGAGTTTGACGAAAACTTCGATTTTGGTGCTGCCGATATTGAAAAATTCGGTAACCTGATTGACGTTTCGCCCGAGGATATCGAGTCGATTGAAGTGCTGAAAGATGCTGCTTCAACTGCTGTTTGGGGGTCAAAAGCATCGAACGGGGTGTTGATGATCAAAACCAAACGCGGTGTTAAGTCGAAACCCATTTTTGAATATACCGTGAAGGCAACGGTGGGCTGGGAACCCGACCCGATACCAATGCTCGATGGTGCCGGTTATGCGCGGCTAATTACCGAAGCTCACTTTAACGACAGCCGTAACGAGTTTTACAGCGATCAAATTGCTTTTGACCCCGAGTGGGAGGAATACCATAACTATTCGCAAAATACCGACTGGATTGATGAAATCACCCGCACGGCCATGACCATGCAGCACGACTTCTCGGTGCGCGGCGGGGGCGAAAAAACGAGGTACAACATGTCGGTGGGCTTTTTCGACGAAGAAGGGACAACCATTGGCAACCGCATGCAAAAACTGAATCTGCGCAGTTCGCTCGACTACGACCTTTCGACCAAGCTGCAGTTCCGTACCGACATCATGTACACCCGGTACGACCAGGATGCCACCTACGATGTGGAAGATCCGGAATTTAGCAGAAACGGCAGAAAATTATTGAGGACAATTGCTTATAAAAAGATGCCCAACCTGTCGATTTACGACCGCGACAGCCTGAACAATTTTACCGGCGAATATTTTACGCCGATGACAACCCTCCAGGGAACTGCCCGTGAAGTGTACAACCCGGTAGCTTTTGCAACCCTGGGTGAGCACAAACGGATAAAAGACAATGCCCGCGCGTTGTTTAGCATCAGGTATCACATTGCACAAGGCCTGATCTTTAACTCGACAGTTACACTTGATATTTTCGATATGAAAATAGATAAGTTCCTGCCGTTTAAAGCCATTGGCTACAATTATGGCGATGATATTACCAACCGGGCCGTGAACGAATTTTCGAAAAAAAGTTCCATTTACACCTTTAACCAGTTGGTTTACTCGCCCGACCTTGGCAAAGACCATGATTTGAACATGATGGCCCAGTTCGATACCGAGGAGACCATAAACCGCTGGTATAAAGTTGAAACAAGCCAGAGTGCATCGCCGTATTTAAACCAGCCAATTGGCGATAAGCACCTGGTTTATTTTGGTGCCAATTATACCCAATATCGCTCAATGGGCTTTTTTGGTACAGCCTCGTATAAACTGAAAGATAAATACATCTTTATGGCAGGTGCCAAATACGAAGGGAATTCAAAATTTAGCGAAGAAAGCCGTTGGGGCCTTTTCCCCACCGTTTCACTCGCCTGGCGAATTTCTGAAGAACCTTTCCTGAAATTTGTCGATTTTATTGATGACTTTAAGCTCAGGGGAAGCTGGGGGCAGAGCGGGAATTCACCGCGCGATAATTATTTGTATTTTAACACATACAGTGCCGGTGCCGATATTTCATACATCGACATGCAGGGGGTTAAGCCCGGGGGCATTGAACTTACCAGTCTTAAATGGGAAACCGTCGACCAGGTTAACCTGGGCTTCTCCTTTATGGCGCTTGACGACCGGATGAACATTGAATTCGATGTGTACAAAAAGAAAACACTGGACCTTTATTTAGAGAACTCGGGTATTCCAAACAGTACCGGTTTTGGCAGCATTCACCTTAACGACGGGGAGATGGAAAACCGCGGCGTTGAATTCATGATTGATTACGTTGTTGTGCGACAGAAAGATTTCGAATTCAGTTTTAATTTTAACATATCACGCAACGAGAACATCGTGTTGCGATTGCCCGAAAATTACAGCCTCGAATATGGAGACATGCTCGAAAACGGCAATTACAAAATAACCATTGAGCCCGGCGAGCCCATGGGCGGATTTTACGGTTACCGTTTCGAGGGCGTATACGTTGATGATGACGATGCCATTGTGCGCGATAAAAACGGTGATCCGGTTTACAACATCAACAGCGAAACCCCCATGCGCATGATCATGGGAGGCACAAGCGGTTATGTTTTTGAAGGCGGCGATGCCAGGTATAAGGATATGAACCACGACGGCAAAATTGATGAACTCGATACCGAGTACCTTGGCGACCTGAACCCCGATTTTATGGGAGGTACAAATTTCCGTCTGAAATATAAAAACCTTGTTTTCAGCACCTTCTTTTACTTTAAGGTGGGACAGAAAATCATTAACCAAACCCGCATCGATACGGAAAACATGTATACGTACGACAACCAGAGTACCGCAACCAACTGGCGCTGGAGACGGCCGGGCGACGAAACATTTATGCCCCGTGCCCTTTACAACAAAGGGTATAACTGGCTGGGTTCCGACCGCTTTGTTGAAGACGGTTCGTACCTGAGGCTCAAAACCTTATCGCTGAGCTATATTTTTGACGACAATCTATGCAAAAAGCTGAAAGTTAAAGGCATGAGATTATACGCCACGGCATACAACTTGTATACATGGACAAATTACTCGGGGCAGGATCCCGATGTTGCACCTCCATCAGAGCCGGACAGGTTGCCTAAGGACAATAGCCGTACGCCACCGAGCCACCGTGTAATGTTAGGATTAAACGTTAGATTTTAACGATAAAAAATTTTTGCAATGAAACATTTAAATAAAATAAAAGCAAGTGTCGTAGTTGTTTTGCTGATTATTATACTGCCGGCATGTAACGACTACCTAACCATTGAGCCCGAGAACAACCTGATTAAAGATAAATTCTGGACCAAAGCCGAGGATGTAGAAAGTGCCCTTGCTGCAACTTACGATGCTTTCAGGGATGCTGCCCTTGCATCGTTTATCTGGGGGGAGCTAAGGGCCGATATTTGTCAGCCCAACAGTTCCCAATTTCCCGATTATGCTAAAATTGCCGGGAGTAACATTAACCCGTCAAACAGGAAAATTGACTGGTCGAAATATTACGAGGCCATCAACCTGGCCAATACACTGATGTATTACGATAAGCAGGTGCTTGAAGCTGATGAATCGTTTACCGAGGAGACCATGAACGCGGTTGATGCCGAAGCACTGTTCATACGCTCGTTATCGTATTTCTACCTTGTGCGCCTTTGGAAAGAAGTGCCACTGGTGCTTGAGCCGTCAATTACCGATACCGGCGATTTATTCCCGCCGAAAAGCAAAGAAAAAGTAATCATTGCCCAAATCATAAGTGACTTGCTTAAAGCAAAAGATTTAGCTTATACCGATGAATTTGCCGATTACCCTGCCTACTATAAAGGACGCGCCAACAAATACGCCATAATGGCTTTGCTGGCCGATGTATACCTGTGGGACGAACAGTATCAGAATTGCATCAATTATTGCGACTCGATTACGAAGACCGGGAAATTCGGGCTGGAACCGTTTTCTTCGTGGTTCAAATTGTATAATCCCGGTAATTCAATGGTTGAGAGTATTTTTGAAATACAGTTCGACGATAATTATGCCTCACAGAATAACCCGATATATGATTTACTAATTCCGGTTTCAGGTGTAGCAAGACTAAATTTTAATTCAAACCAAATGGACCGGTTGTTTCATAAAGACGATATACGGTTGTGCGGTACAAATAAACCGCTATGGAAGTACCTTGGCATTGATAATGAAACAAAGGTGAAGCGGACAGCGAACCAACGCGATGCCAATTTTATTTACTACCGTTATGCCGATGTGTTGCTGATGAAAGCCGATGCCCTGATTGAAACCGACCGTTTGACCGAGGCTAACAACCTGATAAGGAAAACGCTCGAGCGGGCCGGTATGTCGCATGTTGATGTTGCTACAAAACGCAACCTTCAAAAGGCCGTGCGTGATGAAAAAGCACGGGAATTTGTTGCAGAAGGAAAGCGATGGTTTGACATGTTGCGGGCAGCCAAAAGAGATGGTTTTGCCAACAAACAAATCATCATCGAAATGATTCTGTCGGGTGCCGATGTTAAGCAGGCAGCCATTTTAAAAACCAGGGTTTACGATACCATGAGCTATTACCTGCCCATACCTGAGCACGAATTGCTCTACAATCAAAATTTGGAACAAAACCCATTTTACGACCGATAAAACTGAAAATCATGAATATACGCGATCAAATAATAATAAAAATACTTGGAAAGGGCTTTCTGCTTCTTTCTGTTATAGCACTTTTTACAGGCTGTAAAGAAGAACCGGAACTTTGGGAGCCCAAACCTGAAGATATGGTAATATCCGACTTTATTACCCACAATTCCGATAAATATTCAGAATTTGGTTTAATGATGGAAAACACGGGTTTAACTAGTTTGCTTAGCATTCGCGGGCCGTTTACCCTGTTTCTGCCAACAAACGAAGCCATGGATGAATATTGCAAAGAGAAAAATGTAAGTTCGGTTTCCGATTTCGATATTATTACCCAGCGCAAATTAATCTATAACCACATTATTCCGGCAGAAATTACCTCGGGCGATATCGGGCATGGATCAATACGTGAAAAAAATGCACTGGGAGACAAAATTGCTACCGAGTTCCGGGAGACCGATGTTATTGATATTGTTTTAAACAAAGAATCGATCATAACCGACCGGGACATTCACACGGCCAATGGTTATGTGCATGAAATTGATAAAGTGATTGACCTTCTTGATAAAAATGTTTACGAAAAAATCGCTTCAATTGAAGGGTATTCCATTTTTTCTGAAGGACTTGAGCTTACCGGGCTTAACGACACGTTGCAAATTGTTGAGTTCCCTTTTGGCCAAAATGTGGCCCGGGCTTTTTTTACAATTTTAGCCGTACCCGATACCATGTACAACCGGTTTGGTATTAATTCGGTTGACGACCTGATTAACCGTTATACCGACGATCCGGCCGGAGTTAACGAGCTCGAAAACGGTTTTTACCGCTACATGGAATACCATTGCCTCGGTGGTTCGTATTTTTTCTCCGACTTTGAAACCCAGTTGTACCCGATTTTATCATACGATAACAACCTTTCGGTTACCATCGAAAGCGATTACATGATCAATTTCAATTCGGAAACGGAAGCGTATACCGGGTTCATCTCCGGGTTGTCGAATTACCCGGCTAAAAACGGGGCCATACACACGGTTAATGATCTGCTCGAGGTAACAAGCCCCGAGCCCAAAGTGATCGTTTTCGAACCAACTACGTATATCGATATCAGGGAAGGCGATTATTTCGGAAAATATTATATGAAATGGTACGACGGGCAAAACACCTTCGAAAAAATTAAGTGGGAAGGTGATTACATGCAGTATTATTTTAAAGACCACGATACAGGTACTTTGCTGAATGACGATTGCCTGTCGATGAACGGGTATTGGTGGATTGAAATTACAACCCCCAAAATTATGAAAGGTACATGGGCGATTGCCGGAAATGTTTGGGCCGGTCAGAACGATTATGCCATTTATGTTGACGGGGAGAAAATTGGTATATCGCTAAGAAGCGATACAGGCGAACCCGATATGGGAACCCATACATGGGATACTACCCGGGAACATAAAATAAAACTGGTGGCTATCACATACGGTATGTTGTTTTGGGATACCGTAACCTTTACACCTGTTACCGATAATTAATGAAATCAGTAAAAATTTAATACTTGATGGAAATGATAAAAAAAATACCATATTATACCCTGATAATTACTGCCCTGATTGTTTTTGGTGTCAGCCTTCAGAAAGGATATGCGCAGGACGAAGGGATTCCGGTTACAGGTAAAGTGCTTGAATCGGGAACAGCGAAACCACTACAACAAGTTGTCGTCTCTGTTTCGTCAACGGGCGATGTTGCAGTAACCAACGAGCAGGGGGAATTCACAATTAAGGTGCCCGATTTACAGTCGGAGTTAATTTTTGATCTGCCGGGCTACAATAAACGAAAATTGTTTCTGCTCGGGCGCGAATCAATTGTTATCTCAATGGTGCCTTCAGAATTCAGATCGTTCGACAACGACTACAATAACCCGTTAGGGGTTGCACCGGTTAAAGATGCAATACAACCGCTTACTGCAATTTATTCCGAAGAGATTGATAAAACCAGTTCTACCTCATACGATCAGGCCCTGCAGGGTAAAATTGCCGGGCTAAATATTGTTGAGCACTCGGGAATGCCCGGCCATAAAACACTGCTTAATCTGCGCGGTTTCTCATCGCTGTACGGAAAGAGTAACCCGTTGTTGTTTATCGATGGGATGATTCACGAGTACGGTTACGCTACCAACAGTTTAATGGAAGGTTTTGCCATTAACCCAATGGATGTGATGGATATTGATGATATTGCCGATTTGTCGGTAATTAAAAACGGTGAAGCTTATTTGGGGGCAGCCGGTTCAAACGGTGTTATATTCATTAATACCGAGCAGAAAAGCGAAGCAAGTACCGTGATCGACATCTCGGGATATGCAGGCATTGCGCTAATGCCCAAAAAGCTTAATGTGCTCGATGCTTCCCAATACCGCAATTACCTCGGCAAACGATTATCTGAAGAAGGGCTTTCAAACGAAGAGGTTAATAATCTTTATCCCTGGTTGAACGGTGGCGAAGGTTCCGACGGGTATAACAAGTACAATAATTCAACCAGTTGGCAGGATGAAGTATTTAAGCCCGGTGTGCTCCAAAAATACCACATCTTCCTGAAGGGGGGCGATGATATTGCTACATACAATATTTCAGCCGGATATATGGATCATCAGGGAATGTCGGAAGAGACGCGCTATTCACGCTTTAACCTCAGGATTAACGGGAAAATCAATATTTCAAATAAATTTTCATTAACCCCTAACGCGAAACTGTCGCTGGCCGATAGTTACCTGCCAAACCAGGGTTACAGCGTTTATAAAAACCCATTAACATCATCGCTGCTTATCCCGCCGATTATGACACCCTATGCACGCGATGAAGCTACGGGCGAGCAGCTTCCTTATTTAGACGATGTTGGTTTTGCCAATATCAGCAATCCTGTGGCTATTGTGTTAAATGGTACCGGGACAAGCCGTAATTACCATTTTCTGAGTTCGGTAAAGGCCATTTACAAATTTAACGAGCATCTCTATTTTTCCGACCTTATAGGGATCAATTTTAACAACGCACGGGAAAACATTTTTATTCCCGATAAAGGAATTGTTGACGTTGGAATTGAAATCCTTGATACGCCCGATGGTAAATTGTTTGGTGTGGCCCAAAACAGGCCCGGTGACCTGATCAATGAATTCAGGTCGACACAAAACCATGCGGTTGTTGGTTACACCAACCAAACCAACACAGGCCATATTGTTGACGCGAAAGTCGGGATGCGTTACATGGCAAACAGTTATAAATACGATAAAGGCCTTGACCTGAATACCCCTTCCGATGATTTTAAAAACCTCGGGCAGGGATCGACCAATAACTTTTTACGTACGTCAACCGGCGACAACCGCGAGTTGATCTGGATTTCCTATTTCGGAAATGCCAATTACAATTTCAGGAATAAATATTACGTGAATGTAAACATGTCGTACGATGCCAATTCGGCCGTAAATACCAAAAACAGGTATAATTTTTTCCCGTCGGTTAGTGCTGCATGGAGGGCTTCGTCAGAAAAATTCCTCTCGTCGGTATCGTGGATCGATGATTTGAAACTGCGGGCATTGTGGTCGCAAACCGGAAACATGTACAGCAGCGTGTATGATTTTTCGAAACTCTATTACATAGAGGATCGGCTGGGGCCTATTGGAGTACCTGTTCGCGAGGTTATACCGAACGAAGACCTGGAATTGGAACGTAAATCGACCCTTAACGCGGGGATCGATATTTCGCTTTTTAAACAGGCCACGGGCATTCATGTCGATTATTACATGTCGAGTGTGAACAACATGATTATTGAACAAAAATTGCCCACTTCGCTTGGGTATACATCGTATTTCGATAACGGGGGTGTACTTGATATTTCCGGGCTTGAATTTTCAATAGATCAAAAAGTGATTGCCGGTCCTTTTTCTTGGGTTATTAGTGCAAACATGGCCACTCAGGTTTCGGGTGTATCTGCCCTCAGCTTTCTGAACGACGATATCGACAAGCTCGTCACACCCGTTGAGGGGGGGGCTGAATACATTACATCGGTAGGAAACCCGTTGAATGCCTTTTACGGTTATAAAACCGAAGGTATTTTTCAGTCGGACGGTGAAGCATCAAAAATTACCGGCCCCAAAGGTGTTGTCATGCAGGCAGGCGATATTAAATTTTGGGACAGCGATGGCAATAACATAATAAACGAAGAAGACAAGACGATTATTGGTGATCCGAACCCCGATTTTTTTGGCGGTTTATATACAACACTGCGCTACAAAGCATTTGAACTGAAAGCTTCGTTAAACTACAGTGTTGGAAACGATGTGTATAATTATGTACGTTATAAAGCTGAATCGATGGACGGATTATCCAACCAGCTTTCAACGGTACTCGACCGCTGGAGCTCCGATAATACCGGCGCTTCCATGCCGCGTGCTGCATTTGGCGACCCAACGGGCAACACCGTTTTTTCCGACCGGTGGATTGAAGACGGTTCATATTTAAGACTGAACCAGTTAACACTGGCTTACCACTTACCAGAAACCAGTTGGTATAAAGGCATTGCCATTTATGTGACGGCAACAAACCTTTTTACTTTAACCAGCTATTCGGGGTACGATCCTGAAACGATGTACATGAACAACCCGTTTTACATGGGGATTGATTACGGCCAGATGCCACAGGCCCGTTCCATAATACTGGGCTTAAAACTTGACTTGTAATTTGAAAAATGAAGAAAATGAAAACAAAAACAATATTGCGGGCTATCGTTTTATTTGTAACGGTAACTTTTACCATTTCGTGCAGTGACGATTTTTTCGACCAGCAGGCGGGGAACCGGATCGACCCTGAAAAACATTACCAGTCGATGGTTGATGTGGAAATGTCTCTTTACGGTGCCATTGTTCCTTTGCAGAATGTAATTCCAAACCTGATCATGATTGACGGGCTGCGTTCCGATTTGATGGATGTTACGCCCAATGCAAGTATTTATTTACAGGAAATTAACCAGCATGTCTTTTCTGCCGACAACCCGTATCTTGATGGCTCCGATTTTTATAAATCCATTATTAACCTCAATGAAGTATTGGTCAATCTTCCGAAAGTGTATGAAAACGACCCGAATTTTGATGATTTTTACCTGAAATATATCACGGGGGGTGTCATCGGAATGCGTTCGTGGATATACTTTACGTTGGCGCGCCTCTATGGTGAAGTAGTTTGGGTTGACGGTAATCTTACTTCCATGCCCGATGAGTTGGGGCAAAATA
Source organism: Prolixibacteraceae bacterium (assembly GCA_021740385.1). Lineage (GTDB taxonomy): Bacteria > Bacteroidota > Bacteroidia > Bacteroidales > Prolixibacteraceae > DAIMEA01. The sequence goes on along the minus strand of JAIOZY010000041.1, from coordinate 31,390 downwards.
CCCTTCAGAAAGATGCCCTGATCGATACATTAATCAACCAGATTGAACCTTATATTCATACCGATGAATTGTTGGGTGAACTTAGAATAGGATACTATGTAAATAATAAAGCATTATTGGGTGAGTTGTACCTTGAGAAAAATGATTATGCCAATGCAGCGCACTATTTAAAGCTGGCTTGTGAAAGTTATGCAAGCATCAGTATTTATAAGGTTGACCGTACCTTTTCGCGTGATTCGTGGTTTAACATTTTCATTTCGGCCGGGAGTAACGAAACGGAAGTTATTTCGGCAATGCCCTATAGCCTCACTGAAGGACAGGCAAATCCCCTCCGCCTGTGGATGCAGGATGCCTGGGTGGTTAAGCCATCGCAGTACATGATTGACACATACCAGTCGCAAGAAGGACTGCGTGGTTATCCGGGCGATGAAAACAGAGGGATTGGCATAACCATCGATACGCTTTCGGGTTCCGATATGTATATCAAAAAATATTCGCTCGATGTGGGCGAAGAAGGATTCAGCTCCGATATTATCATATCACGTGCTGCCGGTGTGCACCTTTTGCTTGCCGAAGCCCTGAACCGAATGGGACAGCACAACATGGCACTGATTCTTTTAAATAACGGAATTAACGGAGAGAAAGACAAACCCGCTGAATATGTAAACTGGGCACAAAACCGGGGCATAAGGGGACGTGCTTATGTTACTGAACGTACCTTGCCCGAAGGGTTGACCGACCAACAAAAAACCGAGGTTATTGAAGGTTATATTATGACCGAACGAGTGCTTGAACAGGCGTATGAAGGCCATCGGTGGTTCGACCTGATACGCATTGCAAAACGGCGTAACTGGAATGGCTACCTCGCCGATAAAGTTGCTTCGAAGTTTTCCGATACTTCGAAAGCAAACGAAATACGTGAAAAACTAAAAAATGAAAAAAACTGGTATTTACCCGTTATAAAGTAAACAACGTGTTGATTATAAACACAAAGAGAGGCTTTTTTGTTGCCTCTCTTTTTTTTTTGAAAATTTGCAGTATATGCTTTCGGTTGCTATTATAACCAAAAGTTTAAGGAAAAAAGTAAATTTATACTGAAATTGCGGTTCTAATATTATAACCAAAGTTTTACAGATGGAATATCGAAGATTCATATAGTCAGTTGTTTAGCAAATAAATGCTTATTAAAAATATCTTTTTATGGAAAAAATATACCTGATTTATAATCCCTTTAGTGGCAACCGGAAAAGTATTTCCATTCTGGAAAGGGTTTTGCCAATTTTTGAGGGTGGGGGAATAACCCTTGACATTTTGGAAACCAAATATCAGGGCCATGCCCGGGAACTGGCCCAAACACTGCCTTATGAGGGGTACGACGCTTTGTGCATTATTGGTGGCGACGGTACCATGCATGAAGTTGTGAATGGGATGCTTAAAAGGGAAGATAAGAAGAAGCTGCCGGTAGGTATTTTGCCGGGGGGCACGGGTAATTCTTTCATGCACGATGTTAACGCGCTCGACCCAGAGGTTGCTGCCCGCCGGATTCTTACCGGCAGGCTTCGGCCTGTTGATATTGCGCGTGTTGATGCAAATGGCGAAATTATTTATGGATTCAATATTGTGGGGTGGGGATTGCCTACCGACATTCTATTTACTGCCAATAAACTTAAATGGATGGGAGGGCAGTGTTATAACATCGCTTCACTTATCGAAGTGCTTCGAAACAAACCCCGGTTGGCAAAAGTGAAAATGGACAAACAAAATATTGCCGGCGATTATGGCTTCATTTTAGGTTGTAACACCATTTATACCGGCAATGGCATGAAAATGGCACCCCTTGCACAAACAAACGATGGGCTTATCGACTTGATCGTTCTCCGGAAAGCAAGCCGTTTTATCTTACTTTATCTTTTTACCAAACTATTCAAAGGCCGTCATATTGGAAATCCCGCAGTAGGATACCATCAGGTAAAACAATTCTCAATTGAACCCATTGAAGACCATTTCTTAAATATTGATGGAGAAATAATTGGATGTACGCCGGTTAAAGTGAAAGTGCTAAAGGGCAAAGTAGATGTTTTGGTTTAAGAAGATTAATTTTTTTTAGTACAACTGCACTCATAGTGGGAAGAAAAGATATAAAGGTTAGTTAATATAACCAGATTGATGTAGATTGAATGGATTGATTTAATTCTAAGAGTATAAAATTCAATCTTTTTCAATCTGCCGTAGGCAATCAATCTTTTCAATCTTTGAAAATTAACTATATATAACATTATAAATTTCTTCCCCTAAAATGGTAGTAGAACCCTTTTTTTGTTGTGAAGGGGTGTTTTTTAATCTTTTTTGCTTTGAAATAATAAAAGTAATTCCGACTTTTGATCCCGAAAAATAAATCAAATGACCTACTCAAGCAAAGATCGTTTTTTAATTGCCGTCGATTGTGTGATATTTGGCTATAGTGAAGGCGTTTTAAAATTATTGCTGTATAAACGTGACTTTGAACCTGAAAAAGGGAAATGGTCATTAATGGGGGGCTTCCTTTCAAAAAAAGAAACCCTCGATATGGCTGCTTACAGGGTGTTGGCCCGCATTACAGGTTTGCGTAACATTTACATGGAGCAATTGAGCACCTTTTCAGAAATAGGCCGCGATGTAGCCGACCGTGTTATAAGTACAGCCTATTATTCGCTGATAAACCTGGAGGAGTATGATCCGGCAATGCTTAAAAAACATGGGGTTGAATGGTTTTCAATTGATGAGTTGCCTGAATTGATCTTCGACCACAACGAAATGGTCGAAAAAGCCCTGCGGCGCTTAAAACGAAAAGCTAAAAGCGAACCGATCGGTTTTGAACTGCTTCCCGAAAAATTTACCATTACACAGTTGCGGAACCTTTACGAAGCCATCTATCAGTGCAAACTCGACCCCGGGAACTTCCGCCGCAAAATCATGTCGATGAACCTGCTCGACAGGCTGCCTTACAAAGACATGAACAGCTCGAAGAAAGGGGCGTACCTGTATGCATTTAATAAAGAAAAATATGAAATCCTTTCCGGTAACGGTTTCTCGTTTGACCTGACCGGTATTTAAATAACATCATAAAAGTGTAAAATTGACATTTAATAAAATCAGTTAAACCTTAAAAAAACAATTATGGCTCTTCTTGATTGGATTGTGATAGGAATATTTTTCCTTGCCCTTGTTGGTATCATTGTATGGGTGTTCCGACAAAAACAAAAAAGTTCTGGCGATTATTTTTTGGCCGGGCGTGATGCCACATGGATTGCTATTGGTGCATCCATTTTCGCTTCAAACATTGGTTCCGAACACTTAATTGGCCTTGCCGGCGCAGGCGCTTCGAGTGGTATGGCAATGGCACACTGGGAAATTCAGGGGTGGATGATTTTAATCCTCGGCTGGGTGTTTGTTCCGTTTTACTCCCGTAGTATGGTTTATACCATGCCCGAATTTCTCGAAAAAAGGTACAATCCTCAATCGAGAACCATTCTTTCGTTAATATCACTTGTAAGTTATGTTTTAACCAAGGTAGCTGTAACGGTGTATGCCGGCGGTATCGTGTTTAAGGAGGTTTTTGGCATTGATACGCTTTGGGGAATCGACTTTTTCTGGATATCGGCCATCGGGCTGGTGTTGGTTACCGCATTGTATACCGTTATTGGAGGGATGAAATCGGTGTTGTATACATCGGTTTTACAAACACCAATTTTGCTGCTTGGTTCAATAATTATACTGGTACTCGGGTTGCGTGCTGTTGGAGGCTGGGACGAAGTTTTGAGAATTACCAGTGCCGTTGAAGTAAACGATTACGGCGATTCGATGGTCAACCTTATCCGAAGTAACCGCGATGCCGATTTCCCGTGGCTCGGTGTATTGATCGGTTCTTCAATTATCGGGTTCTGGTATTGGTGTACCGACCAGTTTATTGTACAACGTGTGCTTTCAGGTAAAAACGAAAAGGAAGCACGCCGTGGTACCATATTCGGGGCATACCTGAAGTTAACCCCTGTATTCCTTTTCTTAATTCCGGGCATGATCGCTTTTGCCATGGCACAAAAAGGCGTTGTAATTAATGGTGAAGTTTTTTCACTTACCTCGGCCGATGCCGCTTTTCCAACACTGGTTGCCAAATTGTTGCCCGCAGGTGTGAAAGGGTTGGTCGTTTGCGGAATTCTGGCAGCGCTGATGAGTTCGCTGGCTTCGCTTTTTAACTCATCTTCCATGTTGTTTACCATCGATTTCTATAAAAAGTTTAAACCCGACGCTACCGAGCGGACACTCCTTAAGGTTGGGCGTATAGCCACTGTTGTGGTTGTATTGCTCGGTATTTTATGGATTCCGGTAATGCGCAATATTGGTAAAGTATTGTATGCCTATTTGCAGGATGTGCAGTCGGTATTGTCACCCGGTATTGCTGCGGCCTTCCTCCTGGGCATTGTTTCTGCCAGGCCAACACCTAAAGGTGGCATGTGGGGAATTATTACCGGATTTGTTATTGGTATTGTAAGGCTTGGAGCAAAAGTATTGTACAGCTCGCTGGCAAAGGCCGATGGCTATGCCGATGTTGACGTGTGGGCTGCCGAAATGGGAGTTAATAATCCGTTTTATACAGTCTTTTACGATGTAAACTGGTTGTTCTTTAGCGGTGGAATGCTTGTTGTGAGCATCCTTGTTATTATTATCGTAAGCCGCTTTACGAAATCTGCCTCCGCTGAGCAAATACAGGGATTAACGTACAGGTCCATTAACCCGTTACAAAAAGCCCAAAGCCGGGCAAGTTGGAACAAATGGGATGTGATACATACAGTCATTATTCTGGCCATAACCGTAGCGTTCTACATTTATTTCTGGTAATTTCAATAAGCTCAGTTGCTGAGTTGCCCGGCATTTATGCCGGGGTAAAAAAATAGAAAATATATAGGGCGTTAGCCCAATTTTAAATAGTAAAGAAAAATTTTGAGGATATGAATAGTTTACAAAAGAAAACAGTTTGGTTTATTACGGGAAGCCAGCATTTGTATGGCCCCGAAACCCTGAAACAAGTTGATGACGATTCGTCGGCTATTGTTGATGGGTTGAATAATACAGGTAAATTGCCGGTTGAAGTGGTTTTTAAACCGGTTGTGAAAACACCCGATGAAATACTCGATGTGTGTATAAAAGCTAATTCCGATGCAGGGTGCATTGGCGTTATTACCTGGATGCATACTTTTTCCCCGGCAAAAATGTGGATTGCGGGTTTGAAAGCACTGCAAAAACCTTGCATGCACCTGCACACCCAATTTAACCGTGACCTGCCCTGGAGCGAAATCGATATGGATTACATGAACCTGCACCAAAGCGCCCACGGCGACCGTGAATTTGGGTTCATAAATACACGGATGCGAAAAAACCGCAAAGTTGTTGTTGGCCATTGGAAAGAAGAAAAGGTACAGGATCAACTGGCAATGTGGTGCCATACTACCATTGGATGGGACGAATCGCAAGGACTGAAAATTGCCCGTTTTGGCGACAATATGCGCGAGGTTGCAGTAACCGAAGGCGATAAAGTTGAAGCACAAATCAAATTTGGCTGGCAAATTTCGGCCTACGGCGTTGGCGATTTGGTTGAATATGTTGATAAAGTAACCGATTTGGAAGTCGCTGCTTTGTACGATGAATATGAGAAATTGTATAATGTTGCCGAAAATTGCAAGCAGGGTGGCGAATACCACGAAAATGTACTTATTCAGGCCCGGTACGAAATTGCCCTGAAACGCTTTCTTGAAGAAGGTGGTTTTGGCGCTTTTACAAGCAACTTTGAAAACCTTACCGGGTTAGATCAGTTGCCGGGACTCGCATCACAGCGGCTTATGGCTGCCGGTTACGGTTTTGGCGCCGAAGGCGACTGGAAACAAGCCGCCATGTTGCGCATTGTTAAAAAAATGTCGGAAGGGATGAAGGGCGGCAGCAGTTTTATGGAAGATTACACCTACCACCTCGATCCGGCCAACGAAGGCGTACTGGGAGCACACATGCTCGAAATATGTCCTTCTATTGCTGCTAAAAAACCACGCCTCGAAGTACACCCGCTGGGTATTGGCGGCAAAGATGCCCCTGCACGGCTGGTATTCGAAAGCGCAACCGGCGATGCCATGAATGTAACCCTTATTGATATGGGCAACCGTTTCAGGATAATTGTGAATACCCTCGATGTGGTTGAGCCACTGGCCGGTTTGCCAAAACTGCCCGTAGCTTCAGCATTCTGGAAAACCCATCCCGATTTGGCTGATGGCGCGGCAGCATGGATTTATGCAGGTGGAACACATCATTCGGTATTTACACTGGCCCTTACGCCGGAATATATTGAAAATTTTGCCGAAATGGCCGATATTGAATACGTGGTTATTGATAAAAAAACCAATGTTGCCGAATTCAAAAAAGAGTTACGTTGGAACGAAATTTATTACATGCTTAACGGCAGTTTGAAAGCATAGAAATTTCCGGGAATGCCGGTGCTGAGAGATAAATACAGTACCGGTACTTACCGGGTTTTAATCAATAAACGAAGCGAAATGCTCGAAAAACTGAAAAACGAAGTTTATAAAGCAAACATCGACCTGGTTAAACACGGGCTGGTGATTTTTACATGGGGAAATGCCAGCGGTATCGACCGCGATTGCGGTTTTTTTGTAATTAAACCCAGCGGTGTCGATTACGATGTGATGAAACCCGACGATATGGTGGTTTGCGATTTGAACGGGAATGTTGTTGAGGGTAAAATGAAGCCCTCTTCCGATATGCCCACACACCTTTACCTTTATCAGTATTTTAAAGAAATAGGTGGAGTGGTGCATACCCATTCAACTTATGCAACATCGTGGGCACAAGCCGGTAAGGACATCCCGAATATCGGGACAACCCACGCCGATTATTTTGCAAAGGAAATCCCGTGTACCCGCCAGATGAATGAAAACGAAGTGTTTGGAAAATACGAAGAAGATACCGGCAAAGTGATAGTAGAACGTTTTGAAGGGTTAAATCCGGTTGAAGTACCGGGCGTACTGGTTCAAAACCATGGCCCTTTTTCCTGGGGGAAGAATGTTCACGATGCCGTTCATAATGCCGTGGTGATGGAGCAGGTTGCAAAAATGGCTGCTTTTTCGTTTTCAATCAATCCCGAATTGAAAATGAACCCGCTTTTAATTAAAAAGCATTACGAACGAAAGCACGGGAAGAATGCCTATTATGGGCAATAAGGCAATAGAAAGCAATAGAAAGTAATAGAATACAGTAGAAAGCAGTTGGATGAAGTATCATACAATTAAATGTTTTGATACAATCGCCTTCAATCGCCTTCAATCGTTTTCTCTTTTGGAATTTGGAATTTAAAATTTGGAATTTGGAATTTGGAATTTGAAATTTATATTATGAAATACGTTATAGGATTAGACTACGGAACCGACTCGTGCAGGGCACTGGTCGTCGATACAGCGAACGGAAAAGAAGTTGCTACATCTGTAAAATATTATCCAAGGTGGATGAAAGGAAATTATTGCGATCCGGCAAAGAACCAGTATCGCCAGCATCCGCTCGATTACCTCGAAGTTATGGAGGCATCCATTACAGAGGCGTTATCGAAATGTGATAAATCGGTAGCTGATAATGTTGTAGGAATCTCGTTCGATACAACGGGCAGTACGCCGGCCCTGACTGATAAAAACGGAACACCGCTGGCCCTGTTGCCCGAATATGCCGAAAACCCAAATGCCATGTTCGTGCTATGGAAAGACCATACGGCTGTGAAAGAAGCCGATGAAATTAACGAACTGGCCCGCAAATGGGAAACCGATTACACCAAATACGAAGGCGGCATATATTCATCGGAATGGGTATGGGCCAAAATGCTTCATATTTTGCGTCAGGAGCCCGCTTTGAAAGAAATGGCCGTTTCATGGATTGAATATTGCGACTGGCTTCCGGCTGTGTTAACCGGAAAGACCAAACTGAAAGAAATAAAACGAAGCCGTTGCGCTGCCGGGCATAAAGCACTCTGGCATCCCGAATGGGGAGGCCTGCCGCCTGAAGAATTCCTTACAAAACTGGGCCCGGAGCTGGCCGGAATGCGCGAAAACCTGTTCACTGAAACCTATACCAGCGACCAGCCCTTTGGAAATCTTTCCGAAGAATGGGCAAAAAAACTGGGGCTTACGGCCAATGTTGTTGTTGGCGTTAGTGCTTTCGATGCCCATATGGGGGCCGTTGGTGCCGAAATTGAGCACAATACGCTGGTACGTATTATGGGAACCTCAACATGCGACATTATTGTTGCCGACGAGCAGGAAGTTGGCGATAAGCTAATTCCCGGTATTTGCGGACAGGTTGATGGCTCGGTCATTCCCGGTATGGTTGGCCTCGAAGCCGGACAATCGGCTTTTGGCGATGTGTATGCCTGGTTTAAAGACGTGTTGGCATGGCCCCTGCAATTCCTCGGTGATGAGGAAAAAGCAAAAGCAATTGAAGAAAAAATCATACCGGCTTTAACCGAAGAGGCCGAAAAAATTCCCGTTGAGGAATCGACCATTTTGGCAACCGACTGGCTTAACGGGCGCCGTACACCTGATGCAAATCAAAACCTGAAAGGCACAATTACCGGGCTAAACCTGGGGTCGGATGCACCGCGTATTTTCCGTGCCCTGGTTGAAGCCACCGCTTACGGGTCGAAAGCCATCGTTGAGCGCTTTATCGAAAACGGTGTGCAGGTCGACTCGGTTGTGGCCATTGGAGGCGTAGCCAAAAAGTCGGATTTTGTGATGCAAACACTGGCCGATGTTATGGGCATGCCCATAAAAGTTGCCCGCTCGGAACAAAGCGTTGCCCTTGGGGCTGCTATGTTCGCCGCTGTGGCAGCAGGTGTATACCCAACAACCAACGATGCTCAAAAAGCCATGGGGCAAGGGTTTGAAAAAGAGTACAAACCCAAAGCCGAAAATGTGGATAAATACAAGGAACTGTATGAACAGTACCTGAAACTTGGCAAGCTGTAATGTTCTGTAATTCATATAACAAACAATATTTTTTAATACTGATTTAAAACTTATACTGATGAAAACTTACTTTCTAACACTTTTTTTTTCCGTGATGGCATTCACGTGGATGAATGCCCAGAATACACTCTATTTGCACCTTGAAGAAGAGGGCGCTAAAATAAACAAGGAAATCTACGGGCATTTTTCCGAACACCTCGGAAAATGTATCTATGAAGGGATATATGTTGGTGAAGATTCCAACATCCCAAACATTGACGGTTACCGCACCGATGTTGTTGAGGCACTGAAAGAGCTGAAAGTACCTGTTCTTCGTTGGCCGGGTGGTTGCTTTGCCGACACCTACCACTGGAAAGACGGTATTGGCCCAAAAGAAGACCGGCCTTCCATTGTTAACGTACACTGGGGGGGAGTTACTGAGGATAACAGCTTTGGAACACACGAATTCCTGAATTTTTGCGAGCTCATCGGTACCGAGCCTTACCTGAGCATAAATGTGGGATCGGGTACTGTTCGCGAAGCTGCCGAATGGGTGGAATATGTTACCTCGTCGAACGAAAGCCCCATGACCGAACTCAGAAAAAAGAACGGCCGCGAAGACCCCTGGGACGTGAAATTCTGGGGAATTGGCAACGAAACATGGGGGTGTGGTGGCGATATGCGCCCGGAATACTATGCCGATGTATACCGTCATTTTGCAGGTTATGTAAGAGGTCGTGGTTTTCAGCGCATTGCCGTTGGCCCGTCGGGTAGCGATTACAACTGGACAGAAAAACTCATGCAGGGCTTTAGCGGAAAGAACCACCTGGTACAGGGCATTTCGCTTCACCATTACACGTTGCCTACAGGCAACTGGGGGGCTAAAGGTTCGTCAACCGATTTTGGCGAAGAAATGTGGTTCAAAACTTTGCACAATACACTGGTTATTGAAGAATTCATACGCAGGCACCTCGAAATTATGGATAAATACGATCCGCACAAGCGTGTAAAATTACTTGTTGATGAATGGGGCACATGGTACGATCCGCTTCCGGAGACAAACCCGGGTTTCCTGCAACAGCAAAATTCAATGCGCGATGCCGTGGTTGCCGGTACAAACCTCAATATTTTTAACAATCATGCCGACCGCATTTCAATGGCCAACATCGCACAAATTGTAAACGTGCTTCAATCGGTTATTATGACAAATGAAGAGCAAATGGTGCTTACGCCAACGTATTACGTTTTCAAAATGTACAACGTGCATCAGGATGCACAACTGATACCCACAAGCCTGGCTTGCGAAAACTATACTTTTGAAGGCGAATCGATACCGGCCGTTAATGCATCGGCATCGGTAAAGGATGGTGTGGTAAGCATTACCCTCTGTAACCTGAACCCGAATAAAGCTGTTTCGGTCGATTGTAATTTCCCGGGCAGTGAGTTCAAATCGGCCGAAGGGAAAATTGTAACTTCCGAAAAAATGAACGATTACAACGATTTTGGACAGGAAGAAAAAGTGACCATGAGCGATTTTAAAGTAAAAAAGCCCACAAATGGGAATTTAAATGTTGAAATTCCGGCACATTCGGTTGTGCTTGTTCAATTGAAATAATTAAACAGATAGAAACTAACTAAATACACACATTATGAAACAAATACACATTTTTTTGATGCTTGTGCCCCTTTTGGCAATCCTTTTCACAGGGTGCCAAAAGGCATCGGTTTTTACACCTGAAGCCGAAAACATAAAAGCCGTTGATTTTCAAAAGGAAATTGATGGAAATAAAACAGATCTTTATACCCTTGTTAACGAAAACGGCATGGGAATGAAAGTGACAAACTTTGGAGCAAGGGTGGTTGCTTTATGTGTGCCCGGAAAAAGTGGTCAACCCGTTGATGTTGTTCAGGGATACAACACTTTGCAGGAATACCTCGATTATCCTGAAAACTACCTGGGCGCAGCAATTGGCCGTTACGGAAACCGTATTGCAAAAGGTGCGTTCGAATTAGACGGTGAGGTATACCAACTGGCTACCAACGACGGGCCGAACCATTTGCATGGCGGGCCAAAAGGTTATTTTGATGTGGTTTGGAATGCCGAGAAAATCAGCAATTCAAAAATTGCATTCACTTACACTTCACCCGATGGGGAAGAGGGTTACCCGGGCAAGCTGGATGTTACCATGACCTACGAGCTCACGTCCGATAATGAATTCAAAATTGAATATTCGGCAACAACCAACAAACCAACGGTTTGTAACTTAACACACCATTCTTATTTTAACCTTTCGGGAGAAGGGGCGGAAACCATCAACGACCATTTGTTAACGATTAATGCCGATTATTTTACGCCCGTCGATTCAACACTGATCCCAACCGGCGAACTCGCATCGGTTTTTAATACCCCTATGGATTTCACCGTTGCAACACCCATTGGCGATAGGGTTGATGATGAAAATGAACAGCTTGAACTTGGTGGCGGGTACGACCATAACTGGATTTTAAACAAGCATGGCGAAGATGTTGAACTGGCAGCACGTGTAACTTCACCGGTTACCGGCATTGTTATGGAAGTTTTGACCGATCAGCCGGGGTTGCAGTTTTACGGAGGTAATTTTATCAACGGTTTGGCTACCGGAAAATCAGGCAAAAAGTATGTTTACAGAAGTGCCTTCTGTTTAGAAACACAACATTTTCCCGATTCGCCCAATAAACCCGATTTCCCGTCGACAACACTGTTGCCCGACGAAGAATACACGCACGTGTGCGCTTACAAATTTTCAGTTGAATCGTAAATGAAACGAGTCCCGAAAAACGGGACGGGTTCCATGAGGGCTGCATTGATCGTTATGATTAAAACAAAGATTGACCAAACGAATGAAATGCTAATTTGTGCCCTTTTATCAGCCAATTATCCACCTCATTTTGTTTGCGATAATGCAATTTTGGGATAATAATGGTGGAATAAATTGTTTCAACAGCTGCAAATTTTCTTAATTTTTGCCATACTGGAAAAGATGCAAAAAGCCGTTGGCTTGGCTATATTTCAGTATTGAAACCGTAGCTGAAAAGTGTTAGTTAAATAGATTATCGGAACAAAGAAAAGGGGCTGCCTTAACGGTCAGTCCCTTTTTTTCTTTATCTGCAATTTATAGGTTATTTACCGGACAACAGTGGTTATTTACATCAATCAGCCCGTTTTTTTCAACCGTTGGTCTGAGGGCGAAATTTTGAAATATTTTTTAAAAATACGGCTAAAATACTTTGGATCGTTAAAGCCCACTGTGTAAGCAATTTCACTGATTTGCAGGTTGTAGTTTTTTAGCAGCTCGGTTGCTTTTTTCAGGCGGTAAACGTTAATGAAATCGTTGGCCGATAAATCGGTTATGGCTTTTAATTTTTTGTATAACTGGCTGCGGCTGACGAACATTTCCGATGCAAACTGATCGACATCGAAAGTTGAATCGGTATAATGTTTTTCAATAATTTCGTTCACCTTTGTGAAAAACTGATCGTCAAGCGAATTGGTGGTTATTTCAGCGGGGCTTACCTCTTCGGGTGAGCAAAATTTATCGCGTATTTTTTTCCGGTTTTCAATAATGCTGTTTGCTTTGGCAACCAGTATATCGATGTTGAAAGGCTTTGCAATGTAATCGTCGGCCCCTTGTTCGAACCCGTTGATGTAATCGTCGGGCTCGCCTTTGGCCGTGAGCATAATAACCGGGATGTGGCTGGTGTAGAGGTTGTTTTTTATTTTATTGCAAAATTCAAGCCCGTCCATTTCCGGCATCATAATATCACTGATAATGAGTGACATATCTTCTTTTTTTGCAATTTCATAGCCTTGCTTTCCGTTGTCGGCTTCAAATACCGTAAAATATTTCGATAATACCGAGGCGATGTATGACCGCATGTCGGGGTTGTCTTCTACAATTAAAATTTTGTGTAATCCTTTTTCGTGAACAGCAACTTCGTGGTTTTGCAATTCTGAAATCTGATCGTAAAGCAACGCGATTTTGTTTTTTAGTTCCGATTCATAACCCATGCCCGTGGTATCAATTTCATGTTGCGCAAACTCTTGTTTGTCGATGGGCAGTTGAACCCTGAATTTGCTGCCTTTTCCGGGTTCGCTGGTAACGTTAATGGTGCCGTGCATGATTTCAATCAGGCTTTTAACAAGCGATAACCCAATGCCGGTTCCGGCATTGGAATGGTTTTTAACCTGGGTTACCTGGTAAAAACGGTCGAACAACCTGTCGAGTTTTTCCGGCGATATGCCACAGCCGGTATCTTTCACGATAATTTCAAGGTGGTTTTTCCCGTTGGCCGTTACCGATTTTGCTGCCAGTTCAATTTTCCGACCCTTGGGTGTAAACCTGAACGCATTTGCCAGAAGGTTGTACAAAACATCTTCAAGTTTTTCCTGGTCAATCCAAACCTCGGTTGAAATATCGATGTGGTATTTGAAATCAATCTCGTTTTTATGCGCAAGGGGCAAAAACGACTGGTAAATGTCGTAAAAGAATTTTCCGGTATTCGATTGTTCTATCCTGAGTTCCTGGTTACCGGTTTCGATTTTCCTGATCTCGAGCAATTGGTTTATCAGCATGAGCAGGCGCCTTGCATTGCGCTCAATAACCAATAAAATTTCCTTTTTCTCCACCCCGTTTTCTGTTTTCCTTATCAGGTGTTCAAGGGGTGATAGTATCAAAGTAAGTGGTGTGCGCAACTCGTGCGAAATGTTTGTGAAAAATTGCAGCTGGTGTTGGTTTATTTCGTTCACTTTTTTATTCAGCAATATCAGTTCATCGCGCTGCGACAATATTTCCGAGGTTTTTCTTTCCAGTTCTTCCTTTTGATGTTCAATGAGTTTTTGCCGGCGTTCAAGTTGGTGGTTCGATTCAATCAGCTCTTCGGCCTGTTTTTCGAGCATCATTTTTTGTTCTTCAATTTGTTGTGTCCGTGAAACGACTTTTTCTTCAAGTAATTTTTTTTGATGTATTATGCGTCTTAGCTGAAGTTGAATAAAAATGAATGTTGCCAGTACCACAAACAGTATCAGTGCAATTTTAAACCACAGGGTTTTCCAAAATGGCGGGGCAATTATTATGGTTACTTCGGTGGGTTTTTCATTCCATATACCGTCGCAGTTGGCTGCTTTTAACATAAAACGATAGGTGCCCCCGGCAAGGTTGCTGTAGTTGGCAAAGCGGCGGTTTGCATTAACCTGTATCCATTCTTTGTCGATGCCGGATAGTTTATAAGCAAACTTCGTTTTTTCGGGCAGGTAATAGTCGAACGACGAGAAATCGAACGAGATATTGTTATCGCGGTAGCCCAGTAAAATGGTGTCTGACATGTAAATAGGCTTATCAATAGCTACTATTTTGTGTATCGCGTCACCCGGTTTCACTTCCCGGTTAAATACCCTGAATTTCGTGATTTTTGGTGTGCCTAAATGTTTATATTCCCAAATGTTTTCGGGTTTAAAAAAATTCAGTCCTTCGGTTCCGCCAAAATACAAGGTACCGTCGGGGCTTTTGTGCGATGCCGACCAGTAAAACTGGTTGTTCAACAAGCCATCCTGCTTGAAAAAGTTCCTGAAACGGTTTGCATTCACATTGAACATCGAAAGCCCATAATCGGTACTGATCCATAGGTTCCCGTTCACGTCTTCAAGTATTCCGTATGCAACATTGTTTGAAAGGCCGTCGTTTTGTGAATAATTTTTGCAGATAAGCACACCATTTTCATCTACATGGCATTTAGCAATTCCTTTGCCGTAGGTGCCTACCCAGATGTTTTTTTCAGAATCTTCGAGCAGCGATGTTATGTAATTTCCCGGCAGCGATTCCGGATTGCCTGGTGTGTGGCTGTAGAAGTTGTAATTATTCAGTTCGTACGCCGGTTGGTTCTGTATTTCGCTCAGTATGCTGTCGTTAAAATAAAAGAGGCCGTTTCGGGTCCCGATCCAGTAATGGCCTTCTGAGTCTTTCAACATGCATCCAATTTCCGATAATTCAGGTGTTTGTCCTTGTGGGGTGAATATGGTGGTAAACGTTGAAGTTTTGTAATTGAAAGCCGATAATCCCCCTTCGGTGCCAATAAGCATTAGCCCGCATGAGTCGTATAAAAGGCTTGAAACAAAGTAGTTTACCAGATCGTTTTTGATGCCGGGCGTAAAAGCTGTTATCCGTTCAATTTTTACACTATTGCCGTTAGTGGTAAGGCGGTTAAGCCCGCCGCCCCATGCCCCGGCCCACAGGTGCCCGTTGGGCAGCCTGATTAAAGATGTGATGTAATCGCTGCTAAGTGTGGCCGTATTGAATACGCTGTTGGTAAAGTGTCTGAACTTTCCCGTGGCCGTATTAAGCCGGTTTAAACCACCTCCGGCAGTTCCAATCCACAACGTGTTTCCTTCTTTTAATATCGAATTGATTGTGTTTTCGTTCAGGCTGTTGGGGTTGTTGGGGTCATTGGCAATAAACCCGAACTGGTTTTGGTAAACATTGAATTTGTTAACACCCCCTTTTTCGGTGCCAACCCATACATTGCCGGTACTGTCGCAATAAATCGTACTGACAAATTTGTTGTTCAGGTTGAAAGCGCCGGGGCCTTCAAGGGGAAACGAATAAAAACTTCCGGTCTCGGGATCGAACGATTGAAGCCCACCGAGGCTTCCCACAAGTATGCCGCCTTTTGCATCTTCGTTGATGCTGTTAACTGTGTTGTGAACCAGCGAGTTGTTGTTTAGGGGATCGTTATAAAACCATTCAAAGGTTGTTTGTCCGTTTTTAAGCAATGCCATTCCGTTGTATGAGGCTACATACAAATCGCCTGCTGAGCTTTCGAAAATATCGTTAACGTAAGAACCCTGGGGGTAGGATATGTTGTTAAACCTGCCCGTGAACTTCCGGGTTATGGGGTTGTATATGTGCAATCCTTCGTCCGATCCGGCATATATGATGTTTTTTCGCGACTTGTAAACCGTGTTTACCGAGTTTGTTGAAATGTTGAGATTTTCGGTGCAAAAATGGTCAACTATGCCAAATTTTCCTTTTTCATCGGGTTGTAATAAAAAAATTCCGTTCCCTTGTGTTGCAACCCATAGCGTTTTGTTCAGGCTTACAATGGATGTAACCCGGGTGATTTCGCTGCATCCGGTATCAAAAACCGAATGGTTTACAATTTGTTCCCTGGTGCAATCGTAATAAGCCAGTCCCTGGTTTGTGCCTATCCATAATTTATTGTCGTAACCCGGTTCAAGCGAACTGATCATGTTTTCGGGCAGTGTGTATGCCTGCCCGGGATCCGACTGGAACGTTTCAAAAACAAACGCATCGTAGCGGCACAGTCCGTTACTGGTGCCAAACCACATGAAGCCACCCGGGTCTTTTGTTATGGCTGTTATGGTATTTTGTGGCAACCCGTCCTCGGTTAAAAGGTATTGAAAGCGGTAGTTTTTATTTTCGTGGCTTATGGCACCGTTTGCAAAACAAACCGGCAGAAAAATAAGGATAAGCCCCAAAATCCAAATTCTGTGTTTTTCATTTCTTCTTACTGACCCGACCATTCCTTAATGCTTTTTTAAACAAAATTTTATTGTAGAAAATTACGAATAATTTAGGGGAATTGCCTTAAAATAAAAGTAGAAAAATTGGGTATGTTGGGCAAGAATTCAGAAACTGTAATACACAAATCCACCTTATAGATTTGATTGTCCACCTAAGCCATTGGCGGGCATCGTAGTTTTGAACACGTGAAGCAGGACTTGTAAAATGGGGATGGGTTTCGCCCGTTTGCCAGGAAAAATATTTACAGATAAAAAATGAAGAAACAATGAATAAAAAAAGAACCATTGCAATCCTTTTGTCAGGCCTTGTTGTCTGTATTTTTATGAGCAACAGTATAGCTCAGAATGCCCGGATAAAAATTGATGTCGATCGCACAATTGGTGAAATCGACAAAAAATTGTACGGTAACTTTGTTGAACATCTTGGCCGTTGTGTTTATGGCGGAATATACGACGAAAGCTCGCCGCTCTCCGACGAACGGGGTTTCCGAAAGGATGTGCTCGAAGCAGTAAAAGATTTGAATGTAACCATTACCCGTTACCCGGGCGGTAATTTTGTTTCGAATTACCACTGGCTCGATGGTGTGGGGCCGAAAGACGAACGCCCGCCCCGCATGGAACTGGCATGGGCACGCCTTGAAACTAACCGTTTTGGCACGAACGAATTCATGGAATTTGCCCGCGAAATTGGCACCGAACCCTATTTTTCTGTAAACATGGGAACCGGTACCATTGAGGAGGCTCAGCAGTGGGTTGAATATTGCAACGTGGATGATGGGCCTTATTTTGCCGAATTACGCAAAAAACACGGCTTCCCGAAACCATGGAATATCAAATACTGGAGCCTTGGAAACGAAATGGACGGGTTTTGGCAAATGGGTCACCTTAATGCCGAAGATTACGCGAAAAAAGCACGCGAAGCCGCGAAACTGATGAAGCTGACTTCGCCCGATATAAAACTGATTGCTGCCGGTTCGTCGAACTACCGGCCAAATGCCGACCCGAACGAGTGGAACGCAACCATTTTAAAAGAATTGCGCGATGTGGTTGATTACCTGGCACTGCACATGTACGTGGGCAACCCCGACGACAACTATTATAATTATTTGTCAACCCCGCTTGTGCTCGAAGAGCGGACAGAAATTGTGAAAGGGTTGATTGCTCGTGAAATGGAGAATGCCAACCGTGGCGATCGTGACCCCATATACATTGCCTGGGACGAGTACAACTCTTGGTACCGGGCCCGCGATGCCGAAACCATGGCAGGTACACGCGCGCTGGAAGAACATTATAACCTGGAAGATGCCCTGGTTATTGCCGGTTTCCTGAATGTGTTTGTCCGCAATGCCGATATCGTGAAAATGGCCAACATGGCACAGCTTGTGAACGTTATTGCGCCAATATTCACAAACGAAGAAGGCCTTTTTATCCAGACAATTTACTACCCGCTTCAGCTTTTTGCAAAAAATGCACACGGAACGTCTCTTGATGTTTTTGTCGATTGCGAAAACTACAGTACCGAAGAATTTTTTATCGGGCTCGGCGAATCAATCACAAAGCAGGATAACGTCCCTTACCTCGATGTTTCGGCATCGGTAAATGGCGATGAAGTGATCATTAACGTGGTAAACCGCCATAAAGAGATGGATATTGAAACCGATATCATTTCGCAAACCGGTGAATTCTCGGGCAATGTTAAAATTTTTGAAGTGAATGGTCCCGATGTGAAAGCTTTGAATGATTTTGGTAAAACCGAAGTAAAAACAGTTGAAAAAGAGACGATAAAGGCAAAAGGGGAAGTGCTGACCTATCGTTTTCCGGCACATTCGTTCACTCAGCTTCATTGTAAAATTAAATAGCAGCACATGAAACGGTTTATCCTTTTTGCCGTAATAATATTGGGTTTAATTGTGCAGCAGGCATGTGCGCAAAGCGGCCAAATTATTGTGCATGATCCGGTTGCAATTGAGCAAAATGGCAAGTATTATTTGTATAACACGGGCGAGGGAATTTCAAGCTGGATTTCCGACGATTTGGAACATTGGACTTTTCTTGGAAAAGTATTTAACGAGCCGCCGGAATGGGCAAAAACACAAGTACCCAAATTCAAAGGGCATATATGGGCCCCCGATATAATTTATCGCAACGGGAAATATTACCTCTATTATTCCATATCGTCGTTTGCCAGTAACCGGTCGTGCATTGGGGTGGCAACCAACGTTACCCTTAATCCCGATGATGACGGTTATAAATGGGAAGATCACGGAATGGTTGTGCAGTCGGTTCCGGGGCGCGACAACTGGAATGCCATTGACCCAAACATAGCTTTTGATGAAAACAACCAGCCCTGGATGACTTTCGGTTCATTTTGGGGCGGATTGAAAATTGTGAAGCTAAGCAGCAACATGCTTTCACCTGCCGAAACCCAGGAGTGGCATACCATTGCCAAGCGCAACCGTGACAAAAACCTCGATGAAACCGATCCGGGAAACGGGGCTGTCGAAGCGCCTTTTATCTTTAAAAAGGGGAAATATTACTATCTGTTTGTATCGTTCGATTTGTGCTGCAGAGGCAGCCGGAGTACCTACAACGTAAGGGTAGGACGCTCGGAAAAAATCACAGGCCCTTATTACGACCGCGAAGGTGTGTCGATGCTTGAAGGCGGCGGCACATACATTGTTGGTCCAAACGAAACGTTTTACGGCATGGGACACAATTCGGTATATCGTTTTAAGGGGAAAGATTATTTTTTCTGCCATGCCTACGATAAAAATCACAAGGGCAGGCCCATTTTGGTTGTAGAATTACTTGATTGGGACAGCAAAGGTTGGCCCACTATCCATAATAAGTAAGTTAGTTAGTTTCTGGAAAAAAAAGCCCGCCTGTAAAAAAAGCGGGCTTTTTTCAATTTGTCTAAATTTATCATTTCCAAAGGTAATCCCGAAGTCCGGCGGGAGAATTTCTCCCGCTTAGGCGGGATCGTTTCATTTGGATTTGTTCGTAGAAATAACATTTTTTAAATCCCAAACACACCTGGATTTTATCTTTTGGTTTTTTATGAATAGTTTAGGCACAAATTAATAATCGGGTTAAAAAGATGAAAAGAGAATTTGTATTGATTATAACTGTATTGTTTTCAGTTGTAGCTGTGGCACAGAGCTACTCCCCCTTTATCATTGTCGATCAATTCGGGTATTTGCCTGCTATGCCGAAAATTGCAGTTATTAAAGATCCCGTTGAAGGATTCGACAGCGAACAATCGTATTTGCCCGGTAGTGAATTTGCCCTGGTTGATGCTAAAACTGGCGAACAGGTTTATACCGCCTCAATCCAACAATGGAAAAATGGCAAAACCGATGAATCGTCGGGCGACCGTGTGTGGTACTTCGATTTTACCAATGTTACCCAAACAGGCGACTATTTCGTGCTTGATGTTGAGAATAACCTTCGCTCGTACGAATTTCAAATTTCACCGTC
The DNA here is from genome assembly GCA_021740385.1 of Prolixibacteraceae bacterium. GTDB lineage: Bacteria > Bacteroidota > Bacteroidia > Bacteroidales > Prolixibacteraceae > DAIMEA01. The sequence goes on along the minus strand of JAIOZY010000041.1, from coordinate 11,311 downwards.
GGTTTACAACGAAGTGTTGAAACACGCCGTACGTACCTTTTTTTATCAGCGTGTGGGTTTTCCAAAAGATGAAAAATATGCACGCAAAGAGTGGGCCGACGGTGCCAGCCACATCGGCCCATACCAGGACAAAAACTGCCGCTTGTTCAGCGAAAAAGCCAATGCCGATACCGAACGCGATGTAAGTGGCGGCTGGTACGATGCCGGCGACTATAATAAATACACAAGCTGGACCTGCGACTACGTGATTGAAATGATGCTGGCTTACATTCAGGCTCCCGATGCCTGGGCCGACAATTATAACATTCCCGAGTCGGGCAACGGTATACCCGATTTGCTCGATGAAGCCAAATGGGGGACAGACCACCTTTTAAGGCTGCAATTCAACGATGGAAGCATGATCAGTATTGTTGGGGAAAGCCATGCCAGCCCGCCATCAAGCGCCCACGGGCAAAGTCTTTACGGGCCTCCAAACACATCGGCCACGCTTAGCGCTGCCGGAGCGTTTGCCATTGCCTCGAAAGTGTACCGCAGCATTGGGTTAACTGCCTATGCCGATACCCTGCTCGATGCCGCTTTGGCTGCCTGGGACTGGGCCGATGCCAATCCGAATGTTTTGTTCAACAACAACGACAATGCATATAACTCATCAGGCCTTGGGTCGGGGAAAATGGAAATGGACGATTACGGGCGTTTTACACGAAAGCTCCGGGCAGCCGTTTTCCTTTTTGAACAAACCGGCGAAACGGCCTACCGCGATTTTGTCGATGCCAATTACAACGAGGTACACCTGATGCAATGGAACTATGCTTATCCGTTCGAGCCCGATAACCAAACCACTTTATTGTATTATGCAAATCTCGAAGATGCGACATCATCGGTTGCCGGAAATATAAAGCGGGTATATAAAAACGCGATGAACAACGGCAGTGAAAACTTCCCGGCACAGGTCGATGAAAGAGATCCGTACAGGGCACATTTAAAGGACTATACATGGGGCAGCAACCGCAACAGAGCCACCAAAGGCAACATGTTTCTCGACATGTATTTGTTCGACGTTGATGCATCGAAGACCGAAGATGCATTAATTGCAGCCCTGGGTTATATTCATTACCTGCATGGTGTGAACCCGTTAAACATGGTTTACCTGTCGAATATGTACCGTTATGGAGCGGATAATGGAGTGAACGAATTTTACCACACATGGTTTACCAACGGAAGCGCCAAATGGGACAGGGTAGGGGAATCGGACTACGGGCCTGCACCGGGCTACCTTGTTGGCGGGCCAAACCCTTCGTACGATTGGAACCCGTGTTGCCCCGGCGGGTGTGGCTCGGCATCGAACAATGCGATGTGTAATTCCGAATCAATTTATCCACCTAAAGGACAACCCAACCAAAAGTCGTACAAGGATTTTAACACAAGCTGGCCGTTGGATTCGTGGAGCGTAACCGAGAACAGTTGCGGATACCAGGTTGCCTACATCAAGCTGCTGTCAAAATTTGTGAATTTGCAGTTCGATTGCAACGGCGATGAAATGGGTGAAGCCTTTATCGATACCTGCGGTAATTGTGCCGGTGGCTTAACCGGGGTAACCCCGGTAACCAACCCCGATGAATGTTCGGCAGCAGGGCCGGGTACAAACGTTATCCGTACATCGTTGGGCGGAATAACGGTTTTTCCAAACCCTGCAAGTGATTGGTTAACGGTTACACTTCTTTCAGATGAGGGGTATTTTCAGCTTTACGACCTTGAAGGAAAACTGCTGTTGCAAACGTGCCTTGAAAAAGAGAGCATGATAGACATCAGTTCTGTCGTTCCGGGTATTTATTTCCTGTCGGTTGAAAGCAATGAAAAAATACTGAAACAAAAAATTGTTAAAAATTGAAAGCGTTAATCCCATTATTGGTTCGCAAGCATAACTAATTGAAAATTTTGGATTAGTTTTAGTCAGTTTTTTTATTTTTGTAGTTACCGTTCATGGGTGTATGGTTTTTTCGGAATTTTACTTTTGTTAAAGCAGTTATCATTTGATATCAAAGGCATTTAAAATAAATCAATTATTTAAATAGTAGGTTTATTTAATTAATTGACTGGGTTATTATTAGATTAAAAGCCGTCTTTAAAAAGGCGGCTTTTTTCGTTACCGGGTGTTTCCAACTCCCGGGCAAAACGACTTTATTTTCATACGTTTAAATTAATTGTTTAGAAGGAATCGCCCCGACAATTCGAGGCTCGTTTCGGAATATTCGTTTTTCAAGAAAGAAAAAATTATTTTCTTGTCTTTCCCCAAAAGAATTATCCATATTTTTAGCCTTCTTTAATAAAATACGGAATATAAAAGAGTAACTAATTAAACTGCATACTAACTTATAAGATGAGAACAATGAATACAATCGAAAAATTATTTGCATACCTGACCCTTTTCTTTTTGATGGCAGCATGTTCGCAGGATGATGTTCACCGGTCGGCCTTGTTGCAGTACGATGAACAAATTGACGAGATTATTGCCCGGATGACCCTGGAAGAAAAAGTGAATATGCTTCATGGCAAGCACCTGTTTTCTTCTGCCGGGGTAGAACGCCTTGGAATTGCCGATATGAAATACACCGACGGGCCTTTTGGCATTCGCGAAGAGTTGCATTCCGACAGTTGGCAGCCGCTGGGTATCGAAAACGACCGGGCTACTTTTTTCCCGACCGGATCGGCACTGGCGGCCACCTGGAGCCCCGAACTGGCCTGTGAATATGGAAAGGCGATGGCCATCGAAGCCCGTTTGCGCGGCAAGGACATGGTTTTGGGACCTTCCATTAATATTCAACGGATTCCCACCGGAGGCCGTACCTACGAATACCTGAGCGAGGATCCTTTTCTGAGCGCCCGGCTGTCGGTTGGGTATACCAAAGGGATGCAGGACCAGGGTGTTGCTGCCTGCCTGAAACACTATGCCCTGAACAATCAGGAGAATAACCGGGGAAGGGTTAACGTGGTTGTTGGGGAGCGGGCCATGCACGAAATTTATTTGCCTCCCTTCCGTGCTGCCGTGGAAGAAGCCGATGCCTTTGGGGTCATGTCGGCCTACAACAAGGTGAATGGCTGGTGGTGTGCCGAAAATGAGATATTGCTGACCCAAATTTTGCGTAACGACTGGGGTTTTGCCGGCATGGTCATTTCCGACTGGGGCGGCACCCACAGCACGGTGGAATCGGTTGAAAGCGGATTGAATGTTGAAATGCCCGGAAAAAAGTACATGGGTGAGGCGCTGCTCGATTCGGTGAAAGCGGGTGTTGTTTCCGAAGAAGTGATCGACCGGCGGGTACGCGAGATTTTGCGCGTACGTATGGCCATCCAGCCCATTCCCGAAGATGAAGCCAACCGGGAAGTAGCCTCGCAACCCGCCCAGCAAAAAGTGGCTTACGATGTTGCCGCACGGTCGATTGTTTTGCTGAAGAACGATGGAATACTGCCACTTGCTCTCGATCGCCGGCCGGTTATTGCTGTTATTGGCGACAATGCCACCCAAACAATGGCTAAAGGGGGGATCGGTGCCGGGGTAAAAACCCCGTACGAGGTTGCCCCGCTCGACGGACTGAAAAATAAGGTAGCTGACCGGGCCGAAATTGTTTATGCCCGGGGATACCAATCGGCGCCCTTCCGGTTTGGACGCAGGTTTTGGAATAAAACAGCCGAAGAACTGGAAGAAATGCGGAAGGAACAGGAACGTGCGGCGCTTGATCTTAAAAAAGAAGCGCTCGAAGTGGCCGCTAAAGCCGATATCGTACTGTTTATTGGCGGCAATAACCGGACAGTTGAATCCGAAGGTTTTGACCGGCGCGACATCTTTTTGCCCTCGGGACAAGATGAGTTGGTCCGGAGCATTGCTGAAGTGAATCCCAACATTGTTACTGTGCTGGTGAGCGGGGCACCCAACGACCTGAACGTTGTTCAGCCCTTGTCGAAAGCCCTGCTTCTCTCTTGGTTCAACGGTTCAGAGGGGGGAAATGCAATGGCCGACGTGCTGCTCGGAAACAGTTCACCCGGTGGGCGCTTACCCTTTACACTGCCCATGAAACTCGACGATTCGCCGGCTTATGCACTCGGTAATTATCCACAGGGCGAACAGGGCTCCGATATTTTTGCCAATTTGGTGGCGGGTAAAAAAGATGATTCCAGAAAGGCCGATACAATAAAGCCCGGGAACGACCCCAACACGGCCATCTATTCCGAAGAGAGTCTGGTGGGTTATCGCTGGTTCGACACCAAAAACGTTCCGGTTATGTACCCCTTTGGGTACGGACTCACCTACGCTTCGTTCGAATATTCGGACCTGACGACGAAGAAAAATAAATTTGGTAAAAACGATGTCATCTCCCTTACCTTCGACCTGGAGAACACGGGAAACATGCCGGCCGATGAGGTGGTTCAGGCTTATGTACACCGGGTGAACCCATCGGTTGAATGGCCGTATAAGGAACTCAAGGCTTTTTCGAGGGTAACGCTCCAGCCGGGCGAGCGTAAAAATGTAAGCCTCGACATACCGGTGAAAAGCCTCATGTACTGGAACGAAAGCCTGCAGGTGTGGGCGCACGATCCCTGCACCCTTGAGCTGTTCGTGGGTGCCTCGGCCGGCGATATCAGGCTGAAGAAGGAGGTGATACTAAGGTAAAAGCATGATATATTGGATCACACCAGCAAATGTCAACTTTTCAGTGAGGGGGGAACAGGCGAATTGTATTCGCCTTGTATGACTAAAAATCATCCATCACGGCAGGATCTTTTATTGTACCATAAGCGCATACCGAAGCGGTCGCCCTCGCTGAATTCTGTGCTGTTGTCGTTTATGGCCGTGAGCCAGCCGCGTATGTTGTATTTATAATCAATCTTCTGCATAAACGCCTGCCCGCCCTGCGAGTGGTTCACTTTAAGATTGAGGTGGATTGAATTTATTGAGCAAATTTTTTAAGAATAAAATATTCTTTAATTGCCCCTGATATTTGAATCCCGATCGGCCTTAAAACTTTTGCGAGTCGGGTCGTGATTTAGGCTGTGCGTTGGGTTTTTGAGCGAAAGGAAAGGCTGTTTGAGTGAGCAGGGGATTATTTCCTTAAAAAGGGATATACGTGCACCTGCGAACGAGTTCCTTTCCGGGGGAGGGCATAAATCGCGGGCACCCGACAGCAAAAGTTTTTGTCCCGATGTACATCGGGATGAAGGCCTGTCTGGCAAGACATGGCAGAACATAAAAAGATCAACAGTCGGAAATATATATATCCACCCCAATTTTGAACTGATCCCTGCGAGTGCAGGTATTTTGTTTTTAATACCGATTGTTATTTGGTGTGAGACTTAAAATGCTCTTCGCTTTTTTAAGCCTACCAAATATACATCGGCATTATACCACAGTCATAAATTTAAAAAAGCTCATTAAAGAATTCAAAATGGTATAACAGCCCGGCCTCGTTGTACACGTTGGCCGAAACAATGGTGCGGGGCTCATCGTGGTCATAATAGCCGTCAACGGCATATTCGGTGTTGAGCAGCCACTAAAGTCGGAATTGCAAATTCCTACCAGCGAAGGGCACCAATTCAGATTGATTGATTGCCTTCTACTTTTTCATACTTTTGTATCAGAAAAAACAAAACAGAAATGATTCCACAAATTGATATATTGATAAAAATGAAAAACAGACGTTCGTTTATTAAAAAGCTGGCAGCAGGTATTGCACTTGCCGGACTTTTACCGGTATCGAAGGATGTAAGTGCGGGTGGGGTAAAACTTACCGGCACTCTGGTACACCACGTTTATTTCTGGCTGAAAGAACCCGATAACGAAGCGCACAAAAAACAACTGGTGAATGCACTAAATGAATTGCTTAAAGTGAAAACCATCAAAATGAGCCACATCGGATTCCCGGCAGGGACTGAAAGTCGCGATGTGGTTGATCACTCTTATTCGGTTTCGTACATGGTAATGTTTGATGATAAGGCCGGACAGGATGCCTACCAGGTTGATCCGATTCATGTAAAATTTGTTGAAGAGAACCAGCACCTTTGGAATAAAGTAGTTGTGTACGATTCAGTAGATGCTTAATACAGGAAAGCAGACTTTTATACACTGATCGTTGGAGTGAGAAAACTCATCTTACCGATTAAAGGAAAAAATGTGTGCCATTAATATGGCTGCGATAATTCCTGTAAAATCGACAGTTAATCCGCCCCCGTTGCCGCACCCCCGATAATTCGGGGGCATCGAGTGGTTTGGCCTGAGGCTAAACATGTCTTGTGTGTGGAATCTGCAAAAAACCGGATTCTATTTTCTCCAATGGAGGTCGTACCAGCCCAGCCCAAAGTTACTTTCCAACTGCTTGCTGCTAAACAAATAATCATTGGTACTATTTGCCGAATTGCTTAACTGCGACATCCTCATCCCATACGGATTCCCGATATCGCTATGCTCATCGGGACTAATTCAACATCAGAATTTGGTTAGCTATGCTCCCAAATCCTGTGTTTCATTGAGATTCCCAGTCCCAAATAGGGGAAGTATCAGTGCCTTTATTCAATATCCTTCCTTCGGGTGTCAAAATATATTTCAACGAACTCGATCCTCCATAAACCCCTTCGTGTACGAACGGGCCAAAATAATAGGTGTTCATATCTGCCACGCTGTCGCTATCTATTGCCCGTAACATCTTTTCGTATGTGGGCTTTTACCAAATAATAAACCAATAGATGACTGTATTTCTTTTTTTGCTTATTGCTACACCTTTGGAATAGCCATTTTTCCATTCATTAGGCATGTACTTGCCATTGCTTAAATGATCATTGTCCCAAAATTTTCCTGACTGGGCTTCCAAAACATAAAGATTAAAATCCTTAGGCAACTTGCACTGAGTCGTTTTATCACTGTTTCTGCTATAAAAAAAGTTAGGAACAGGTAAAAGTCCGTGATAATTTATACTATCTAAAATATATTTCATCTCATCCGTTTTTCTTTGAGATAAAATTGATAATACATTATCTTCATTTGTAAACTGGTTTACAACCAATAAAGGCTTTTGGGCTGCATTATAGACTATAACATTTTTTGCCTTAAAGCTCAATATAAGACTATCTATTTCAGAAATATTATACAAATTCAAGAATAAACTCGTTTCGCCAAAGTTTTTAGCAGATCTTTCAATAATTGTGTAGTCTTCGGTATTTAGTCTTACCGGGAAGTGGTCAACAAACTTATTTTCATATGCCTCAATTTTTTGCTTATATATTTTATTAGAAGATTTTAAGCTGTCACTTCTTTTAATTTTGATGTTACAAGCTGTTAAAACTAACAATGATAGTAGTATATAAATATTTTTATTCATCGATTACTTTTTAAAGATTGATTTTAGTAATTGTTCAATTAAAGAAAATCCAATATTCTGCCCTGCATTTGTAGAATTAGTACTTTTGTTAAGACTGCTTTTATTGTAGGGTACTGTTTCTATATATACATCATTTATTACACTCCATTCAAAACCACTTTTTATTTCTGGTTCTTTGACATATTCTTTCCTATTTAACTCATTTGGCAAGGCGTATGTGATTTTGGCATCGACAATATTTTTATCTGTTCTAACCTGTTCTATTTGGAAAGCAAAATCTTCTTTAAATGTAAGTGTAGTGGTCTTTTCTTCAACTAATTGTCTGCCTGCTTTTTCATAACCATGATCACTCATGAATGATTCACCTGATTTTGCTGACATAAATTCAACTTCGATATTCTCGCTATATGAAAAATTGTCCGTGTCAAACATGTCATTTTCACCAAACCACTCCCAATTATCTCCATATGTTTCATAGTGATAATCATCAAACTCTCTAATATCGTTAAGAAAAAGAACTCCTCCTGTTTCACTATTCACAAACCAATCCATCCCGGTCGGGTCAATATTGATAACAGGGTTGTCGCCAAACATGCTGTAAGTTGACCAGGAATAAAAGTTTTCAGCATGTGGATCCGGGGTTGGTGTCCTTATAATATCTGGCATATATGGCCGGGCAAAAAAATCGTACCATCCCAAGTCAAAATTAATCTCTAACTGCTTGCTGCTAAATAAATAATCATTTGTAGAATTTGCAGAATTACTAAGTTGCGACATCCTCATCCCGTAAGGGTAATAATGTGTTTCTTGTTGTACGGCGGAATATCCCGCATCTTCGGTAGGGGCAATAACAACCCGTACATTTCCGAGATGATCCTTTAAGTAGTATTCCCAGTCCCAAATTGGCGATGTATCGGTACCCTTGTTCAATATTCTTCCTTCAGGGGTTAGGATATACTTTAACGAGGTTTCCCCGCCAAACACCCCTTCATGGACAAAAGGCCCGAAATAGTATGTGTTAATATTTAGTTCTGGCACGCTGTCGCTGTTTACTGCCCTGAGCATTTTTTCGCCGGTTGAATTGTAAAAATAGTTAATGCGGTCGTTATTTGCAAAGTCGAGCTGTTCGGGCAGGTTCAGATCGTTGTAACTTATTAACAGGTTTTTATAGTAGTCCTGTGCCAGGTTGCCGTTGTGGTCGTATTCATAATAATCGCCAGCGCCGGAATAAGTCCCGATAAAATCATCAATATACGGGGCATCCCCATTGGGGTCGGAGCTGTATTTGTCAATGAGCAAGGTCGGAATTGCAAATTCCGACCAGCGAAGGGCTGTATTATTACTCCATTGCTTTTTCTATTGATTGAATGATCCTTATTTTAATATCAGGTGACCCCTCTGCTTGTTGTATAATCGATTTTAACTTCTCACCATTAATATCATACAATGGACTCGAAAGCTCTGAAAAAATATATTCTTTTTCAATTTCACTATTTAACTCAACACATTTCATAAATAGGGAAGGATATAGTTCAAGTACCTTAAATAACACTTCATTACTATATTCCGTAAATTCAATATTTCTGGAACAAGATTTGGAGAAAGTGCATAAAAAAATATCAATATCCTGATATGTGATCTCTTTGATTTCGCTGTCCGTTTTATGAATGATTGATATATTACATTTCAAACTGTCCTGTTGATTTTCAATATCTACCGAATTGGTTGATGACATGTCATGGTTTGGATCAGATGATTGATCAATTTTTATTGGTTCAATATCACTTGAATTTTTAGTTTTACCTTTACAACTAACAAAGCTCCCCAATGCACAACTTATTAAAATAATCTGTAACGCTCTCATTATACTATCTATATGGTATTACTATATTATCTTCTGTTCTCGGAATTATTTGTACGGATTTTTTTAATTCCAAATAAGCCTTAGTTCCCTGGGCTTTTGCTCCTCTTTCTACTGAAACTTTTCCAGTAGAAGTTCCTGTTGTTTGATTAGCTCCACTCCAACCAAAATTTGAAAAGAAATTTCCAGAATCACTCGGCTTAATCGTTGGACATCCTGCAGAACCTCTATTCTCCCTACCCAATCCAGAAGGATCATCATCTGGCGAAACACCTGAATGAATGTTTACTGTAGTCATTTCAATATCCTCACCATTAGGCGCAGTTCCTGATGCTACCCTTTCGCCATTCTCATTAACAATATTCAATCCTTTTTGAGTTTTACTATTATGCCCTGACTCATTATTGTAACTGTATTCTCCTTCTTTTAGAGTATTATGCCGAGTATCACTATTAGGGTAAGAACTTCCCTCATATGGTCCATTAATCTCTCCATCAACATCGACATAAACATCTGCGGTGTATACACGTTTATTGTCAGGATTCTCTGCTTGATCGAGGATGTAAACAGTTGTATCCAAACCAAACGGATCAATATATAAAACCGGATTATTCAGACAATAGGCATATCCTGTATAATTGTAATGATTTTCACTCATTGGATCAATCGACCTCCAGATAATTAATGCCGGATCATAATTATTTCGTGCCCCGAAGCTATACCACCCCAAATCAAAGTTACTCTCCAACTGCTTGCTGTTAAACAAATAATCATTAGTACTATTTGCAGAGTTACTAAGTTGAGACATCCTCATCCCATAAGGATAATAATGTGTCTCCTGTTGAACAGCCGAGTAACCTGCCTCTTCGGTAGGAGCAATAACAACACGTACGTTTCCCAAATGATCCTTCAAATAATATTCCCAATCCCATACAGGCGAGGTATCTGTACCCTTGTTAAGTATCCGGCCTTCCGGTGTTAGGATATACTTTAACGAGGTTTCCCCGCCAAACACCCCCTCATGGACAAAAGGCCCGAAATAGTATGTGTTCATATCTGCCACACTGTCGCTATCAATTGCCCTGAGCATATTTTCGCCGGTTGAGTTATAAAAGTAGAGAAGTGTAGTTTACAAAAACGCACCAACACTAAGTTCATTAAAACACCAACCATACTACAACCCCCAATATTACTATAACAGAAACAATTCCAATTATATAATTTTCGGTATCATAGGTGCCTCCCCAAGTTGCATCAAGGTTCCCCTCTGTTTCATCTCGCAGGTTAGTTTTGCATCCTTTTATTAGCCAATGTATAAACCCGCCTATTAATTTTACAAATTCGATAGCCATGTATTAATAATTTTTTTCGAGCTCTTTTTTTGATATTGATATTACACCAGTTGATTTTAATCCTGTTCCTAATTTCTTCAATCCTTGCTGATTAACTTTATTAATTTGAAACAGTTGTCCTGCCCTTTGTTGCCATTTAGTGCCAGCCGACAGGCCTTTTGTAGTAGTAATCCCTGGAGTCTTTTTAACAAACTGGTTAAAACCCTGTAATCCTTTTCGTGTTGTTTTAACAACTTGGCCTGTTTTTGTAAAGCCTCCCGATATTAAACCGGGAACAACATCGACAAAAGCATCCATCTTTTTATCTGAGTTTAATGATGTTCCTCCAAGGGTTTTCCCCGTTAACAAAGAATATGGAGAGTTGACAAAACTATATCCAATATTTGCACCAATTTTTCCGATACCTTCCCCTACACTTTCAGATGGGGAGTCGAGCCACATTTCAAGGCTTGTTAAATTATCTGTTTCTGTAATTTGTCCAGGGTCTGCTGGCTCTGGTGTGTCGTCCAACATCCCTGCTTCTGTCATATCGAATATTGCCCTGTCATCCGTTACTTTTAGCCAAAACTCATCTTCTTTGTAAAGGATATTTTCAGTTTCATCATCAAACCATTTATATTCCCCATTTAAACTTTGGTATCCATCATCCAAAGCCCCGTCCGGGTCAACCCTGTTAACCGGGTTCAAGCTGCAAAAGTTGTAGGTACTTAACGAGTATCTTTCTTCAGCAGCCG
>JAIOZY010000040.1 GCA_021740385.1 Prolixibacteraceae bacterium | reverse complement strand
TGGCAGATTGAACTTCTGTTCAAACAGCTTAAACAGAATTTTCCATTGAAATACTTCCTTGGGGACAATGAAAACGCCATCGAGATTCAGATATGGACTGCTATGCTGGACAATTTGTTGATAACATTGATAAAGGGCCGTATAAAACGTAGCTGGGCATTTTCCAACCTGGTATCGATAATACGGCAACAATTAATGAATTATATCAATATTTACGACTTCTTGGAAGACCCCGAAGGCAGTTGGAGACAGATAATAAAAGAAAACAAAACGAAATATCAAAATTCGCTATTTCCCCAGATGGAGGGGGCTTACTTTTGAAAATGCAAAATACAGATACTGATTAACTGAACGTTAAAAGAATAAATTTATAACTATTCCGGTTTACCGGACAACAATGATTCACTTTAAACCATTGGCTACATGGAAAACAATTTTTAAACGACAGCAACACGTTGCAATCCCCTGCATATAACGTACTAAACGTCAACATAAAGCAATTATCTACAATCAATCCGAAACTTTCATTTGAGTTTAAAGCCGGTATAAATAATGTATTAAACCAGCACTATGCCTCAATGATATTGGTAAATGCACCATCGTATGGTGGCAGTGCACCACGCTATTATTATCCGGGAATGCCCCGTAATTTCTTCTTTTCACTATTTATCTATTTATTTTAACCTTGCAATTAAAAGACATTATTGTCTTTTTCTGTGAACTTGTTTTTATTTAGTTTGTTTAAAAATAACAAAACATTAACGAACGAAAAAGGAGGTTAACATGATTTACTTAGCAATAGCATTTGGAATATTTATGGTAGCGGTGGGTTTAGCATACATCACAAGCAAAACGGATAAAAATGTATCTCATCACTAATTACAAGACTTTTACCCCCGTTAGTTAATTGAAAACAAACACTTCAAGAGCGCAGAAGATGCACTTGCATTGATACGCCGTTAAAACAACATTAAGCAAACAGTCAATAAGGCAGCTGCAAATAAAGTAGCTGCTATTTTTATGCTTTTTTACATGTAATCCATAATATTGCCCGATATTTGCTTCAACGAAATTTCGGCAACCTTGGTCTGAAATTTTACCGAAATGAGTCGTTCTTCGGCATCGAGCAAGCTTTTTTGCACTTCGCGCAATTCGAGACCCGACAGGCTTCCGAGTTTATAACGTTCAAGGGCAATTTCGAGGTTTTCGCGGGCTACATTAAGGTTTTGTTCTTCAAGACGCAACAGGTTCAGGTTATTCCTGTAGGCATAGTACAACGTAAGCAATTCGGCCGTTACATCCTGTTTAATTTCCTGGTATTGGATTTTACTGTTTTCTACTTCAATGAGGGCGTTGCTCTTTTCACGCCTGCGATTAAAGCCATCAAAAATATCAACACCGAGGGTTAAACCATAGTTCATGCCGTGGGCGTGTTGGTTATAACCGGCATTTTGCATGTTTCCATAATAATTGTAACCATACCCCATGTTTGCGGTAAGGTAGGGATATGCACGCGATTCGATAATTTTTAAATCGAGTTCGCTAATGTGCTGGCTTTTTGAAGCTATCTGCAGGCTTGTGTTCAATTCGAGTGTGCCGGCTAAAAGTTCGTCATAAGTTAAGCGGTCATCAATTTTAATAACCGAATCTCTTAAAATAATATCCTGTCCAAGATTGCGGTGGGCCATCAATTCATTTAACTTAATTTGCGAGGTGCGCAATACTTCATTCTGACGTGCACACCTCGAGCTGTCGGAATTCAGGTAAACCATCGATTGCAGGTACTCCACCCGTGATGCACCACCCAGATTGTAACGTTCCTCATCAATCCGTAATCTTTCGCGCGAAAGGGATACCGCGTATGTAAGATTTTGGTATAAAGATATTTGCTCTATATAGTAATTATATTCAACCACAATTTGTGCAACAAGGTTTTCAATTTCCATTTGTGTTTTGAGCGATTCAAGTTCATTTAACTGTCCCAGTTTTTCGTATGAACGCTGTACCTGAAAACCACGGAATATTGTCATTCCAACGTCAATAGCAGCCGAGCCGCTGGAACTATAAATGCCAATATTTTCAGATGTAATTCCTTCGCCATCAATTTGAGTTGTATTGTTGAGGCTGCCTCCAAAACGGTTGGATGAAGTAACGGTTGGCAGCATTCCGGCATTGCCACGGGTATAATTATTTGTAGCAATATCGGATTTATTGCGCGCAACCTGAAGCGAAAAATTATTTTTCAAACCGGTGCTTATGCACTTTTCAAGGTTGTAAACTTCCTGCGCTGACACATGAATGGAAAAACCCAATATTGCCAAAAGCAACAGGGCTTTACTGATTTTTTTGAGCAGTTTCATTTTTTTCAGAAAGAACTTGTTCATTTGTGATTTTGTTGTTTTTCAATTCGCTTGAAATGAAAAGATAAATTGCCGGAACCACATACAAGGTAAGAAAGGTGGAAAGGGAAAGCCCACCAACTACGGCAACTCCCATGGCTACACGGCTTTGGGCTCCTTCGCCCCAGCCAAGCGCCAGGGGCATTACGCCCAGAATAGTCGACAGGCTGGTCATCAGTATTGGCCGGAACCTTGCTGCCGCCGAATATTTAATTGCTTCAAACTTGCTCATACCTGCTTTCTTTCGCTGGTTTGCAAATTCCACAATCAGGATACCGTTTTTCGATACAAGCCCTATAAGCATAATAATCCCAATCTGGCTAAATATGTTCATGGTTATATTAAAATACCACATAAAAATTAGGGCACCGGTTAAAGCCAGTGGCACAGTCATCATTACAATGATAGGATCTTTAAAGCTTTCAAACTGAGCCGAAAGAACCAGGAAAATAAGGATAATGGCCAACAGGAATGCAAACATCAAACTCGACGAACTTTCCCTGAAATCTTTCGAATCGCCTGCAAGGGCCGTACGGAATGTTTCATCAAGAACGTCTTTTGCAATTTTGTCCATCTCTTCAAGCCCCTCGCTGATGGTTTTGCCCTCGGCCAGCCCTGCTGAAACGGTAGCGGCAACAAACCTGTTGTAGCGGTATAGCTGGGGTGGTGCGGTCGATTCTTTCAATTCAACAAAATTGTCGAGCTGAACCATTTCACCAGAATTATTCCTCACGTACAGCGATTTTAAATCGAGGGGTTTGTTCCGGTCTTCACGAGCAAGCTCGCCCAGTATCTGATACTGTTTACCGTTCATTATAAAATAGCCAAACCGCTGACCGCTTAAAGCCAACTGGAGTGTTTGCCCAATGTTTTGTGTTGAAACACCGAGAAGGTTTGCTTTATCGCGGTTAATCTCAATTTGCAGCTCGGGTTTGGTAAATTTCAGATTAACATCGGCCATCACAAACATGGGGTTATCGTTAACACGGGCCATAAATGCTGGCAGTATTTCCCTTAATTTTTCAATATTCGGAGCCTGCAACACGTACTGTATTGGCAAACCTGCCCGCCGGCCACCAAAGGTCGATTGTTGTATTACGTTGGCCCTTGCCTGTGTTTTTTTCCTCAAAGCTGCCGACAGTTTCGCGGCAATCTCCTGCTGTGTACGTTCCCTTTCCGAAGGTTCAACAAGCAAAATGCGCACAAAAGACCAACTACCCCATATAAGTGTTGTTATTTTTTCATATTCGGGAACCGTGCGTTCAACCAAACCGGCTACCTCTTCAATGTAACTCAGGTTATAATCGTAGGTTGCCCCCTCTTGCGGGGTTATGCTCACGTTCATTTGCGAGCGGTCTTCAAGTGGAGCCATTTCAGCCGGAATGGCTTTCCACAAAATAAAAATAAGCACAAACGAAAAAGCCAGTATGCCCAGGGCGATATATTTTTTCCGAAGAAACGATTCCAGCGATTTTTGGTAAACGTTGTTCAGGGCCACAAAAAACTTCTCGGTATAATTGTACACCCTCCCGCGCTTATGCCTGGTTTTTAATAATTTGGTTGAAAGCATGGGGGTTAGCGACAGGGCCACAAACGACGATATAGCTATGGCACCGGCAATTACAATACTGAATTCGCGGAACAACCGGCCAGTCATTCCCTCAAGAAAAACAATGGGAATAAATACGGCCACCAGCGTTACGGTGGTTGACAAAATGGCAAAGAATATTTCGTTAGATCCTTTTAAACCGGCCTCAAAAGGGGTCATCCCTTTCTCAATTTTCACGTAAATGTTTTCCATCATCACAATGGCATCGTCTACCACAAGTCCAATGGAAAGAACGATGGCCAGCAGGGTAAGTACGTTTATTGTAAAACCGGCTACATACATAATGAAGAATGCGCCGATTAGCGATACCGGAATTACAAGAATGGGGATTACAGTGGTACGCCAGTCGCGCAAAAACAAAAAGATGATGACCACAACGAGGAAGAAAGCGAGGTAAATGGTCGACATTACTTCTTTAATTGACGATCGGATGTATTTTGTGTTGTCGAAACCGACATCGTAATCCACATCTTCGGGCAAATCTTTTTTGATGTATTCAAGGCGTTCGTATACTTCATCAACAATTTCGATGTGGTTTGCCCCGGGTTGTGGAATTATTGCTGTGGCAATCATGGGTATGCCATTCATTTTTGCAATGCCCCGTAAATCCTCGGGGCCAAGTTCGGCGCGCCCGATATCGCTAACCCTTACAATCTGGTCACCAATTCTTTTTAATATCAGGCTGTTAAATTCAGCAGGTGTGGTCATCAGCCCCAATGCCCTGATGGTCAATTCTGTGTTTGTCCCTTCGATGCTTCCGGCCGGTAGTTCAACGTTTTCGCGCAGTATGGCATTACGCACATCAAGGGGTGTTAACTGGTAGCCGGCCAGTTTTGCCGGATCGAGCCAAATGCGCATGGCATAACGCTTTTCGCCCCATATTTGAACCGCGCTTACCCCCGAAATGGTTTGCAATTGTTCTTTGAAAGTCAGGTCGGCAATTTCCGAAATCTCGAGCAGTGAACGCTGGGGACTCTTCACGGCAATCATCATAATGGGGCTGGCATCGGCATCGGCTTTCGAAACAATGGGCGGATCACAGTCGCGCGGAAGAAAACGCTGTGCCTGCGAAACTTTATCGCGCACATCGTTTGCCGCTGTTTCCATGTCGACACTTAACTCAAATTCCACCGAAATACGACTACGTCCCTGGCTACTCCGGCTTGTTAGCGTTCGGATTCCGGGAATACCGTTAATTGACTGTTCAAGCGGCTCGGTAATCTGGGTTTCAATTACATCGGAATTAGCCCCGGGGTACGAGGTGCTTACCGAAATAATGGGCGGGTCGACACTGGGAAATTCCCTGATGCCCAAAAAGGTCATCCCGATTAACCCGAACAACAGGATTACAAGTGAAAAAACAGTGGCCAGCACCGGCCTTTTTATACTGGTTGACGATAAACTCATTGTTCATTCTTTTCAATAGGGTGAGGAACTACCAACGTATCGAGCTGCACGGGTATACCTTGCCTGAGTTGTAAAATAGCCGTGGTAAGCAAGGTGTCGCCAAATTCAAGGCCTGTGCGTACCTGCACGTGCGATTCAGTACGGAGTCCTAAGTCAACCTTCACTTCCCGGGCTTTTCCATTATCGAACACAAACACTTTCTCGCCCTCCATTTCGGGAATAATGGCCTGCGAAGGCACCGAAACGGCATTTTTAATTTGCGACAGACGTGCGCGCACACTCACAAAGCGGCCGGGCTTCAACTCCTCGTTTTTATTTGGGTATAATGCCCTTGCAACAATGGTGCGGGTATTGATATCGACTTTGGGGTCAACGGCATAAACCTTTGCATTGAACGTTTTATGAATACCATCGATAAAAAAAGTTATGGGGTAACCGGGCTGAATTTCGCCGGCATAACGTTCAGGTACCGAAAACTCAACTTTCAGGGGCATATTTTTTACTAAGCGTACAATTTTAGTCTGGGTGGAAGCAAAAGCCCCTTCGCTGATCATTCGCAGCCCAACAATCCCGTCGAACGGCGCCCTGAGTTCGGTTTCGGCTATCCGGGCTTCTACAAGTTTAATATCGGCCTCAATTGATTGCAACTCGGTGGATACCTGGTCGTAACTTTCCTGGCTTATTGCATCCCGCTCGAGCAATTGCCGCTGACGGAATTCACGCTCTTGTGTGAGCTTTTGCTGGGCCTGCAATTTTAACAACTGGGCCTGCAAGGGTTTGTCGTTTATTTTGGCCAGCAGGTCCCCTTTTTTTACCCTTGTACCTTCGGCAAAAAAGATACCTACTACTTTACCCGATGTTTCGAAAGCGAGGTCGACCTCTTCGTCGGGCAACAGTGAGCCGGTTGAATAGATAAGTTCATTCATTTCGGTTGGCTGAATTAAGTAGCCACTTGCGTAAAGTGGCTGGCCTCCGCCCATTATTGAAGGACCACGTTTGGAACCGGAATTTTTACCATCATCTGAGGATAATAAAGGCTTTAATTTGGGGTAAAAGATGATCCCCAACAATACCAACACCAAAACAATGTTGATGCTGATTCTGAAAACTGTCTTTTTAGATAATGCCATCGATTATTATTTACAAAACAAATACTTCCTTTTGCAACATGAAGGACAAATAAATTGTTAGACAAATTTCAATTGAAAAGGTTGAATACAAAAGTAAAAAAAACCCGTGTTAAAATTGAGGGTATTGCAGGCCGCATTTCACAACAAACCCTAAATATTGCTCTCAATCAATGATTTAACTGCTTTTTTTATAAATAATAATTCAACAATAACTATTTTACCATCAACTTTGTGGCCGCTACCCGCTTCCCCTTTTGTCTCATTGTTAACAGATATATTCCCGCCGGTAGTTGCCGGGTAAGGGGAACAATGCTCGTACCTTTTGGCAACGCCGGATTTTCAATTAAATAACCAAGAATCTTTCGCCCTGTGTTATCGAAAAGTAGTAATTCAGCGCATGCATGTTCCGAAAGTTGATATTCAACTTTTAGTTGATCATAAACGTTGCCGGACCGTACTTTTAATTGTGCCAGTTCACTTTGCATATCAAATATTTCAGCCGAAGTAGCATCGTAAATATTGAACCTATTCGTTCTTCCCGTGGTAAGCCCGTTGGTATCCGATGACAATACAGTGATGGTATGGTCGCCAATTTCAAGGGCATCGGTAACCCATTCCAAAGAGGGGCCGGTAACAGCGGCACGAAAGCGCGAATCGATGTATATTTCGGCTTTGGCAAGGCCATCAGTATCGGAGCTGTACCATCTGACTGTAAGCGGAATGTTTGAACCAAAGCTATGGTTATTCTTTGGTGCGCTTAACGTCAGCGTAGGCGGGTTGTTAGCACTTTGCGCCACCGGGTAATCAACAACAGAACCATCGCCCAAAACAGCATCAACACCGGCCAGCAACGCTGTTAGTGGTGAATTCCAATTAATGCACACCTCGTTTGAAGCATAGCTTCCTACAACATCGACGTAGGCTTTTGCCGGGGCGCTGAACGGATAAAATTCACCATCCTGTTTTCCGGCATTGGGCCCTCCGGCCACGAAACCCGGTGCAGGCTGTGCAATGCCATCGGCCGAAAAAGCCCGGTGATGAAAATTCATGGGTGTGCGCCATCCAAAGCCTGACACAAAAGAAAAACCGGTAACATTTTTTCCCAGCAAATAGTCGGCACATTCTGCTGCACCCCTGATGTATTTAGTGTTTTCGGTAAGCAGGTAGGCATAAATCATGGCTACTCCCCTGTTGGCAATTTCGCTGTTAGATCCCCAGTAAAAACCAAAATTTGGTATGCGTGCCGTGCTTTCTTCAATTTGCTTAATCCACTTGTCGCAAGTAGAAAGCAATGATGATTTCATGTTTTCGAGCACGATTCCGGGCAAATTATTTGGCTGGGTAAGCAGTGACAACGTTCCCAACTGCTGCACATTGGGCCAGCCCGGGGCACTCCAGTAATTGAGTGAACTACTCCTGTCTTCAAGGAAAGTCCTGTATTCTTCTTTTTGGGTTGATATCAGCAATTCGGAAGCGGCCCAAAGGAATTCGTCCGACAAATTACCGTCTCCGTACTCCCCGGTACTAACGCCGGCAGGGTTTCTGAATGATATTGACGGATTTTCCTTTGCCCAATTCCAGGCTTGTTCTGCGCGCACGAGGCAATCGGCTGCAAATGCGCTATCATAGTCGGCGTATACCCTTCCGGCCATGGCCATCATGGCAGCAAAATCGAGTGCCGAAGCCGTGGTTTTTCCAATGATGTAACGGGTTGCAGTGGCTTTGTCAGGCATTTTCATGCCGTCAAAATTCAGTGTAGTAAGTTTAAAGAAAACCCCGCCATCGTCGTCCTGCATGGTTTTCAGCCAGTCTAGTTCATAATTTACTTCGTCCAGCAAGTCATTCAGACCATTCCCCGATTCCGGAATTTTCAAAACCCCGTCGGCAAAAAAGTTTGGAAAATTTTCATGAAACGATAAAAGAGTATGTACGGAAATACCGGCATTGATCACGTATTTGCCAAAATCACCTGCATCGTACCAGCCACCCGGAGATGCATGGGTTCCCGATTTGCCGGTGGAACCATGGAACTGGCAGTTGGTATCGGGGTGTCCTGCATTCCGTGCCCACATACCGGCATAAGAAGGTTGAAGTTTATAGGAACAGCGCTGATAATAAAAAGATTTCATCGAAGCATAAGCGGCTTTACGGAAAATAACCGGTGAAATCTCAAACGGATATGAATCGCCAAAACCGGGAATATGTATACGATAAGTACCGGGTTTATTGAATGCCGAAAAATCGGCCAGTTGAATACTGTCATTTGCATCTTCCCCGTATTTACTTTCAGACAAAATCCCTGAAAATTCCACGCTTTGATCGGCTACATTGACAATATCAAAAGTATTGGCACCGGCATAAACAACCAGGGCAATTTTGTTGGCATCGGGGTAATAGCCCAGCTGGTTAATATGAATGGCGCCCGACTGTGCAAATACAAACAGGGGGCAAATAATGAAAAATGTGACGATTTTTGCTTTAACGATTTTAAACATTGGCAATCTTTCTGTTATGTTAATTTTGATTGATCGTATAAAAGTATCAAAATAAATAAACCGGGACTTCAGTAATAATTACACTTTTTTCAACCCCGTCGAACTTGCTCATGCTTTCCCATATAAATTTGTCGTTGCTAAGCTCAATAACACGAATGGTATCGTCGGTAACCAGTTCCAAACCGCTTTCGTGATGCCACTTTGCATGAAGATCCGACTTTACAATTTTATTATCATCTTCGATAAATCCCCAGGCAATGACATCATTATTTACAGTATCGCCGGGAATGCAATGTATGTCACCAAATATTTTAACAGCCATACCATTGGTTAACCATAGCATGAGGTCGTCACGCCGGCACGGGATATTTGTATCTTCACCATTTACCAGAACATTGGTCACTTTCCATAATTTTGATGAACCGTTAGTTAGCATCATGTTTTTATGGCCGGCTTCGGGATTGGGCTCAACAGCCCTCACATAATTTAATTTTATGTGATTGGTTTCACCATCAACCTCTGAAGTTGCATAAAGCACCAGCTTTTCTTCGGTAAGTGTTGAGATATCCATTGCCGGGTTATTCGCCATAATGTGGCTTTCGTGGAATTCCGAGATTTCAATTTTGGCATCGGTTTCTGATAGTTTGTAAGTAAAACGATCAACGGTTAACGTATCGGCATGATGCGTATCGGTTTCGCCAAAAATCTGCATCCCGGTATTGTCGCTGGCCAGCAATAAATGCTCGTCAACGGAAGTCGAAATATCCAGCATTTCATCGTTAACCCACATCTCAGATAATACCCAAAGCTTAACACTGTTATTGTGAAGCAGTGCAGAATCAATGGTTGTTTCAGATTCAGATTGTTTTTTAGTGTTTGTACACATAGTGAACATAACAAACAACAGGGAAAGTATTCCCGTTAAAAGAAGTTGCTTTTTCATACGATTAAATTATTTATTTCAATTGGTCCGCCAGCTGGCGGATGGAACTTCTCCCGCCTGGGCGAGATCGTTTCATACAATAATGATTTTTAAGTTATTCAATCCTTAAATGTAAGGATAAAAACCTTTGCTTTAGCATAGAGATAAACATAAAATAATATTATTTATCACCAATGTTTGAATAAAAGTACTTTTAATGGCTTTTCTTTCTTTAATTACCTGATATTCTGTTTTTTATTTTTTAACTTTTTTAGAAAAAAATACGTAAATTGAAAACACAATAAATACAAAAACAGCTTAATCGAAAAACATTAAAAAAATGAACTAATATGAAAAGAATATTATTTCTCGTTTTTCTTATACTAACGTTATTTACAGCAATGTCGCAAGTCCCGGCCGGGTTTAATTATCAGGCGGTGGTCCGTAACAACTCCGGCGAAGTTGTTTCCAATAAAACAGTAAAATTCCGGATCAGTATTTTACTGGATTCCGAAAGTGGACCAGATGTTTATACAGAAACCCATTCCGTAAGCACCGGCACATTGGGTCTTGTCAACCTGGTGATCGGGAAAGGAACCCGGGTAAGCGGAAGTTTTGACCCTTCTCTATGGGGGAATAACAAACATTATTTTAAAGTTGAACTGGATCCGGAGAACGGAAACGAATTTAGCCATTTGGGAACAACTGAATTGTTTGCAGTTCCCTATGCCTTTCATGCCCAAACGGCCGGGGAGGTTGCCGACAACAGTATAAGTTCCATTAAGATTGAGGATGGTGCTATTGATGAAACCGATTTGGCCGATCATTCGGTTACCGTTGCAAAGCTTGGCAGCCATGCCGTTACAAAAGAGAAAATTGCCGATAAAGCAGTTACAGAGGAAAAACTGGCCGACAATTCGATTACGGAAGAAAAAATCATCGATGGCGCTGTTAGCAGTGTTAAACTTGCCCGGGATGGAGCCACAATCGGGCAGGTACTGAAATGGGACGGCACAACCTGGTTACCGGCTGCCGACGAAACAGGCAGTGGGGAGAGTACCCCCACCGGTCCGGCAGGGGGCGACCTGAGCGGCACCTTCCCCAATCCGGTTATTGGGGAAGGGAACGTTACTACGGCCAAATTGGCCAACAATGCCGTAACGACTGCGAAACTTGCCAACAACGGAGTTGCCGAAGCCAAAATTGCCGACGGGGCAGTTGTTGAAGCAAAACTGGCGGCTAATGCAGTAAACTCAGATAAGATTGCCGATGGAACCATCATCGAAACAGATCTGGCCGATGGTGCCGTTACCGAAGCAAAAATTGCCGATGGGGCAATTGCAACGGACAAGATGGAAAACAATGCCGTCACCACGGAAAAAATAGCACCCGATGTTGTATCGGCCATTAGTGGCATCAGCAACGATGGGGGCAACATTGACCTTGTTGCAGGCAGCAATGTAACCATAACCCCCGATGACGAAAACAATACAATTACAATTGCAGCAGCCGGCAGCGCAAGCGATAACCTGGGCAACCACACGGCCACGCAAAACATCCGAACCAATGGGCAATGGATTTCGGGCGATGGCGGAAATGAAGGGATCTTCATCATGGACAATGGAAAAGTTGGAATTGGCATAAACACACCCGGTTCACAGCAGAACCCGGGCTTTATTGGCCTGTTTGAAAGCAGATATGACGATCAGGGAGCGGCAATAATTGGCACGAATACATATTCGGGCAGTCAAGTTAATTATGGTGGCTATTTTGAGGCCAATGGCAGTTCTAATGGCATTGGCGTCTATGCAAAATCGTCAAGCTGGTATGGGAAAGGTTTATATGGCAATGCGACAGGACAATATGGTGTTGGCGTAGTTGGATACTCTTCCAGCGATGAGGGAAAAGGGGTTTCCGGTATTTCCAGCGATAATGAAGGAATAGGCGTTTATGGCTCTGCATCAAATGAAGGATTGTCATGCAATTACGGAGGTTATTTTGTGGCGAAAAGTGAGCTTGGTGTTGGCGTTTACGGACTTGCTGAATATTCATCCCATTCGTTGAATACTAATTATGGAGGATTTTTTCAGTCGGAAGGAGAACACGGCACAGGCGCAAAGGGTATAGCTACCGGTGCTGATGGCTGGGGCATCAGCGGCGAAGCTACAAACGGAATTGGCGTACACGGCGAAGGAGGCGGAAGCACCGGGAAGGGTGTTTACGGCCATTCATATGGAGATGAGGGTTGCGGTGTGAAAGGTGTGGCCTGGTCTACCTCTTCCACCACAAAAAGCAGCTATGGTGGTTATTTCGAGTCGCACAGCCGATTGGGAAGGGGTGTTTATGCATCGGCTACTGGTGAATACGGACGCGCTGTTTATGCCATATCTACAGGTGAAAACGGGTATGGAATTACCGCTTATTCCGATAATATTGCCGGTTATTTCGGGGGAAATGTATCGGTCGTCGGAACCCTGTCCAAATCGGCAGGTTCCTTTAAAATCGACCACCCCGATGATCCTGAGAACAAATACCTTCAGCACTCGTTCGTCGAATCGCCCGATATGATGAATATTTATAATGGGAATGTAATTCTCAATAACGCCGGTGAAGCCATCGTAGAAATGCCTGCTTATTTCGGATCGTTGAATATGGATTACCGTTACCAGCTTACGGCTATTGGTGCCCCGGGGCCAAATCTTCATATTGCTGAGGAAATCAATAATAACCAATTTAAAATTGCCGGTGGAAGCTCAGGCATGAAAGTTTCCTGGCAGGTAACCGGCATCCGGAATGACGCGTATGCCCGAAACCATCGCATTGAAGTAGAAATACCAAAAACGGAAGCAGAAAGGGGAAAATACCTTTTTCCGGAAGAAAACAACCAACCAAAATCTTTTGGAATTGATTATGATGCGTATCAAAACGCAATTCATCTCATTCAGAAAAGCGAAACAGAAAACCAAAATTTTAAAAGAGAATGAAATCCATACTGATCATATTTGCCCTAATGCTGACAGGAACAAAAGGAAGCGCTCAACAGGTAATTGCCAGTTCCGGAAATAGCGGAAATACAAGCGACTACACGGTTAACTGGACAATAGGAGAACCGGTAATTGAAATATTCACGGGTTCTAACTTAATTTTGACCCAGGGTATGCATCAGACAAAACTGAGGGTTACCTCTGTCGATGAAATCACAATCCCTGGGCTTGAGATCAGCGTTTATCCAAACCCGGTAGATTTCCTGTTAAAACTGAAGGTAGACTATATTGACGATACGCCGTTAAATTACAGGCTACATGATCCGAATGGCCGGATTATGCTTCACAAGGAAATGGAACGTACTGCTGAGCAGATCGACATGCAGATCTTCCCCCCGGGCGCTTATGTTTTATGCGTATTCCCGGAAGATAACCAGTGGCAAAAGACCTTCAACATTGTTAAGAAATAGAAAAATGATTTTTAAAAACAAGCTGACGGAATAAAAAAAGGGGTGTCTTAAAAATGCTTCGAGTCCCTACCCGATTTTTTGGACATAATGCTTATATGACAGTCGTTAAGAGGTGTCATTCAGAATCCCGATTTATTTCGGGATGAGGAATCTTAACGAATTCGAAAAGATTTCTCCTAACGTCGAAATGACACTTAGAACGAAATTTATCATTGGTTGTTCCTACCCGATTTTTTGGACATAATGCGGAAATGACCGTTTTTCAGCCTCCTTCCTGATTATTTATACCTGAACATTATTTGCCCAACAAATCCGCACCAAGCGTTCCAAACAGGTTATTGATGTATGCTTCACTTTCAGCTTCCTTTAACTTTGCTTTGGCATTTTCCAGTTCGCCCTTTAGGTTCATTCGTTCAGATGCTTCTTTGTAATTGCTTTTTTGCAAAACTGCTTCAATGTATGAAATGCTGTTCTTCCAGTATTCAATATCCTTTTTTTGCTTATTCACAAGGCGTTGTCTGTACCAGTCACTTTCAAGCACGTATTCACGTGTAAACATTTGCCTGAATTTCGGATTCTGGCGGGTCATCCCGTTATAGTTGCCATCAACCATAATTTTCACCAGTGCTTTTAATGGCGGGCAAAGTGCTTCAAAAGTACCATCGGTAAGATAACTTTGGGCAACCCGCTTTTGTGTTACCGAAAGGTTGTTGATTGAGCATGCAAAAGTTTCCATATCCTGCAACTCGGGTTTAAGCATTTCCTCGTTGAAAACCGCGTTGGGGTTGCTAAAAATCCTTCCCAGAAAATGGTTAACAAATTTATTTGTGATACGGTACCCCAGCAGGCTGGCTTCAATTTTTTTGCCGTTGTATTCAAAGTCGTTAACTTTCTCAAGGTAACCGTTTTCAATCAGGTATTTTGGATCTTGTTCACGAACCGACATGCGTGAAATTATTTCGGGTATCAACAGGCTAACATCGTGATCGACTTTGTATTTTGGCCCCACATAACCGGCAGCCGAAGAAAAAGGTTTATAGCCCGTAAGGATATACGACAAAAGTGCATTGTTTAAATCGGTAGCAGGCAACAAGTTATTAAACGGCCCTTTGGTTAATGCGCCTTCGGAACCGAATCCCGTTGTTGATGGCGATTTTCCCGTGATGCTGCAAATAAAATCGATAAAGAGCTCGGGCAATTCCTGAAAGTGTATTGGGTTATATATTGCCAGCGGTGGCACATTATTATCGGGATCGGCGGGGTTATTCCTGCGCCCGGGGAGTACCGCATTTACCGGCATATACAAAGGTTTATCAATGGGAATAAACCGGTGAATCCGGGTACATGTTTCAGCAATATACCTGTCGGTGGGGTCAACCAAATCGGGGCGCACCTGCAGATAACGTGGGTTGGCCGATGGTTTGCCGTCAACAATCCTGGGTTCAGAGGGTACAACAAGGTATTGGGGCCTATCTTTTGCAAGGAAATTATCAATTAAATCCTTCACCGGTTGCGTGTAGTGATCGAATCCAATGCTGTCTTCTTTAATTTCTTTAACCTGCTCACGTGTAAGGGGCTCAAAGTTCGAAGTAAAAGTATTGGGACTTGCAAGGTCATTTTCGGCTTGCTTGTCGTAACCTTTTACAACACAGTCGTCGGGGCGTTGAAAAAGCCTCGATTCACAGTTAATGGCAATTTTTACGCTCGGGTATTCTTTGTATAGCGGGTTTAAACCTTTTAATTGATTCGTGGGGATTACAATTGATGCTGAAATATCATCTTCGGTTTGAACTTTCTGGGCCGCGTAGAAGTCCTGCCTTATTTGGAAAATCCGCCACGATTTATCGGTATCGTGCCCAACACGCAGATAATTCGAGATCAGCTTCCGCCCCATAAATTTTAACTCGTTACCGGGCAGGCCGTTTACTTTATCAACCGAGAAATATTCTTTCCAATGCTTCTCCCATTCAGGGTGGTACCTTCTTTTTACAACATAAATAAGGTCTTTTATCCGTTGTGGAATGGAATTGAGCCACTGGTTGTATTCATCGGTAAATTCGCATGAGGGTGTTAACAGCTTAATAACGGAACCCAACGATCGTCGCGGGTCAAGAATGCCCCTTGGTGGCTGTTTGCTGTAATCGGCGGGGATTTTGTGCCGTTTCGAAAAATCGGCATTCATCACTTCTTCAACTTTTTCAAGATCATTTTGCAAATCGGCAACAATTACCGACCCCTGTAACATGGCATCCTGAATCGATTTTGAAATTTCGGATTTTCCCCCACCCGAAACGGTACACGGTTTATGGCAAAATATTCCCTCGGGCACAGTACCCACAAGGTGCCAGTGGCGGCCATTGAGCCGCTTTTTCATCCTTACTTTATAGCCCGAAGGATAGATGTAATGATTTTGCGGGAGCAATTTTATCGATCGCTTTTCCCCGTTTTCGTTTTTCCACGATACACGTTGATCAAAAAGATTGAAGCCGGCATTTTTGGGGATGTATAATATGTTTTTGAATTTTTTGTCGCGGCCATATCCTTCGGGCATTATTTCAATAAAGCTTTTATATAAGCCGGCCAGTTGTTTAAAAGTAGTCCCGTTGTTTTGGTACCTGTCGGGTTCAATGCGTTCACCCATGTCGTAACTTTGGAAAGCAAGTGCTCCTCCGGCATGTTCTTCTTCGCACAATCCATATAGGTTGGCCGAATAGCTTACCTGGGTTTTGACCTCCTTTTTACAGTACCCGAAGTAGTTGTCGGCAATAATGGTGATAACCACGCCGCGTTGGTCGCGTGCAGTAACCTTGAAGGCATTACCATCGTTGTATCGTTCGTTTTCATCTTTCCAGCACATGCCATCGCGGCGTTGACGCTCGGTTGCATCGTTATAATGAGGCAAACCCAAGTCCTTCTTTTTCATGTAAATAAGATGGGTAGCCAGAATTACACATCCGGTATGCCCGGTCCAGCCTTCGGGGTCAAGAGCTGCATCGTTTTCGGGCAAGTGCGGATCACCGGCATTTCCGAAAATCGACTCGACAAAATCGAGGTTCCCAGTAAGGTTACCGGGTGCAAAAAAACGTATTTCCATCGATTTCTCTTTTGTAATGCCCGGTACTTCAGGAACAACAATCGGGCGGAGCATGAGGCTCACAAAAAGTTCGGCTTTTTTCTCCTGGTTTTGGGTGTATGGCAATTGCATCAATTCTCCCGGGGGATTAAAAGCCTCTCTCAGCAATCGGGCAAATGCTATT
This sequence comes from Prolixibacteraceae bacterium, assembly GCA_021740385.1. GTDB lineage: Bacteria > Bacteroidota > Bacteroidia > Bacteroidales > Prolixibacteraceae > DAIMEA01. The sequence continues at coordinate 35,468 of JAIOZY010000040.1, read as the reverse complement.
TTCGGCACGGCTTTCTTATCGTCGGGAATTGGCAGGCCTCCCTCGCATACATGAAAAACCCCTTTGGTTGTTCGTTTATCGGCTTTTGGGTTGTGTAAAACACCCTGTCCGGTGCGGTAGGTGCGTACAATATCCGACTCAAACTTATCGGTTTTAGGGGGCAGCGACATTTTGCGCGCCAGCCCGTGTGTATCGAGGACAAAAGTATACTGAGGCATTTTAATGTCTTTTGCATCAGGGACTTCTTCGAGATACACATCAATAAAATTTTGGATTCGCTGAGCTATGGGCGACAGGTGTTCTGAAAGTATTCTCGATTTCTCCCTGAAGTTATCGAGCAGTGGAGATGCAAACTCCATGAATTGCGCAGTACGCTCATCCTGAAAGTACGGGTACCCCAATGCTGCAAGCTTTAGATTAATGTACTGAATGAATTTTTTATTGTTTGCTATGGTTTTTTCGGAATCAATTCCGGCACCAAATGTTTTCCTTGTTGTCATATCCGTAAAAATTAGTTAAAGTATCATTTCAAATATAGCAAATAGCAAATCAGTATTACGAAAAGCATTAACGGTTACTGCCAATATTTGGAATGAATTAATGTACAAAAAATAAGGGGAAAATAAAACGGATATATGTTGTATATTTTCAAAAGAGCGGGCTTAAACAAGAAAAAAGCCCCGGTTGCTAACCGGGGCTTTATATCGTTTATAATAATAGTAAATATTTAAACCGACTAAGCGCCACTGTTCATCGAAATTATGAACTCTTCGTTTGTCTCGGTTTTAATAATCCTGTCGCGCAGGAATTCCATTGCCTCTACCGAATTCATATCGGCGAGGTAATTACGTAAAATCCAGATTTTATCGAGCATGGCTTTGTGTATGAGCAAGTCTTCACGTCGTGTACTCGAAAGATTAACATCAACTGAGGGGAATACCCTTTTGTTCGACAACTTACGGTCGAGTTGCAATTCCATGTTACCGGTTCCCTTGAATTCTTCAAAAATAACATCATCCATTTTTGAACCGGTTTCGGTAAGGGCCGTTGCCAAAATGGTTAACGAACCTCCCTCTTCGATATTACGTGCAGCACCAAAGAAACGTTTGGGTTTGTGAAGCGCATTGGCATCCACCCCACCCGAAAGCACCTTGCCCGAAGCTGGCTGAACAGTGTTGTACGCCCGCGCAAGCCTGGTAATCGAATCGAGAAGTATCACCACATCGTGGCCACATTCAGTAAGGCGTTTGGCCTTTTCGAGAACAATGTTGGCTATTTTAACGTGGCGGTCGGCCGGTTCGTCAAAAGTCGATGAAATCACTTCTGCATTTACACTTCGTGCCATATCGGTAACCTCTTCGGGGCGTTCATCAATCAGCAGTACAATCATGTAAACTTCAGGATGGTTGGCAGAAATGGCATTGGCAATTTCTTTCAGCAACACTGTTTTACCGGTTTTGGGCTGTGCCACAATCAAACCACGTTGTCCCTTACCAATGGGTGCAAACATATCAACAATGCGTGCCGAAACCGAATTCACACCGCTTCCCGTAAGGTTGAATTTTTCTTCGGGAAACAAGGGAGTTAAATGGTCGAACGGTACCCGGTCACGAACATAATCGGGATTGCGCCCGTTAATTTCAAGCACTTTTATTAAAGGGAAATATTTTTCACCTTCTTTGGGCGGGCGAATCGTTCCCTTAACCGTATCGCCGGTAGTTAAACCAAACAATTTTATTTGCGACTGAGACACATAAATATCGTCGGGCGAGTTAAGGTAATTGTAATCAGAAGAGCGCAGGAAACCATATCCGTCCTGCATAATTTCAAGCACGCCGGTATTGGTAATTAATCCCTCGAAGTCGAATATTGTTTTTTCCTGCAGCTGTCCCTTTTTGTTATAATACGGGCGATTTTGATAGTTGTTGCTGCCGGAGTTGTTGTCCGATTGGTGGTCATTTTTATCATGCTGGTTTGAATGATGTGATTTTCGCTCATTCTTGTCATGCTTTGGCTGCTCTTCCGCTTTTTCTTTTTTTACTGGTTTTTCGGGCCCTTTATTCTTTTCAGCCGAGACTACCTTTTTATCTTTTCCGGGCTCTTGCGAAAACGATGAATCCTTGTTTTGGGAATGCTGTGGATCATTCTCTGCCTTTTTCTTGGGTTTGTTTACCTTCGTTTTCAGTTGAGGTTTTGCAACCTGGGCCGGTTTACTTTCTTCTTTTTCCTGGTTTACGGGCTCAGTTTTTTCATCTCCACTTTCGGCTTTTGGCTTATAAGTTGGTAATTCAACCCTTTCGGCTTTTTGATCTTTGTTTTTGATGATCCGTGTCCGCTTGCGTTTTCCCTTCTGATCATTCTGATCATCCTCTTTTTTCTTCTCTTTCGAAGGTGACGGAGAATTTTTGGAAGCACTTTTATTTGGCTTTAATTTACCTTCTGATGCCAAAATAGCCTGAACATCAAGGATTTTATAAACCAATTCTTCCTTTTTATATTTTTCCACTCGCTTGATTTGCAAGCCTTTAGCTATGTCGCGCAATTCGGACACAAGCTTTTTATTCAACTCTAGAATATCGTACATAGTAATTTAAATTAGAGACCAGCACAAAAAGCTGGTTTTAAATCGATAAGTTTGATTATTATAATTTTTGGAAATTGACTTTTGATCGAAAAAAAAATGTAACTCCTCTGCAATAATACGCCATAAACAATTAATAAACAAAAAAGATCAAGTTTTTTTTTCAAGTAGCACAATTTCACAACAATTTATTATGAAATCGAGATCATTTAACCCTCAACACCCAATTTAATTGTTCCGCAAAACAATTTCGTTAACTTTGTCAACTTCTGAAAATTTTATAAAATTTAATTATGCAAATTGAAGCAAATAAAATGGTTACCCTGAGCTATACCCTCAGGACCGATGACAGTGAAGGAAACATTATTGAACAAACAACCGAAGAATCGCCGTTAAAGTTTGTTTATGGTACAGGAACAATGATACCTGCTTTTGAAACAAACCTTTCCGGGCTAAAACAAGGCGATGATTTTGAAATGAAGCTTAATGCCAACCAGGCCTATGGTGAAGTTGATGAATCGGCCATTGTCAACCTTCCAAAAAACATATTTATGGTTGACGGGGTTTTTGACGAAGAAAGGTTCAAACCGGGAACCCAGGTACCCATGCAAACGCAAACAGGCCAACGCCTTATGGGCATTGTGCTAGAAGTAAAAGAAAATGAAATCCGCATGGATTTTAATCATCCGCTTGCCGGAACCGATTTGCATTTTACCGGCAACATCATTGAAGTAAGGGATGCTACAGATGAAGAGCTGGCACCTTCAGGATGTAACGGCTGCGGCTCAAATCACGACGATTCGGGCTGTTGTTCAGGAGATTGCGAATAACATAGCATGATCATACAATGAACAGTTTTGGTACACTTTTCAGGTTAACGTCGTTTGGCGAATCGCACGGTGCTGCTATTGGAGGAATTATTGACGGTTGCCCTGCCGGCCTGAGCATCGATACCGGGAAAATCCAGTACGAACTCGACCGGCGAAAACCCGGGCAGTCGAAAATTACAACCCAACGCAACGAATCGGATACCGTGGAATTACTTTCGGGGGTTTTTGAAGGAACAACAACCGGCACTCCAATCGGATTCATAATCAGGAATAAAGACCACAAATCGGGCGATTACAACAACCTGAAAGATGTATTCCGGCCATCGCATGCCGATTATACTTACAATAAAAAGTATGGCATACGCGACCACCGTGGGGGTGGGCGTTCGTCGGCCCGCGAAACCATTGCCCGGGTTGTGGCCGGCGCCATTGCCAAACAACTGCTTCAACAGTTTGGCATAACCATAAATGCTTTTGTAAACAGCGTTGGTAAAATATCCGTTAACAAACTCTATCAGGAACTCGATTTATCAAAAACCGAAGAAAACATTGTTCGTTGCCCTGATAAGGAAACCGCCACAAAAATGATTGCCCTGATAGAAGAAGCCGGCCGCAACCACGACACACTGGGCGGAACAATTCAATGCGTGGCAAAAGGCGTGCCCACAGGCTGGGGATCCCCCGTGTTTAATAAACTGCACGCCGACCTCGGATTTGCCATGCTGGGCATAAATGCCGTGAAAGGATTTGAATACGGCTCGGGGTTTGAAGGCACCAAAATGTACGGTTCGGAACACAACGATGTTTTTGTTAATACCGATGGAAAGGTTTCAACTGCAACAAATCACTCGGGTGGCATACAGGGAGGCATTTCAAACGGGCAGGACATTTATTTCAATGTTGCCTTTAAACCCATTGCCACCCTTCTGAGGGAACAAAAAACTATTGACAAAAAGTTAAACGAAACCACCATAAACCCCAAAGGGCGGCACGACCCCTGCGTACTGCCACGTGCAGTTCCCATTGTTGAAGCAATGGCAGCAATGGTTTTGGCCGATCATTACCTGCAAAACAAAACAGCAAAATTATAAGCATTTAACCCGGGTTCCCCCGGGTTTTTTCATGATTGCCTTCTTTGAAAAATATTCATATATTTATATTTTATATTTATTTATTAAAAATAAAATCATTGAAAAAGCGCTTCGCATATACTTAGACCAACTTAACTGTGCAGAATATATTAAGTCGTATAAGAAAAATGCAGATGACATTTCAATAGTAGACATTGCAGAAGAAGGGATGGAAGACTATCTTAAACAAATTGAACAATGAAGCAAAAAGAGATTTGGCTCGTCAATCTTAATCCGGTAAAAGGAAGTGAACAAAAAGGCCTTAGACCAGCCGTAATAATTAGTGGAAATGTACTGAACAACTTGTTTTAATTAAAAACACCCTTAACGAAATTTTAAGGTATTAATCTCTGTTTTTCTGAAGAATATAATTAATACCGGAATCCCCACACTAATATTTAGCATAACCTTTCCGATCCCTTTTGGGTAAAAAAACCTTAGATATTCCACTAACATTTATCATTCCAAACGTCTGCATTAAAACGTAATTTTATTATCCTAAATTAAAACAAAATGAGCATTAAAATTTTTCATTACGGCGAAGACAAACTGAGTGCCGGCATAGCTCTCGATATATCCAAGCATAAAACAAAGGGCATAATCAGCAAAACCGCCCTTAAAAAAATCCAACAAAACAGGTCGGCTATTGAAAATATCGTAAAAAAGCAAAAGATTGTATATGGCATTAACACGGGCTTTGGCCCGTTATGCACAACACTTATTAATGAAAACGACACCAAAAAACTTCAATACAATTTATTAATGAGCCACAGCGTAGGTGTTGGCGAACCGGTAAGTGCCGAAATTGCCAAACTCATGATGATACTAAAAGTACATTCGCTGGCGAAAGGTTTTTCGGGCATATCGGTAAAAACCCTCGAACGGATTATCTGGCATGTCAATCACGACATTATCCCAATTGTGCCAAGCCAGGGTTCGGTTGGTGCATCGGGCGATTTAGCTCCCCTTGCCCACCTTTTTTTACCCTTGATCGGTTTAGGAAAAGTGTACCACAAAGGCAAAGAACTTACGGCTGCTGAAGTACTGGAAACATACAACCTTAAACCGCTTGAACTGGGTCCCAAAGAAGGTCTTGCCCTGATAAACGGAACCCAATTCATGCTTGCACATGCCATTGCTATTCTCGATAAGCTGCAAAATTGCCTCGACCATGCCGACATTATTGCCGCTATGAATCTGGAAGCCATGATGGGATCGGTAAAAAGTTTTGATACAGAGCTCAACAAACTCAGGCCATATCCCGGTAATCAATATGTAGCCGAAAGAATCAGAACGTTGTTAAAAGATTCTGAAATTGTGAAGTCGCATGAAAACTGTCACCGGGTACAAGATCCCTACTCGCTCCGCTGCATCCCCCAGGTACACGGGGCATCGCGCGATGCCTGGCTCCACCTGAAAGAGATGGCCGAAATTGAAATGAACTCGGTAACCGATAACCCGATTGTATTTAATGAAGATAAAATTGTAACCGGCGGAAACTTCCACGGGCAACCAATAGCTCTGCCCATGGATTATGCAGCATTGGCTGCGGCCGAAATCGGGAATATATCCGACCGGCGTATTTATCTTTCACTAACCGAAACCATTCCCGGCCTGCCCAAACTCCTGATGAAAAAAACCGGGCTCAATTCCGGGTTTATGATCCTTCAGTATACCAGCGCTTCATTGGTTAGTGAAAACAAATCGCTATGCTTTCCGGCCAGCGCCGATAGCATTCCCACTTCGCTGGGACAGGAAGACCACGTGAGTATGGGATCGGTAAGCGGCCGCAAAACGCTTCAAATTATCGAAAACCTTGAAAAAATAGTGGCAATTGAACTCTTAACCGCCTCTCAGGGTTTTGATTTTAGGAAACCTTTAAAATCAGGTATCCTGATTAATAAATGCCATGACTTCATACGTTCAAAAATAAAATTTGCCGATAACGACCGGCTGTTTTATCCCGATATCGACAAAGCCCTGTCCATTATCAGGACAAAAGAAATTACCGCGCTTTTAAACAATTATGCGGCAAAAATCGGTATAAACTTTAAAAATGAGAACCATGAACTATTCGGAATTTATTAAAAAATACGCTGCGCATCCCAATTACAAAGCGCCGAAAGGAAATCAGCTTCATGCCAAATCGTGGCAAACGGAGGCACCATTACGCATGCTGCTGAACAACCTCGACCACCAGGTTGCCGAAGACCCTGCAAACCTTATTGTTTATGGTGGAACCGGACAGGCTGCACGCAACGAAGAAGCCGTAAAAAAGATCATTGAAATACTGCTCGAACTTGATGAAAACCACAGTCTCCTTGTTCAGTCGGGAAAACCGGTTGGCCTTATACGTTCGCACCCACACGCACCCCGCGTTTTAATTGCCAACAGCAACCTGGTGCCCTTTTGGGCAACCTGGGACCACTTCAACAAACTACGGGAAAATGGCTTAATGATGTTCGGGCAAATGACAGCCGGAAGCTGGATATATATCGGCACACAGGGAATACTACAGGGAACCTACGAAACATTTATTGAATGTGGGAAAAAATATTTCAACGGTAGCCTGCAACATAAACTCATCGTTTCAGGCGGACTTGGGGGCATGGGTGGAGCACAGCCTCTTGCAGCCACCATGGCCGGTGCATGTTTCCTGGGCGTTGACATTAACCCCGAGCGGATAGAAAAACGCCTGCACACCAAGTACATCGACCGTTTAACAGCCGATTACGAACAGGCCAAAACATGGGTACATGAGGCAAAAGAAAAAGGATATGCAATTTCGGTAGGATTGGTAGCAGACATTGGCGATACACTAAAAAAACTCCTTGCCGACAACATTATCCCCGATATTGTAACCGATCAAACATCTGCACACGACCCCATTAACGGCTATGTACCCAACGGTTTAACGTACGACGAAGCAATAGAACTGAGACAATCCGATCCCGAGGCACACAAGCAACTGGCCATTAAAAGCATGGCCCGCCACGTGGGTTTTATGCTGAAAATGAAAGAACGTGGAAGCATTGTATTCGATTACGGAAATAACTTACGCGAAATGGCACGCCAGGGCGGCGAGAAACACGCTTTCGATTATCAGGGATTCGTGCCTGAGTTTATCCGTCCGCTTTTTTGCGATGGCAAAGGTCCCTTTAGATGGGTGGCATTATCGGGCGAAGCCGAAGATATTTACACAACCGACCAGGCTTTGATTGATGCATTCCCTGAAAACACACATCTGGCAAACTGGTTATCGCACGCACAGAAAAAGGTAACGTTCCAGGGATTGCCCAGCCGCATTTGCTGGTTGGGTTATGGCGAACGCGAAAAAGCAGGGTTGCTTTTTAATGATCTGGTTAAAACCGGAAAACTTAAAGCTCCAATTGTTATCGGGCGCGACCATCTCGATTGCGGCTCCGTTGCATCGCCCAACCGCGAAACCGAGGGCATGCTCGACGGGAGCGATGCCGTTTCCGACTGGCCTTTGCTCAATTTAATGGCCAACACTGCCGGTGGGGCAACATGGGTTTCGTTCCACCACGGCGGTGGCGTTGGCATGGGCTTTTCGCAACATGCCGGTATGGTTATCCTGGCCGATGGCACCGAACAGGCCGCACAAAATATAAAACAAGTGCTACACAACGACCCGGCACTGGGCATTTACCGACACGCCGATGCCGGTTATGCCATAGCAATTAACAACATCGATAAATTTAAACTGGACTTTTAAAATCATTTAAATGAAACTGATCGGGCCGTTTTATCAACTACTTACTATGGATAATCTTTCATCTGGCGGAAAAATATCCGATTCAGAAATTGAAATTATTCACAATGCTGGTATACTGACAGAAAACGGGATAATTTTTGAAATTGATGATTTCAGTAAACTTCAATCAAAAGTAAATAAACAAAATGTAGAAATTGAAAAAATCGATGTACCCATGGTTGCCCTCCCCGGTTTCATCGATGCACATACACACATATGCTGGGCCGGATCACGCACCAACGACTATGCCTTACGTTTGTCGGGTAAATCGTACCTCGAAATTGCCCGATCGGGAGGGGGCATTTGGAGCACGGTGCAACATACACGAAAAGCATCAATGGAAGAATTGGCAAAAACAACAACCAACCATGCCAATCAAATGTTGAACGATGGCGTAACAACCATTGAAGTTAAAAGCGGTTACGGGCTCACGGTAGACGATGAACTGAAAATGCTCCGGGCAATCAACGGTGCCAATACACCGACCGACCTTATCCCAACCTGCCTGGCAGCCCACATTTGCCCCAACGATTTTGAGGGAAGCCCCGGTGATTACCTTGAAAAAATGGCTAAAGGACTTCTTCCGGTTGTTTGGGAAAAAAAGCTTTCAAAACGCGTTGACATCTTCATCGAAAATTCTGCATTTAATACAACCGACGCCCGGAACTATATCTCAAAAGCACAAACGATGGGTTTCGACGTTGTCGTTCACGGCGATCAGTTTACATTGGGGGGCAGCCAAACGGCTATCAGCTTAAATGCCCTCAGCGTCGATCACCTCGAAGCATCGGATGACGATACAATTCAACTGTTGGGGAAAAGCAACGTGGTAACAACCGTGTTGCCGGGTGCCTCAATCGGATTGGGCATACCCTTTGCCCCGGCCCGTAAATTGCTCGACGCCGGTTGCTGCATGGCCATTGCATCCGACTGGAACCCGGGCTCAGCTCCCATGGGTGACTTGCTGTTACAAGCTGCTCTGCTTGGTGTTTACGAAAAACTCACAATAGCCGAAACACTGGCAGGCATAACCTGCAGGGCTGCCCGAGCACTGAAATTAACCGACCGGGGCATATTGAAAAAGGGAAATATTGCCGATATTGCAGCATTCAATACAACTGATTATAAAGAAATAATATACCGTCAGGGAAAACTGAAACCCCAAAAAGTATGGAAAAATGGAAAGGACATTAAAGAAATATGACGGATGTCCGCCTACGCTAAAGCTTCGGCGGGCAAACCAGTGACCAGAAACCAGCACCAAGTACCCAGTATATGAACCAAATAATTGAATGTGTACCAAATTTTAGCGAAGGAAACGATTTAACCATTATCAAACAGATCACGGATGAAATTGAATCGGTAAAAGCCGTTCGGCTGATCGATGTCGATCCGGGTAAGGCCACAAACCGTACCGTTGTAACATTTGTAGGCCCGCCCGATGCAGTTTGCGAAGCAGCATTTCTTGCTGTAAAAAAAGCAGCACTACTCATCGACATGTCGAAACACAGCGGTAGTCATCCGCGCTTTGGAGCAACCGACGTATTGCCGCTTGTTCCGGTAAAAGGCATCACCATGAAGGAAACGATAGTGTATGCCCGAAACCTTGCCGAACGCATAGGCAATGAATTGCAAATACCCGTGTATTGTTACGAATTTGCAGCCAAAGAAGAAAAGCGAAAAAACCTCGCCAACTGCCGCTCCGGCGAGTATGAAGGCTTACCTGAAAAACTTACCGATGCGGCCTGGAAACCCGATTTCGGCCCGGCTGATTTCACCGCGCAGGTTGCACGTACAGGAGCAACTGCCGTTGGAGCACGAAATTTCCTGGTAGCCTATAACATTAACCTGAACACCACCTCTACCCGGCGTGCCAATGCCATTGCATTCGACATTCGCGAAAAAGGTCGGGTAAAACGTGAAGGAAATTCGTTAACCGGAAAAATCATCACCGACGAAAAGGGGAATAAACTATATGTCCCCGGCATGTTGAAGTGCGTAAAAGGTATTGGCTGGTTCATTAAAGAATACGGCATTGCACAACTCTCGTTTAACCTTACCGATATTACAGTAACATCGGTTCATGAAGTTTTTGAAGCAGCATGTAAACGAGCCGAAGCCCGTGGCTTACGGGTTACCGGTTCAGAACTTGTTGGGGTTATTCCCCTAAAAGCCATGCTCGATGCAGGCCGGTATTTTCTAAAAAAACAACAACGTTCAACGGGCATTTCCGATGAGGAGATTATCAAAATTGCCGTCCGTTCGCTGGGGCTCGACGAATTGAAACCGTTCGACTCAAAAAAGAAAATCATTGAATACATCCTCGACGATGATGAACAAAAACTGATCGACCTTAATTTGAAAGCATTTTCCGAAGAAACTGCTTCCGAATCGCCTGCGCCGGGTGGCGGGTCGGTTGCAGCCTACACCGGGGCGATGGGAGTGGCCCTGGGTACAATGGTGGCCAACCTGTCGGCACATAAACGCGGCTGGGACCACCGCTGGGAAGAATTTTCCAACTGGGCTGAACAAGGGAAAACAATTCACGATCAACTCATTAAATTGGTTGACGAAGACACCCGTGCCTTTAACTCGATCATGGAAGCTTTCAGCATGCCCAAAACCACCGGGAAGGAAAAGGCCGTCAGGCAAAAAGCCATTGAAGATGCAACACGCAAAGCCATTGAAGTCCCGTTTAACGTAATGAAACTGTGTTTACGTTCCATGGAAATAATTAAAGCCATGGCCAGTACCGGTAACCCAAACAGCATCAGCGATGCCGGTGTGGGTGCACTTTTAGCCAGAGCCGCAGTTTCGGGCGCTTTCCTGAATGTAAAAATAAATGCCAAAGGTTTTTCCGACACTGCTTTTGTGGAAAAAATATTGAACGATGGTCGCAAAATTGAACAATCGGCCTTTGATGCCGAAAGTGAAATTTTGCAAATTGTAAACAACAAACTGGCAGATTAGCAACCCGCAGGGCTAATCGAAATAATGTATGTACCAGTTTTCTTCGTTCATTAGCAGGTTATAAATGTATTCCCTTTTTCCGGCAGGATATTTTTCCGAAACACGGGAAGCAAGGTACGATTTATCGTTACGGCGTTTGGCCACACGCATCAAGTCGTAAAAACGTTCACCTTCAAAAGCCAGTTCACGGGCCCTTTCATCCATTATCTGGTTTTCGAGACGCTGTTGTTTAGCCGGCAGGTTACCACTCATGTTCCGCCAGCCAATAACCTCGTTGGTAAACGGGTCGAATTCAAACACGATGTTCTGGATTGTAAAGCCCGGCAGGCCTACCCTGCCCCTCACACCCATTTGGGTACGGTTTGTCGAAACATCGTAGTAACTACCATCGTTTACTACTTTTAAAGCCAGTAAAGTATTGGATGTTACATTTCCGCTGGCATCTTCAAATTTTAAATAGTTAAAAATTTCGGCGAGGTAAAGGTTCACACCGGCAGCCCTGTAAACAATGAAATTCGGGTCATGGTCGAAAGGTTCACGCATTACAGAATATTTATAAACTACCGTGTCAACGTTCTCCATAATGGCTTCAACGCTTCGGTCTTCCTCGTTCATTTTATATTCAAGCATCTCAAGATACTCATTACCGGTAATGTAATTTTGTTGCCCTTTAGCATATAAATAAGATACTCCGTACCCGCGGTAAAAATCGCTGGGTATACCGGGGTGTATTGTCTTTGTGCTATCGGGCACATTGTAATCGTAACGGATAACCGAACCCCGCCACTGGGTTTCCCACATGTGCACACATGCCCTAGTAGGTTTCAACATGTATTCATTGGGTGTCCACACCTCAAAAAGCCGTTGCAGGTCATTTGTCTGTTGGTTCCCTTTGTTGAACCAAAGGGTAAATATATGTTCAAGTCTATCGACATTTTCAATAATTTTCACCCAATTATTACCAGCAAAAGTGGTGTCTAACTGAAACTGGTCGTTATCAGTCCCGTTTTTAACAACCGTTTCGAAGTGCATAGCGCTCTTTGTCAAGTCACCCAATGTCAGATACATGTGCCCAAGCAAGGTGTGGTACCCCCACTGACTCCAAATGGTTACTTCCCAACTATAATCCTTGTTTTCTAAGTAATGATTTACACCTACAATATCGACTTTCGTTTCATATCTTTGCTCAACACCATTTTCATCCTCTTCACTTGTTACCATTACAACGGCTTTTACCTTTGTTTCAAGTTCATTGGTAAAATGACGTATAACGCGGTCAAGGTCGAAATATTTCTTTTCAAGGGTAACCACAACAGGTTCGGGGATGGTATCGTTTGTGTACCCGTCAATACTATAATCAATCACTAAACTGTCGGTATATGTTCCGGGTGAATTTATGTAATTCTCAATATCTTCAATAGTCGACAGCCTTTGATCGATAAATGGCACTTTACCATAAATACGGGCGGCATTAAAATACGCCCATGCCCTCATGCACAACGCTTCGCCATAGAGGCGGTCGTAATTGTTTACTTGTGCAGCGGGGTCGAGTACATGGGGTTTTTCCCGTTCAAGTGTTGAAATATACCTGTTGGTTGCAGCAATCAGCCTGAAGAAATTATCGGGCGAAGCATATTTGTTGCTTTTGGAAACGTTGAAATTGTATATCTCCATTAAATCGGCATCGGCATTTTGGGTTACCGTTAGCAAGTCGCCCCGCAATTCGCCAAGCACCACAAGCTGTTCAACCAAATTCTGCTGAAGTGCATACAAACCGAGTATTGCCGAACGGTATTCGTACCAGTCGGTATAAGCCTCGTCTTCGGTAATGGTTATCTCCTGGTCGGGGTTAAAAAACTCTTCGCACGAAGAAAAAGCCCCAAGTAAGAACAAGAGGAGGGTAATTTGTATGAAACCTGCAACTATTTTATTCATAATAAAACTGTTATAATCCTAATTTAATACCTATTAAAAACTGCCTTGCATGCGGAGGCATTCCATAATCGACACCCTGCTCGTTTAAACGATAGGAATAAGCAAATTCAGGGTCGTACCCCAAATATTTCGACAACGTAATGAGGTTTGAAGCCGATATGTAAAATTCGGCATTTTTGAAAGCCAAAAATTCGTTCGGTATCCGGTAACTCAACGAAACATTTTTCAGGCGCAGGTACGAACCATCTTCGATCCAGCGTGTTGAAAAAACGCTATTCCCCACGGGGTCGCCCCATAGTGCCCGTGGCGCATCGGTAACCTGCCCTTCGTATTGCCAACGGTTAAGTACCGCGGTACTCTGATTGGCGAAACCGGTCATCGATTCGTTTTTGTAGCGTACATAATTGAATACCTCGTTACCCGACACAAAATTCACAAAAGCGCTCAGTCTCCAGTTTTTGTATCGGAACGTATTTGTGAGCCCGCCAATTATTTCGGGGAAAGCGGAACCGATAATGGTTTTGTCGTAACTGTTAATTACGTTGTCGGGAACACCTTCGGGGCCCGAAATATCTTCATAAATGGCATCTCCGCCACGATAAGCAACACCTTTGTTGTTAACCAGGCCTGCCTCAATGGCATCACTGGTTGTACTGTAAACGCCTAAAAAGCGGTAACCGTAAAAACTGCTGGCTGTTTCACCAACAATTTGAGCAACTTCGTAATGCCCTTTTACATTGGTAATGTACTTATCGTTCGGTATTTCGAGTATTTTATTTTTTGCCTGCGAAACGTTTGCTTCAATGTCCCATCTAAAGTTTTTGCCATTGATAATACGCATAAACACAGAACCGTCCCAGCCTGTATTACTCATGCTGCCTGCATTTTCGGGTCGGTAATCGTACCCGATGTATGCATCGAGGGGCATGTAAACCAGCATATTGCTGATGGTTGTTTGGAAAACATCGAACTTAACCCTTACCCGGTTGCCCCAAAGGCCCAGGTCGATTCCGGCATTCAGCTGGTCAACCAATTCGTATGTAAGCCCGTAATTGGGCATTGCAGCAGGCACTAACCCGCTCGACTCGCGGTAATGTTCCGTGCTGTAATAATTTGTAGCATTCGATTCGCCGATGTCGTCGTTACCTGTACGGCCTGCCGATAACCTGATTTTCAGTTCGTCAATCCAGTGAACCCGATTCATGAAAGGCTCGCTTGAAACCCTCCAGCCCAATCCGGCCGAGTAAAAGAGGCCAAAAGGCTGACCAAACATGTTGATGGTTTGACTGGCTTCTTTACCAATTCGTGACGAACCATCGAGTGAAACTGTTCCCGTAAACAAGTACTTATCTTTAAATGAATAGGATACTTTCTCGTAAAACGACAACCAGTTCCAGTTCCGGTTTTGTCCGCCAATTTCCCTTAATTCATTAATACCATCGCTTAACATACGGTATTGGTCGTTTTTATGTGCGTTTTTTGCAATCCCCCAGTCGTATTGAAAGCGGTTTGTCATTACATTAAAACCGGTCGTTGAATTTATTACATGGTTATTGCCAAGTTTTGTATCGTAAACAAGCATTGAATTGTTCGAGAAGCCGTTGAATGTATTGGTTGAGGCCTTAGCCACATTATGCGCCTCTTCGTTGTAATAAAGCTCCATACCGCGGTTGGGCATAAACAGCTTTTCTTTCAGTGTATTGTAAATAATTCCCACGTTAGTTCTGAAATAAAAGCTTTTGCTGAAATCAATTTCAAAACCGAGTGTCGTGTTAATGTGGTAATTACGGCTGCTTGCTTCAAAATTTTCTATGGTACCCAGTGGGTTGCTCACACCCAGTTCATCCACTTCGGAAAGTATGGTGGTTTCGTTTTTATCAACGTCGTATTGAAACGGGTTAAGCATGGGCGATTTTGCCAGGCTTGTCAGAATCGGGCTTGTTTCTTTTATTGCTGCCGATTCTTTCAATTCCGATTCGCTGGTATTGAACGACACGGTTGCATTCATCCTTAACCAGGTAAATATATTTACAAGGCTTACAAACCGGAGGTTATACCCGTCGTAACTGGTATTTCGAATAATGCCGTTGTTATTATAATAACCGAAAGACAGACCGTAACGTGCAATTTCATCGCCGCCTTTAACCTTAATGTTCAGGTTCGTAAACATGGCGTCATCAAAAATGAGCTGCTGCCAGTCGGTATTGTGCTGGTAATCGATAAAGCGTTCGTTATCGGATTTTACAAAAAGGTTGGGGTAATTTTTAGTGATATTTTCTTCGAGCATTCCCGAAGAATAGATCATCTCTTTAGCAAAGGTTTTATGCTGTTGGGCATTCATTTGCGGAACATATCGTTCAGGCCTTAAGGAAAGCCCGGTGCGCATGTCAATTTCAAACGAAGTTTCAGTGGCACTGGGATTGAGGGTTTCAATCATAATTAAACCGTTTGAAGCTTTGGAACCGTATGCTGCCGAATAAACAGCGTCTTTCAGTATGGTTGCATTTGAAATATCGAGCGGATTAATGGCCAGCAAGGGGTTGTAATTATACCCGTCAATTACCGACCCGAAAAGCCCGGTTGATTCCATTATTGCCCCGTCGACAACATAAAGCGGTTGGGTTATTGCATTTAACGAGTTAATGCCCCTAATGAAAGTAACGGCGCCGCTACCAGGTACTCCCGATTGGTTAATGGCGTGCATACCCGAAACACGCCCCTGCATGTACCGGTCGATGGATGGGATGATTGAATGCTGCACGTTATCAAGGTTCAGGTCTGAAAATGATGATACCACATCTTTAACCGAAGCAGGCTGGCTTAACAGGATAACCTGATCGTCGCCACTGGTGATGTCAACAGGTGTTACCATAACTTTTATGAAAGTACGGCTACCGATGTAAACCCTTTTTCGTTTGTAACCTGATGCCGGGGCCACGTTTAACCACTGGTCCTTGCTGTCGGTTGTAACTTCAAATTCGCCCGACTGATTTGTAAAGGCCGGCATTTGGCTCGAACCTTCAACGCTTACCGAAACATCGGATATTGGCTTGTTCTCGGGAGATACAATCACACCTTTTACCCGGATTGTATCCTGGGCGTGCAAAGAAAACACCCCCATTAGCAACAATGTTGCAATCAATAAAATGCGAGAAGCAGACCGTTTCTTTCGTATATAAATCATTTCTGAACGTATTATCGAATTGTTGATCATTTTATCGTTACGGATTTTTTGTTATCGTATGTGTCTTCGACTCAGGCACCAACACGAAATAATCGAGGAAAAGTGCGCTGCCTTTTATATTTGTGGGGCCTTTATATTCAAATCTCACCCTCACCTTTCCATATTCGGTTATATTATCGACCCAAAAATCGAACTTAATAAACCGGCCAACTTTTTGGTGCCTGATACCATCTACAGCACTGGGCACAACACCCCTTAACTGTGTAAATCTGTAATAATCGATTGTGTATAGGAGTTCGTCATTGACATAGATATCGTAAATACCGCCATAATCCATGTGTGTTCGAATCAGCATCAGGTAACGGCGCGGGAAAACCGGTTTGGTTTCAAATTCAATGTTAAACTGACCCGTATAGTCGTTGGGAAAAGAAACGACCATTACCGAATCGTTGGAAGCACCAGTTATATGCTGGCCAACAGGTACAAATGTTTCATCGCTGTTTAAAACGGTAACGACACTGTCGTCCCAGGTAAAACGGTCTTTCCCGATTGTTCTCAGAAACCGTTCACCTTCATTTCGTATCGGTGTTTGATACAAGGTATCGGGTACTTTAAACGTGCTGTAATTATATGCATAACCGTTACTGCAAAGTGTCTTTTCAACCGGTTGATAGTCGATGTATACACTGTCTCCCAAAATATTTTTTACCGAATCGACAGCAAAAGCACCGGCATCGAGTAAGTTGGCAAAAAGCCCTTTTTCGATAAGGTGAGGAACCAAAACATCTTGCTGCCAGTCGGCAGGAATGTTTTCGGGACTGCTGCCAATTCCAAGTATCGTGGCCATTTCGGCCAATCCCTGGTTGTATAAATCTTCTTTCGGAAAAACCAGCGTGGCCGTTTTAATCCGGAACTCTTCCGAAACCTCGAAATAATCTTCTTCAAAGTGGTTAATCACGGTGATAACCGAGTCGTAAATGGTATTACCGTCTTCATCAAAGTCAATGGGTTTACTCCTTTCTTTGTCGAGAACAATGGAGTCCTGATCGTCGATGTATTGTTTCAGTACAGGAATGTACTGCGTGATGTATTCATATAAGCTGGGCTTTGGCAGAACGACTTCATCAATCACCATGTAACGGCCGTCGGTGTAAAGCGGGCTTAAAAACACCACGGGTATATCGTCGAAAAAATAATTTCCGTTTTTATTCTCAAACTGGGCAAATTTCAAGCGTCGTGTTTGAATTTTTTTAGCCCCGTTAATGTTAACCGGATTGATATAATGATTGATTATATGATAAATCAGAACCGTTGTATCAACTTCATTTTCGGCTTGGAAGTTTTCAAAAGCTTCATTGTTTGGCACAAAAAGGGTGAATACATCGGTATTATCAAACAATGTGTCGAGTTCGAATTTTTCCATCATCGCAACAAACGAAGAAGCTTCAGGATCAGCTTTAACAGCTTCCCACAATTCCTGATCAACGGTTTCCGGAAATTCATCATAATGCTCTTGCCAATACTCCTCACACCGTGTAAAGAGGGCAAAAATCAAAACCATGATTATGTATACATATTTTTTCATACTATTAAAATTGTCTGTTTTCAAAGGTTCGCCAGCTGGCGGATGGAACTTCTCCCGCCAGGGCGGGATCTTTTCATCTCATTAAAATTCATGGTCGTTTCATCAAAAAAATTATTAATCAATATCAAACATAACCACATCCCAGATAAAAGTTCCGGGAATTAACGATTGCACAGTAACTTCGTGGCTTTCATATTCCAGAAATGTTACTTCACCCAAAGTATGGTCGTAATAGGGCCAGTCGACCGAACCCGAGGATGTCAGGTCGATTAAGCCACCAATTTTCACACCATCGAGGAAAACTTCGACCAATGCATTTTGCGGATTAAAGGAGTGTGCCCGTAAGCGCATTTGGTATGTTCCTGACGCGATGGGTGCAATGCGGTAGGTGATGGAAAAATCACCTTCTATCTTGAGATAATCCCTGTTCCAGGCCTGTTCTTCCTCATCATCCGATTTTACAAAGTATATTTCATCAACCGTACCCGACCACGATATTACCGATAATAACGATTGATCTTCGATAACAAACTCTCCTCCTTCGAGCCGGAACTGATAGAACAACGGTTCTTCATAAAATTCATAGTTCTTATCCTGGGCGCTTGCTTTTAGCGGCATCATTACTTCGTTAATAACGTGTATTGCCCCACTTTGTGTCAGCAAATTGCTCAGGTCGTAATAAAATGTAATTTTCAAATAGATATACGAATAGGTGGTATCCCCGCCTTCAACTATCGCTGTACTGTCAATAACAATCCGGTTTCTGTTAATTAACAGGTCAAGCTCCTGATCATTGATGTTTACAGGTTCATCGCCATAGGAACTGTAATTGGTCGAAACAACATCATCGCCTGCCAGGTCTTCTTCAAAATCGGAAAGGAACAGGCTTCCGTCAAGAATGTGATACCCCACGAAGTTATATAAACTGTTATAGGAGCTTGTATAATTTGAACTCCCGGGGCTAACAAGTTGTGCCAGATCGCTAAAACTGAAAATACCGTTACGGTTATACACCGAATCTGGTTCAGCAAAGAGCGTAACGGGGTTCAGTTTAGCGGTATCTAACTGTACATTTCGTGATAGCACTTCACCAAAACCGGTTTGGGTTACAGCTTCGGCAAAAATTGAAAAAGCCGGGTTTTGTTGCAACCATTCAAAGGTGTTGTATGTAACGGGTGTTAGTGCTTTGCCAATTACGTGAACCCACCCGTTTGACACTTCAATGTTCCCAACAGTAACAGGCGCTTCGTTATTAATTTTATAATACGAGCTGTCTTCGCCAATCTCGAACTGAACCGTAAGGTATTGTCCGGAAAGGTTCAACTCGGGTAAAGCCCCGAAGGGAAATTCGTTGGTAATAATACCCTGGTTAACGGCATGGTAACGGGCCATTGAAGCCACGTAGTTTGAATCGTTCAGCAAGTCGTCGAACGAAGCAAATGCATCGTTATTGGCTACAAACTCATCAATGGCATCGTTGGTGGGTAAAAACAAGGTGTAATCGTTACCATTCGGATTGTAGGCACTCAATGTTTTATCGAGCCCGCCGGCAACCAATATCTGGTTGAATTTTGAATAGAGCGAATCGTTTTCAACAATGTAATCGTAAATGGTCAACCGCTCCATGTCTTCAAACCCCGGGTCAATCGGATCTTCTTTGTCGCACGAAAAGAAGAACAAAAGGGTTGAAAGCACTGCAATATGGTATATTATTTTTTTCATTTTTCTACCGGTTATAATATGGATTTTGTACCAGGTTCAAATTTCTTTCCAATTCATCTTTATTAATAGGCATAAACCACCCGCGTGGGTTGGTAAGCTTTGATGCAAGAACCCGTTTCTGGGTAGAAGGCACATTTTGAATGATCACACTTACCAGGTTATCTTTACGGGCATAATCGTTACGGCGGCCCATCCGTACCAGGTCGAACCAACGTTTTCCTTCAAAAGCAAGCTCAAGGGCCCTTTCTTCAAGAATGGCATCTTCGTATTCCTGTGCTGAATTGGGAAGGCTGATAGCAGGAACACCAGCCCGCTGGCGTATTTCGTTTAAAATATCGAGGGCTTCAGGATAACGCCCCAGTTGCGACAATGCTTCAGCTTTCATTAACAAAACATCGGCATAGCGGTATACAATCCAGTTTGCGCTACTTTGATATATTCCCGAGCGTGTTGTGCGCCCATCAGGCGATTGCCCTACATATTTCCAAATAGTAAAATCAGTTTCACTGTTTTTCCGTATCGAAATATCTTCACCCCGGAAAGGTTCATCTGAATACCTGTTAGCGAACATTTTCAATGCCCGGTTGCTGGGAACAATGCTACGGTCATCCCCAGTCATTAAACCGTAAAGGTCGTTTTCCTGATTTTGTCTTTCATCAAATTGTAATTCAAAAATGCTCTCGAGCGAATTCCCCGGGTAAAATATTTCGAACCAGCGTGCGCTGGGCATTAACTCAACTTTATCGGCTAAAATTATATTGTTAACATGCTCAATTACGGCTTCATAGTTGAACTGCCAAAGGGCGATGTCGGCCAACAAGGCTTCGCATGCCTCTTTTGAAGCACGCCCCTTAATTTCCATTAATGTGAGGTAATTGTCGGATAAATATTTACGTGCCTCGAGTAAATCATTTGTAACGTGGTTTAAAATACTGTCGCTGCTTGTTTTTGGCAGGTAAAAATCGGTTTCGTCGGTTTCGCTGGGTTGCAATACCAAAGGAACTTCATCGAAAATCCTGACCAGATAAAAATAAGCAAGGCCTCTTAAAAAATAGGCCTCCGACAAGAAACCTTTCAATTGGTAATTTGTAAATGTTTTGTCAATTTCCTGCACAGCGGGCGCGTTTTTAATTACCTCGTTGCAATAATTGATAACCTCGTAATAATCGGACCAGTTGCTCAACCAGTTATCGGAATAGATATTACTGTTCATCATGTTCCGCACCGCTTCATCGGTATTGGTATTGTCGGTAACCAAATCGGCCCGTACTTCACCGTGAATAAACAACAGGTTATCGAGTTTTGAAAAGGAACTGTAAGCCCCCATCAAAACCGATTCAACATCTTCTTTTGTTTGCCAGAACTCTTCGCGTGTCAGCCCGTTGGGAGGCATCATTTCAAGCCAGTTATCGCACGACAATTGCAGCAGTGGCAACAAGACGATAAGAATATATTTAAATTTTCGCTTCATATCTTTTATTTCAAACATTCATTCAACACCTTCACATTAGAAAAACAGCGATGCACTAATGGTGATCATCCGGGGTGGTGGCGTACGCGCGTTGTCTACACCAATCCAAAACGGGTCACTTGCATCCTGCCCCACTTCAGGATCCTGTCCTGAATAACTTGTAATGGTTAAAAGTTTCCGAGCGCTAAGCGCCAGGTTTATGCGGTCCATGTACAACAATTCGCAAATATGCCGTGGCACCTTGTACCCAATTTTCACGTTATTAAGCCTCAGGAAGTCGCCCGGTTCAACGTAGCGGTCAGACCCCAGGTTGTTGGCCGGGTGGTTTTCGTAGGCACGGGGCAACATGTTGGGCTCATCCTGGCCTTCTAACCTCCAACGTCTGAGCACGGCCTTGCTTTGGTTGTTTTTATTGTTCATGCCTTCGGTTTGAATGGCAATACCGTTAATAATATCGAAACCAACACGGTAATGGAAACTAAACGAAATATCAAAATCTTTATACGATAGTGAGGTACCAAATCCTCCCATGTAATCGGGGTTTGAGTCGCCAATGTAAGTAACATCGTTCAAATCGATTTTACCATCGTGGTTGCGGTCGTTGTATTTCGCATCGCCACCCCTAAAGGTGTAAGTTCCCATATAGGTAAGCGGTACTGGTTCCCCGTCGGCATCGTATATGGGTTTATCATTGGCATCGGTTGCAACCACATCGGCATCTTTCGACCATACGCCGAGGTATTGAAAACCGAAAAACGAACCAATGGGTTCCCCTTCAATAATACGGCGCGGGTATTCTCCGGGACCAATTGAGGTTGAACTTTCGTTATTGAAATTATCGGGCAGTTTTGTAAACCGGTTTACGTTGTGCGAAGTATTGAAATAAACGGTCCATACCAGGTCGCGGGTACGAAGTATTTTATAATTAAGCATAAGCTCCCAGCCGTTGTTTACCATTTCTCCACCGTTAAAAAACTGGAGCCCGTCGTAGCCCGAAGAAGTGGGGATCAGGTAATAGTCCCAGGTTGCATTGGCATTGGAAGTTCCAAAAAGGATATCGGTTGTTGTTTTTGTATACACATCCGCTTCCACGTATAGGCGATCGTCAAACAGGTTCAAATTCACCCCCGCGTTATACGATTCAACGTTTTCCCATTTCAGGTTATCGAGCTGAACCCGGGTAGGTATGATGGCCGGGTTTCCAACATACGTGTCGGACGATTCGTACAGGGCAAACCTTGCATAAGGGCTGCCCGGCGGACGCCCGGCAGTACCCCAGCTTAACCGAAGCTTACTTTCACCAAGCCAGTCAATCATCGAAAGGAACGGTTCGCTTGAAAAACGCCAACCCAACGAAACCCCGGCAAAAGTACCCCAGCGTTCGTTCTTACCAAAAGCCGAGTTGGCATCGGCACGGGCGTTAATCTGCAACATATACCTGTCGAGCAATTTGTAATTCACGTTGGCAACAGCTCCCAACTCGCGGGAATCGCCCGAACCGGAACCAATCCAGTTAATCTGCGCATTTGTTGCCGGATCCTGGATATCGACCGAGGGCGTACGGTTTGCCTGCAGGTTCATCCACTCGTAATTCGATTGTGACGTTACCCACGATACAGCCCCCGATAAATCATGAACCTCTACATCGAAGGGGGCGTTAAAAGCAAACTGCGTTTCGGTACGTATTGAAGAGTTGATGTTGTTCGATTCTTCGGCTTTATTTACCTGCCAGTCGAGCCAGTCGACACCCAAAGCGTTATAAGGCAAAAAGTTATTTGTTTTCGATCCGCTATACTGAAACGATATTGTTTGCCAAAACCGCAGCCAATCGGTAATAGTATAGCGCAATTTAAACGTATTCTCGAGGTTATATTCATTTCGATCGTTACTGCCCAAACGTGCAACGGCAACCGGGTTGTAATAACTTCCGCCACTGCCCTGGTAACTTTGTATGGGCGTGAAATATTCCCCGGTAAGCTCCCCGTTTTCGTCGTACTCTTCAATGCTCATGTTGGGCGCTTTAATGTAAGCCATCTCCCTGATGTTACGCCCGTCAATTGAAAGATTATTATCGACCTGCCGGGTAGTATAACTAAAGAGGATCGAAAACATCAACTTTTTCGAAAGGATATAATCGAGGTTAATACGTGTTGAAAACCACTGTGAGCGGGTGCTTATGGTTGTACCTTTTTCGTCGACAAAACTAAACGAAGCCGAATAGCGTGTTTTGTCGCCACCACCCTGTAACGAGAAGTAGTGGTCCATGGTACTGCCAACCCGTGTTATGGCACCCAGCCAGTCGGTATTGGCCGAATAGTTGTAAAAGTCATCAAAGTCGGGATCGTAAGCAATTTCACGGGGCAATTCAAAAGTACCCCTGGCATTATGCAACTGTTCAAGCTGCAGCATGATGTATTCATCGCCGTTTAGCATGGGAACGGGATCGGGCTGAATGTTCAAACTGTGTTTGTACTGGTACTGGAACTGCACATCGCCCATTTTCCCTTTTTTTGTTTCGATAAGCAAAACCCCGTCGGCGCCTTTTGAACCGTATATGGCTGTTGCCCCGGCATCTTTCAGTACTTCAATTGATTTAATATCCTGCAGGGCAATATTAATCAGGTTACTGATGTCTTCCTGGTCGGCCGAACTGAGGTCAATATCGCTCGAAACCTTATCCTGTGGAATACCGTCGATTACAATTAGTGGCTTGTTGTTCCCAATTGAACTCAACCCGCGGATAACGATTTGTGAACCGGAACCGGGGTCGCCGGAAGCACTGATGATATCGAGCCCGGAAATTTTTCCCTGCAAAGCATCGGCAGCCGATGTGATACCCACGTCCTGCATTTCGGCCAGTTCAATTTTAACCGAGGAAGAGGCTTTATCGCGGTCTTCAATGTTTGTCAGGCCCGATCCCCCTGTGCGTTCGGCAGTAACGGTTACCGCATCGATTTCAATATCCGACGATTCAAGCAGAATGTTCATTGGCTTGTCAAATACAGGTTTCAGTTCTTTCGAGTGATAACCAATAACACTCACCTGCAATTTGTTTGATGCTTCCTTCATTTTATAAATAAAGTCGCCGTTTATATCGGTAGCCGTACCGCCAATAATACGGTTATCATCATCGAGTTCGGCAACGGTTGCGCCAATAATAGGTTCGCCTGTGGTTTTATCGGTTACCCTGCCCCTGATTACCTGGCTGCTTTGTGCCTGCACATCGACAATGCAAAAAAGCATCAATGCAAGAATGAGGATAATGGAATTGTGTGTTCGTTTCATTATATATAAAAACCTTAGGTTCAAAAAATATTATTGTCTGGTTATTTCACATCAAGCTGGTCAAAAAGCAAGGCCTTATCAACAGCATGTACAACGCCGGTTGTGATAATGTTCGGGTAATTTGTTGTTGTACCCGACCGGTTCAAATCACGCGAAGTGATCATGTTCACATTGTCGTCTTCAACCAAAACCTGATGGTAATTGTTGCCATCTTTCCCGGGTATGGAAATTAAATCGGGGCGGGTTTCGATAAAAATTTCGGTATTGTAAGCTGCCGTACTTTCGGTTGCCGGCAATTCGCGCAGTGTTTTGTAATACCCCGTGAATGCTTTCCCATCGGTAAAAATCAGGTCGCCAACAACAAAGTGCATTTTCAGGAAATCGACCAGTTCATCCCCTTCGAGCGACGAGGCATCGGCGGCTTCAAGCGCCTCATTTGTGGGTGCAAATACGGTATAAACCGAATTATCGGAAAGGAATGTGTACTTGTACCCTTTTTCATCGGCTAATCCGGCTTTATTGAGTAATGAATGAAAATCGACAAAGTTTGACGATATCATAAAATAAATATCGGTTGTACTGAAGCTGAACCAGGCATTCACATCGTAAGTTATACCGTTATCGGCATCGGTGCTTATCTGTTTTGGAACAACATCCACCACATCGCCCCGGAGGTAACCATCAATCGAGGGGTTTGTTCCCCGTACGGTTCCGGCCACGTTGTCCCAAATAAGGTGGTTCCCGGCCAGGGTTTCGAGAAATTCGATATGGGCAACACCGGTGGGAACATCAATGGCAACCTGGTTTAATAGCAAAAAGCGTATGTCGTTTTCACTCATAACATAGGTACGTGGCACCTCACCGGTTTGAATGGCTGTAAAGGTTTCACTTTCCCTGTCTTTAATTTTTTTGTATTCGTAAAAAAGGGAAGAGTCGGCTTTTGACTTTTGGTCGTTAACTACAAATAGTGCATACTCTTCATCATTTCGTTTCAATGCCGAAAGCAACCCTGAATATTCAATGGCCTGCATAACCTTTGAATAGTTCTGCAAACGGTATACCGGCCCGGTGATGCTTTTAAAAGCACGTGGAATAACCGGTTTATTTACACCAATAAAGGTACAGTTACTCCCGTACGCTTTCTGCACAATTGTTGACTGGTCGAGAAAAACTAAATCGTTCTCGCCATTGTAAAACCCTTCTTGTATGCTTGATTCATATATGGGTTCGAATGAAAAATAGGCGTTGGCAATTATTTTCTTTATTTTATTTGGCGTATTGGCCAAATTCCCCCATTGATTACCACCTCTTATGTATTCGTTCACAAACAGATCGAAAGCTTCATTAGTAGGGGCTATCAAACCATGATGAAACCTGATTGTAACGTTTACGGGAAAACCGTCACCATCGGCAGGTGCCTTTGTTTTCTCACTGGTAATGTTAAATGTTAAATCGGGATATGTTAAATTGAAAAGGGAATCAACCTGCAAGCCCTCACTGGCCCCGGCCTGATCGTTCGTTTCGTCGATGTTATAGTTAAACGATGGAAACCAGTTTACCAGTTCAAGAAACCTGGAATAATTGTGTCCGTTTTCGTTTGAACGCAACAGTTCGTTTGCGTTTAGAAGCGGTTCAACAACACGGTCGACAGGATGAATGAATCCGTTTTCGGCAAATATTTCATCGCCAATTAAACGGGCATTCACATAATACATGTTGTCGGCATCTTCAAAATCGCGGTCAAAATAAAAACTGTAATCAGACAAAGGCAGTTCGTTAATTGCAAAATATTCTTGATAAAATACCGGGGCATATTTTCTCGAATCGGTAATAACCCGGCGGTGCCAACCGGTTTGGGTCGTATCTACTATGATCAATTCGTCTTTGTCGCCTTCCCTGGCGTTAACACCAACTTTGATATTATCGCGTAACAACAGCGTTTCCCGTTTATAACCGCGGGGCTCGTCGTTCAATTCATCATCCGGGTCAATCCATCCGTTTACATCAAGTTTCCTGAGTTGTGAACGGCTCCATGGGTTCTGAACAATATGAAACTTCACCATTTCGAGCAACTTGTCGACAGGAATATCTTCCACCGAATTATATGAGGAATGGTTTTGAAAGTATGAATCAAAAGCCTCATTGGTGGGAGCAAAAACGGTGTAACTGCCCGATACGTCAATCACCTGGTCGTAAGCCGTCAATTCAAGACATTTTGCAAAAGTGGAAAGGTTTTCCTCGGCTTTTATCTGGGTATAAAGCTTACCCTCTAACCAATCGGGCCGCTCATACTTGTCAAACTCGTCCTGTTTGCACGAAAACTGAAAAAACAACAGCCCGGTTAAGAATAAAAATATTTTTCCTTTTGTCATTACAATATCCATTATATGATAGTGTGCAAAAATAGTATAAAAGCTTATTCGATAAAATGGTCAAATCTATCGTTTTTTTAAAAAGCCTATTTTTTTGGGAGGAAATGCAACATTATTGAAAAATAAATCATCAATATTAAAAACAACATTGCTTGCATATATATTGCAAAGATGTTATCTTTTAGTGACTTTACCGCATTATACAATTTATTTTTTAATAATTCAATACCTTCAAATGAAGCATCTTTTCAGGAATATCGGTAAATTCACGGTTGCAAAAAAAACATGGGGGGTTGAATATTTCCCGTAAAGGGGGGTAAAAAAAACAAAAAATCAACTTGTCCTGATTTTTTTTTGCCAGGGAAAGAAAAAGAACAAATAAAAATAACGTTAAGCATTCATACTTTTCAGAATATTTTGCAAATTTCGGAAAGAAAAAAAATGACGGCACTGAAAACACAAAGGTTCTGATTTTTGAATGAAATAAGTTAATGTGACGGAATTCGCCTTCGCCCCTACAATAAGGGGCTATGGCGGACAAAGACGGAAGATGTAGTGCAACAGAATTCCGCAGAACAGTTGTCAGTAGTTGAATGACTGATGGCGGGTAACAAAAAGCCAGGAGACAAAAGCAGGAAGACAAATAATAATGTACCTACAATATTTACTAACTTAATATTTAAAATTATGAGATTAAAACTACTATTAAGCTTAATGTTAATTTTTTCTTCAGGCCTGCTTGTACAGGCACAAGATGAAGAAGCATACATGAACCTGATTTTTTCAGAAGTAAGGATTGACCGGGCCGACCATTCCTATGTTGAACTCTGTAACATGGGAACGGAAACCATTAATCTTTCTGAGTTTGAATTGGGACACATTACACCCTGGGATGAAGCCTTTTTCCCCGGCGAAGAGAGTTATATGCGGCTTCCCGACACCTCGCTTGCACCGGGTCAAACGTTTGTACTTGCAAACGTTCAGGACTGGGTAAAAGAGATGGAAAAAGTTGATGATGAACGCTGGGGGCCTATAACCAAAGAAGATTTCTGGCACCTGGCCGATATGCAAATACACCGGCAGGAACAGGGATACGAATTGGGAGACCCAACCGATAGTGTATCTATTGGTTACCGATCGGTTCTGGAATGCTGGAACGGCGATTATGCCTTTTACCTTCGCCACCACTTTACCGAAGGCGACTCACTGGTAATCGACCATGTGAACGGTATTTTTACCGAAGATGACGACAATGACGGGTATGGATCGCGCCCCGACCTGTATGGCGCATCGGATGTAGCCGGTTTTACCGATGCTACAAATTCAGCTACCCTTGTCCGCAAACACAGCGTAACAACCGGTACCGGCCCCGATCAGGATGCATGGGACCGCGTTCGCGGTATCGATATAACCGACTCGGAATGGATCCCAATTCCTTTCCAGATTGCCGGTGGCTATGAGCCAGGTACCCGGGTTTTCTGGACTGTTGGAAACCATATCGACGCACAACTCAATGCCGAAACCCTTATTTCGGAAACCATTGAAATCGACTGGGACAACTACACAATGGATGTAGAATGGGGCGCCCGCAACATGGACTCGATCATGAACGAGTTTGATCGTGTTGAGGGTATTGCATGGCACTATCACTTTTCACACGATCCCATCGATTCAGCATTTACATCGGTACGTACCGGCGACTCGCTTACCCTGTATGCCTGCGGTAACGATCTTCAGGAAATCACATTTGCACTCAACCTGTTACCACCAACAGCATCGGAATGCCGTGTTATCCCGAAAAATGCCCCTGATGGCGGCGGCGGCTGGTACACACCTTTTGTGGTTACCGAACATGCTTCAGGCATCGATTCAATTCTTGAAGTGGCTGCCTATACCCGTGTCGACACATTATTGAAATACTTAGAAAAACCCGAAAATGCAAGCTGGGAAATGATTTGGGTTGACGGCACCGAACGCCCCGACCTAATGGAAGGCGATATTTTGAGCATTACATCGGAAGATGGCACAAACACAAAAGAATACTATATTGAAACCGACCGCTACCGCCCGAGCCACAATGCAAACCTTTCGTCAATAACCTGGCCCGATATCCCCGAAAATTACAAAGGGCTGTATGGATGGAAAGGGGATACCATTCCCGGTTTTGCCCAAAGTAAACTGAATTACAAAGTGCAAATACCCTGGGATGTACCTTATATTCCGGCATTTGTAGCTAAAACAGCACACACCGACGCCACGGTTGAAACCAAACGGGCCACATCGCTCGGCGGAACAATCGAAGACCGTACAATCCGCTACACGGTTACAGCCGAAGACGATTCAGTGGTAAACGTTTATTCCATCGAACTGGAAAAAGAAAAAGATTTCTCCAATGTTCAGCCCTACGAACCCGAACCATTCTTCTCGGAATTTGTTTTCCGTGCAGGCTGGGCACAAACTTTTATCGAAATCTGTAACCCCGGGAACCAGGAGCTTGACCTTAGTGAATACTTAATCGCTTATACAGCCGATGCAGCCGTTACCCCGGCTGATGTCATCGCTGGTTTTACCGATAAGGATGCCGCTAACCGCTACCAATTCTATGTTCCCGGCCGTGTATGGCAAGACACGCTAAGCTGGCAAATAGACCCGGGTTACCTGGATATTGACTACAGCGTTGACCCCATGGTGGCACCCGGCGATGTGTTTACCATTGGTTTTGCCCTGCCGTGGGACAAAGACGCTACTTCACACATGTGGACCGATAACGGATGGGACATTGACGAAGAACTGGACGTTAACTTCAGGACAGGGTACAACCCCTGGGGTATCGACTTTGGCGACGTACCTTCCGACCTTGGTGTTTATGCGCACGTTGCCGGTGGCTGGCCGCCAAACTGCTCATGGATATTGTACAAAATAACAAACGACACGGTTCTTAATGGTGACAAAGCTTTGTACGATTACAACGACGTTGAGGTGATTGACATATTCGGGCGCTTGGAAGCTTCCGGAAACCTTGGCATAATTTCAGACGACAGCGTAAGTTATGATCAAAATTTTGGTGCAGTACGTTTGCCACACATTTATGAAGGTAATACCGAACCGGGCGGTTCTTTCTGGGATCCGGAAAACCCGGAAGCATACCCCGGCGAATGGTTTACAACAAATGAAAGCTACTGGACAGACCAGGGTTATACCGACTGGCTCGAGAAACGGTTTATGATCTTCCACGATGTTGGTGCACATTCACTGAACACCATTACCGAGTTCATTTCAACCATTTCTTCTAACTCGTATGTTATAAGCGAAGGTTATTCAATGGAAGAAACCATTGTTGGCCCCGAACCGGGAACAACCGTGGCCAGTTTTCTCGATAACATTTCAAAAGCCGATACCGGTCAGGTATTAACATTCACACGCGGTGAAACCGAACTTACCGAAGCGGACCTGCTCGAGACCGGCGATGAACTTACCGTAACTTCAGCCAATGGGGAAAGTACTTCAAAATATATTATTACCGTAGCCTTTGGCATGTTGGCCGATAATGCCGTAATCACATCCGATGTGTATGATATCGACATTACTGATGACCAGGGTACCATTTCCGGTTTTGATGTTGGTACCACGCTAAGGGAAGTATATGAAGGACTGGTTATTCCTGAAACAGCATCGTTGGTTACCTTATTCAATGCTGATGGTTCGTATGCACCATTCCAGCAAATAAACTTCGATACAACCCTTGTTCAAACGGTTGCTACCAACCAGATGTTCATTGAAGTGATTGCTCAAAATGGTACAACGAAAATCACGTACCAGTTGCAACCCAATTCTTCACCATCGGATGCCTATGTGCTTTCAAACGTGTACCTGGTTGATCAGGATGCTGCTTTAATTGCATTGCTGCCCGACGGTACCAATGTGCCTTCATTCTTTGGTAACCTGATACCTGCACCGGGTGCAAGCCTCGAACTTTTAAACAAAATGGGGCAGTTGCGCGAAATAGGTACCATTTATAAAGACGATGAGCTGGTTGTTACGGCACAGGACGGCGCTACGCAGAAAACATATTCGGTGAAGCTCATTAGCCAGACCCAGAAAGAAAGGAGGGCTTTTGCTTATTCCGATGCCATAACCTACACAGTTACACAATCGACACGCTCGATCAGGATTAAAGCTGAAACCGATAATATTACAATCGCAGAAGTACAGGATTCAATTTTTGTCTCCGAAGGTGCTACATTCGAAATCATTGACTTGAACGATGATGGCGCTGTTAATACCGGCGACATTGTAAGGGTTACATCACAAGACGGGACAGTAACACGCGATTATGAAATATTTATTGCTTCTTCGGCATATACCATTAAGCGTGGAAACTTAACCCTCTATCCAAACCCGACAACGGGCGAAATAAACATTAAAGGCCTTGAAGCCGGCAGTACTATTCATGTATTCAACACAGCCGGGAAACGGGTTGTTATTTCTAAAGCCCTCTCCAAGTTTGAAAATGTTTCACTACATGGCCAGCCTACAGGGCTCTACATGGTAGTGATTGAAAACGGTTCAAAAATTATCGACCGTTTTAAAGTTGTAAAACGATAGATAATTGATCGATAAAACTGGAAAAAGAGCTTGCCGCGGCAGGCTCTTTTTTTTGTTTTTGGCACAATAAAAAACAAAATATTGACTTTGTAACAAACTATAATTAAATTATCAACGTTTATTATTGAAAAAAGAAAAAAGCCAAAACATTGTTTATAAAGCATTAGTGATAGAACAAACTGATCAAAAAAACGTATTGTATTGAAAAGAAAGGCATTTTTCCTCGTTTCATGAAATATTAACAAGAATATAAAAACATGAAAATTGTACTTCTGATATTACAAATAATTGTGGCAATTGTATTCCTCATTGCCGGGTTATTAAAATTAACAAACTCATACAAGCGGCTAATACCCGAAAACAAACTGGAAAAAAACAACGAAAAAGCACAATTATTTCCATCACGCTATATGCGCATTGTTTCGTTAATCGAAATAGCATGTTCACTCACCCTTATAATATCGGTTTTTGTTGAGGGGTTGAAAGTCCTTTCGGTTATAACAACCATAATATTAATTGTAATTATTATCGGGGCACCGTTAACGCACATAAAACTGGGTGAACACAAAGAAGCGGCAATAACTGCATTATTGCTTTTCATGATGGTATTTATTACTTTCTTCAGATTTCTCTTATAAATTCGGGAAACAACCCAATCTTGTAACCGTATTTTTTTATTACTTTAACATCGCCCGTTGTTAATTGCGGACAATACATTTACGGATCAATCACATTAAATACAACCTGTAATGGAAATCAGCACAATTGAATTAAGGCACCTGAATATTGATGATTACCAGGAGCTCAAATCATCGATGATTGAAGCGTACATAAACTGGCCCGGGGCCTACTGGAAAGAAGAACACATCAAAAAGCTCCTTACCCTTTTTCCCGAAGGACAAATAGCCGTAATTGCCGATGGGGTACTGGTAGGCTGCGCCCTGTCCATTATTGTAAAGTACTCACACTTTGGCGACTCGCATAATTACGCCCAAATAACTGGCAACTATACCTTTAACACACACAACCCAAAAGGCGATGTTTTATATGGGATAGAAGTTTTTATTGAACCCGACTACAGGGGGCTAAGGCTGGGGCGCCGCCTGTACGATGCCCGCAAAGAGCTGTGCGAAAACCTGAATTTAAAGGCAATTATCTTCGGGGGACGGATACCCAACTTTCATAAATATTCCGGAAAAATGTCACCCCGTGAATACATCCAAAAGGTAAAATACCGGCAATTACACGATCCCACACTAAGCTTTCAGCTTTCGAACGATTTTCATGTAAAAAAGGTTTTGAAAAATTACCTGCCGGGGGATGAGGAATCAAAAGACTATGCCGTTTTGCTGCAATGGGATAACATCTATTACGAAAAAAGCCCCGAAAAACTTTCATCTTCAAAATCGGTTGTGCGTTTAGGCCTTATACAATGGCAAATGCGTCAGTATAAAACCATTGATGAGATGTTTGAACAAATTGAATTTTTCATTGATGCTGTTTCGGGCTATAAAAGCGACTTTGCCCTTTTTCCCGAATTTTTCAATGCACCACTCATGGCCGCTTATAACCACATGAGCGAGTCGCAGGCCATACGCGAACTTGCCCAATATACCGAAGAAATAAGGGACCGCTTTTTATCGCTGGCAATATCGTACAATGTTAACGTTATTACCGGCAGTATGCCCGTTGTTCATAACAACAAACTGTACAATGTCGGGCACCTTTGCCGCCGTAACGGAACTTATGAAACGTATGAAAAACTGCACGTTACTCCCGACGAAGAAAAAGTGTGGGGTTTGGTTGGCGGCAACCGACTGCAGGTAATGGAAACCGATTGCGGCCCCATTGGTGTATTGATTTGCTACGATGTTGAATTCCCCGAACTGCCCAGGTTACTTGCCGACCAAGGGATGAACATCCTTTTTGTTCCCTTCCTTACCGACACACAAAACGGCTACTCAAGGGTGCGTTATTGCGCCCGGGCCAGGGCAATCGAGAATGAATGTTACGTTGCCATTGCCGGCAGTGTAGGTAACCTGCCTAAAGTTGAAAACATGGACATTCAGTTTGCACAATCGGTCATTTTCACACCCTGCGATTTCCCCTTCCCTACCACGGGTATCAAAGCCGAAGCAACACCGAATACCGAGATGATACTGGTTGCCGATGTTGATATTGACCTTTTGAAAGAATTACACACCTTTGGCAGCGTGCGCAACCTGATCGACAGAAGAAACGATATTTATAAACTCACGTTTACATAGAGCTTTTAAACCGGATTTATTAATGAAAGAAGAGATATGCAATAAAGATGGCCGCCAGTATTCCTGCAAAATCGGCAATAAGCCCGCAGGTTAAAGCATGGCGGGTACGCTTAATGCCTACCGAACCAAAATAAACAGCCAGTATGTAAAAAGTTGTATCGGTAGAACCCTGCATAACCGATGTCAACCTTCCAACAAACGAGTCGGCACCGTAAGTCGACATGGCATCAATCATCATCCCCCGGGCACCGCTTCCGCTCAGGGGCTTCATAAATGCCGTGGGCAAAGCCTCAACAAAATCGGTGTTCAACCCCACAGCATCAACCCCCCAGCTAATGCCGGCAATGATAACATCCATGGCACCCGAAGCCCTGAAAACCCCAATGGCAACCAAAATGGCAATAAGATAAGGTATAATATTAACCGCTGTTTTAAACCCGTCTTTTGCCCCCTCGATAAACGCTTCGTAAACGTTCACACGCTTTCGCCAGGCCATTAATATAAACCCCGTTATTATACCAAACAGTATTAAACCGCTTGCCACATTCGAAATGTTTTCGATTTGCTGTTGGTTAAGGGTTGAAAAATACCAGATTATGCCCACGATGAAAGCCGTCATGCCCCCCAGCCATGAAAGGATCACCTTATCGAAAAGATTTATTTTTTGAAATATCGAAACTGAAATAAGTCCGGCAAGTGTTGAAAAAAAAGTGGTAATTAAAAGCGGGACAAATATATCGCTAGGGTTAACCGCACCTAACTGCGCACGGTAAACCATGATGGAAATGGGTATAATGGTAAGCCCCGAAGTGTTCAGCACCATGAACATGATTTGCGCATTCGATGCCGTTTTTTTATGGGGGTTGGTTTCCTGCATTTCCTTCATGGCCTTTAAACCCATGGGGGTGGCTGCATTATCGAGGTTAAGCATGTTGGCGGCAATATTAAGGGTAATTGAACCATAAGCCGGATGGTCTTTCCCTAACTCGGGAAACAAGCGTTGGAAAAAAGGCCCGATAATACGCGATAACACTTTTACAATGCCCCCTTTTTCACCAATTTTCATAATTCCCATCCACAATGTTAGCACACCGGTTAACCCAAGTGAAATTTCGAAGCCTGTTTTGGCCATTTCAAAAGTAGAATTGACCAACTCGGAAAAGATGACATAATCTTGAAAAAAGATCAATTTGATCAGGGCTACAATGAAAGCAATCAAAAAGAAAAAAATCCAGATGTAATTTAATGCCATGGGTCAAAAGTTAAAACAACAAAACCAAAACTAACAATTTTAACCAACTATTAAATAAAACAGAGCCATAAAAACTTTTTTTAAACTTGACAACTTTGGCAAATTTGACACCATGATGTTACTGCTGATTAACAAAGCCAGGCGGGTTTACTTAGTCTTTGCAAGAGCCTACCCAATTTTTTTTAGGCACAATGTGGAGATGACAGGGAAACGGAAGGGCTCAAAGAATTCATAAAGTGCGGTAGGTTGATCTGAACCGGATGAAGAATACAACGGGCTACTGTTCCATTCGATACAAGGTTATGCCCTTTAACTACCTGAGTGGATCGAACGGTTTATCTGCCCGCGTTTCCTTACCCAGGGCTTTGCCGTGCCTGCCCCGATTCTTCGGGGGGCTATATTGATTCGCCCTTTCAGGGCTTTTTGGGCAACCCGGTTTCTGCTTATCGTTTGTTGAATGAACGGTACTATTGAGCCTGAAGGGCTCAAATATTCTAGCCCAGG
>JAIOZY010000039.1 GCA_021740385.1 Prolixibacteraceae bacterium | reverse complement strand
AAATAACATCGGAAGTTAAAGCATGGGAAAACCACAGGAACAACAAAACCGCAAAAATTAATTGGCAGTTTACAAACGATCAGGCACGGATCAAGCTCAAAAGACTTTATCCGTCAATTTTAAGTTAACACAACACTAGTAATAATTGGGTTGTTAATACTTACAGTTTATTTGATAAGTACAGTCGATTGGCAAAAAAATTAGTATTAAAAGAAAAATTCGAATACTTAGTGGGTATGTGAAATATCAGCCCTGTCTGGGAGTAGGGTTGGTATTAAAATATTCATTGAAAAGTATCCAGTAACAAATTTGCAGCAACTGCCCCTGCTTTTAAGGATGTATAATGAAGCAAGCAACATCTGGCGAAGATTTTTAATCTCCGCCTAACCGGCATAGGATTTATAATCCTGATAAAAAGCGTAATTGCAAAAACATGAAACAAAACAGAGCCCGGTTCATGCCGGGTTTTGTTTTTGCAGCAAAAACCTTCAAGGTTTCCAAAACCTTGAAGGTTTAAAGTAGCATACCGGAATGGCTTGATGAAAAATTATGTTTATATTTATAGTGAAATAAACGTTTATGAATATCCAACCTTCGCTGCCGCACGATTTTATCGTGTGGTTTAGCCACAGGCTAAGAAAAAGTAATAGTATGGAATTTTATTGTAGTTATAGCTACAAACCACGCGAAAGATTCGCGCGGCAGCGGAGGACAAGAAAATTAAAGCCACAGAAGGCAGGTCTATCGTGATTTGTTAATTTATTGCATCAAAGCACGAGTTTCAAACTCGCGCTATTGGAGGCAGCGGCTGGTGGAGATTTGTAATTTTCGCCTTGAAGGTTTAAGGGCACAAGGCCTCAGTTATTTTTCAATTGTATCGTTTGTTTCATGGGGCATATTGCTCCTTTCAATCACTTTGGCATCCGACAGGAACGAAATTCCCTGCTTTTCGGTTGTTCCAATCATTACCGACTGTACCAAAATTTGATCGGCATATTTGCCGGCACCCCATTCAACAATGAAATTTGCCCCGGCACCACCGTTGTTTTCCGTTCCTTCAACAACAAACTCAATCGACTCGAGGGGGGTTAGTAAAATGGGTTGCTTTATGTAACTTTTCATCAGCTTTCCGTATGAGTCGTAGTAATCGGTTTTTAAAATATAAGCCGAATCGGAAAAAGAGGTGTTTCGTACGCTCAGTGTGGTTGTTAGTGCAAAGCGCCTGGTGCCGTCAATGTGATATATGTCGGAGTAAACCGGTAAATAAAGGGTTTCGGAATAATTTAATGCAGGTAGCGAGTCGGTTTTTTTATATGCATGGCTGGGATGTGTTTTTTTACTGTCGTTATTGCCGGCAGGGGCACATCCGTATACAAGCAATGCAAGCAAAAGCATTAAAAACGTTTGATTAAGTTGAACGGTACGGTTTAACAGGGTAACATTTTCGGGCAACATGGCAAAAAATTTTATCGGTTACAATTATTACAAGTTACAACAATTACAACAAATTCATATCATTTTGCAGATTCTCATTTCCGTGTTCAAATATCAGGGAATCAAGTTTTTTAAAAAAGCTACGGAAATAATTATTTGATGATTAGTTCTTTAAAAAAATAAAAAGTCATCAGTCCCGATGTAATCAGTTTCAGTATTGTACCCCCCAGAAAGCCCATGAATGCACCAAAGCCCGAGCGCAGTGCATCACCGGTTTCTTTCCCGTCAATCAGTTCGCCAACAACGGCACCAACAAAGGGGCCAATAATAATCCCGAAAGGGGGAAAGGCAAACAGCCCGATAATTAAACCGATAACGCTGCCCCAAATGGCTTTTTTACTGCCCCCGTAACGTTTGGTTCCGTAAACGGGTATTACGTTATCAATTACCGTTACCACAATAGCAATGCCGGCCCATAAAAGCAAAAATTTGCTTGAAAACTGGTGTGCCCGGGTGAAGTGGAGCATAAGCAATCCCACGTATGAAATGGGTGGCCCGGGCAACACGGGCAGTATGCAGCCGGCGAGACCAACAAGCAAAAAAACAATTCCAATTACAATAAGGACAATATCAAGTACCATGTTTTTTTATTTTGCTGAAAAATACAAAAAATGTTTTGTTTTTATGCCCCGTAATATTTAGCGAATAATTGTTATTTTGGCCGCAAATAGTGCAAAGGTCCTTTTTTATGCAGCAGTTTTCTGATATTTTACAAAAGATCGATTCCTTTATTGGCGGTTCTCAGTGGTTTGTTTTTTTGTTGCTGGGTACCGGGCTTTTTTTTACGCTTTACCTGAAGTTTCCACAAATACGATATTTTGGAGCTGCTTTAAAAATTGTAAGGGGCAAGTTCGACAGTAAAGGCGATAAGGGCGATACATCGCATTTCCAGGCCTTAACAACGGCATTGTCGGGTACGGTTGGCACCGGAAACATTGCCGGTGTAGCCCTGGCCATCCATCTGGGCGGGCCTGCCGCACTTTTCTGGATGCTTGTAACGGCTTTTTTGGGCATGACAACAAAGTTTGTTGAAGTCACCATTTCACATAAATACCGCGAAACAACGTCGGATGGAACCATAGCAGGCGGGCCGATGTATTACATGAAAAAGCGGCTTAAACTCCCCTGGATGGCTGCCATATTTGCTGTTGCCACCATTTTTTCATCGTTTGGTACCGGTAGCTTGCCGCAGATCAATTCCATTTCAAATTCGGCTTTTGCCACATTCGGCATTAATAAAATACTTACAGGGGCCGTTTTGGCTGTTTTGCTCGGTTTTGTCATTATTGGCGGCATTAAGCGCATAGCAAAAGTAACATCGAGGCTGGTACCCTTAATGGCGCTGATTTATTTCATTGGAGCATTGGCTGTAATTGCTTTCAATTACCAAAATATTTGGCCTTCGCTTGTTTCCATTGTCGACGATTTATTTACGGGTACGGCCGCAAGTGGCGGTTTTCTGGGGGCTGGTTTTGCTTTTGCCTTTAACCGGGGTGTAAACCGTGGTTTGTTTTCGAACGAGGCCGGACAGGGATCGGCACCAATTGCACACGCGGCAGCACGGGCACACGAGCCCGTTTCGGAAGGCATGGTTGCCCTGCTCGAGCCGTTTATCG
Organism: Prolixibacteraceae bacterium; assembly: GCA_021740385.1. Classification (GTDB taxonomy): domain Bacteria; phylum Bacteroidota; class Bacteroidia; order Bacteroidales; family Prolixibacteraceae; genus DAIMEA01. Next base: position 49,108 of record JAIOZY010000039.1, on the reverse strand, counting down.
ATACCATTATTATTTGCACGCTTACCGGTTTAACGTTGCTTGCCTCGGGCGTTTGGAACGAAAAACTCGACAACCGTTTTCAACAGGCCGACATGCTGATAATGGCAGAAGCGTACTCCGAATCGAAGCCTGATGATGTGCTCGAACTGAAACATTTTTTGCAGCATGGCGATGGGGCGGAAACATACACGGGCGATATGGAGGTTGAAGCCGGTGAAATTGTTACACCCGTAACCTTTTTACATGCCCGCTCGGTTGCCGAAGATGTGAAACTGTACAACAACGATGATCTTTTCTCGGGAAAGATTAGCGTGGACGACGGTAAACCCCGGCTTGAAGCTTCGATGTATTTCGAAGGAAAATCGCTGATACACAGCGCGCCATTAACTACCGAGGCCTTTTCAAAAAGCTGGCTGGGCAATTGGGGGCGTTACATTGTTACCATCGGGTTGTTGTTGTTTGCTTTTTCAACAGCCATTAGCTGGTCGTATTACGGCGACCGGGCTGTAACCTTTCTTTTTGGGCTCAAATATGTAAATTACTACCGCATAATTTACGTTATCGGTTTTTTCCTGGCTTCGTTTGCCGATACAACAATTGTTTGGATTTTTTCTGGCATTACCATTGCTTTTATGACCATTCCAAACCTGATCGGCATTCTTATTCTGCACAAAGAAATCAAATTTGAAGTTGATGTGTTCTGGCAGGAATGGAAAGCATGGCTGAGGTTGAAAAAAAGTGGGAAATTTCCAATGGATTAAAGCATTAATTTCACAAAAAAAATTTATACTTGTATTTTTTCAAAACGAAAAAAGCATCGGTATTGTAATTAAACAGATTATTAAAAATATTTCTCAGGGGAGTCGAATGATAATACGAAACTAACAAAACCAAGAATTTAGCATGTACAAGCTGATCCAACTTTTTAACGACGACCCGTTTTCTCAAAAAATCATTTCCACGTGTTCCGAACTGGGTATTCCTTTTAAGCTAAGCCAGGTAAGTGCCGAAGAATTGCATTCAGGAGCGTTTCCTGTTAAAACCGATTCGGTATTTCTGGTAAACCGCGAAATACTTGATACGTATTATCCCCAGCTACTGGGGGCCAGTTTAACCGGTTTCTTTGTTTATGTTTATACTGGCGATAACGACATTGACCATTGCTCAGGTTCCGATTTCCTTTTCGATCACTATTTGCCATACGATTTTTCGGGGTTGAATATGAAATGCATGTTTTCAACAACGCGGAAAGCCTTTGGACAGCCCGGCCAGGCAATGATTCAAATTCCCAAAAAACTGATCGATTCATCGCTTAACCAAATCATGCAATTGATTGATGATGTGGATATGGGCATTTTCTGGAAAGATGAAAAGGGAACGTATATTGGTTGCAATAAAAAATTTGCATCGGATTTTGGTAAGTATGAAGCCCGGAAAATAATCGGGAAAACAAACAGCGATTTACTGAACGAAAAAGAAGCCAAAAAGTTTTCGGTACATGAGCCGGAAATTTTAAAAACCGGGGGGCAATTTACCGGCATTGAAAAGGAAATAATTTTCAATGAAGGAAACCGCATGAGGCTGTTGATCAGTAAATATCCTTTTCACAATGTTGAAGGAAAGATTAAAGGCGTATTTGGTTTTTATAAACCCGTTTCGAAAGAAAAGGGACAAAATATTGATTTTTATTCAAACGAAAACCTTTTACGGATATTGATGGATAACATTCCCGATACCATCTATTTTAAAGACCGCGAAAGCCGGTTTATCATGGTGAATAAAGCGCAGGCTGCTCTAATTGGCTTAAAAACTCCCGAAGATGCAATTGGAAAAACCGATTTTGACTTTTTTAACCTCGAACATTCAAAAGAAGCTTTTGCCGATGAACAGCGGATCATTTTTGACGGAAAACCCATTAACCGGCTGGAATACGTTGGCACAAAAGACGGGAAGTTCCGATGGCTCAATTCTACCAAAGTGCCCTTCTTCGATGCCAACGGGCACGTTGTTGGCATTGTTGGCATTACCCGCGATGTAGACAAAATGATACGGGTTGAACATAAACTGAAAGCCGAACGGGATTTGCTGCAATTGCTGATGGATAACATCCCATCGCCCATTTATTTTAAAGACCATGATTCGCGGTTTACCCGGGTGAATAAGGCATTGGTTATGCTGCTTGGGGCAAAGTCGCAGGAAGAGGTGCTCGGTAAAACCGATTTCGACTTTTATCCCGAAGAAAATGCCCGCGATTATCAATCCGACGAAGTTAAAATTATTGAAAAAAACCTGCCCCTGATTAATAAAATTGAAAAAAATATTCCATACAGCGGAGAGGCTTTGCGCTGGTTTTCAACAACAAAAATACCCATTAAAAACGAAGAAGGCGACCTGGCAGGGATCATCGGTGTTTCGCACGATGTTACGGAACAAATATTGGTTAAACAAAACCTTGAGCTGGCAAAAGAGCGGGCCGAAAGTGCCAGCGCTGCCAAAAGCAGTTTTTTGTCGAACATGTCGCACGAAATACGCACCCCGATGAACGGGGTAGTGGGCATGGCCGAAGTGTTGCAAATGACCGAACTAACCGATGACCAAAAGAAAATGGTTGACCTCATTATCCGATCGGGTAATAACTTGCTGAACCTGATAAATGATATCCTCGATTTTTCGAAAATCGAAAACGGAAAAATGGTTATCGAAAACCAGCCTTTCGATGTGAAAACCACCATTAAGGAAGTGGAAGAGATGATGGAATTCAGCGCCGAAGAGAAGGGGATAAGCTTTTATTCAAAAATCGATACCAATATGCCCGAAAGGGTAATTGGCGACTCGTTCCGCTTCAAGCAAATATTAATCAACCTGGTAAGTAACGCCATTAAGTTTACCCGCGAAGGCGAAGTGGTTATCGAAGCCGACTTTATTGGCAATTCGGTCGACTCGCACTGCATAGTCTTTAAAGTGTGCGATACCGGCATTGGTATCAGTGAAAAAGAACAGGAAAACCTATTTGAAGCTTTTACCCAGGCCGACCAGTCGTCAACACGCAAATACGGAGGTACCGGTTTGGGTCTTGCCATTTGCAACCGCCTGGTTGATATGATGGGGGGTAAACTGCAGGTTGAGAGTGAAAAAGGAAGGGGATCGGTATTTTATTTCGACTTGAATTTTAAAAAAGTACTGATTAATCATTACGATTAAATGTGAAGTAATTATGGGGGAGAAAAAGTACAACATTTTGGTTGCCGAAGACAACTCAATAAACGTGCAGGTTGCACGTTTTATGTTGAAAAATGTAAGTGAGGTGCTTGATATTGTTTGGAACGGTGAAGAAGCCATTGAAAAGTACTTGAAAAACGATTACGATTTCATTTTGATGGATGTTAAAATGCCCGTGCTCAACGGGTACGAGGCAACATTGAAAATCAGGGATATTGAAGCCGCGAAAAAGGATGACAAACGCATACCCATTATTGCTTTAACGGCGACAAATACATTTGAAGAAGAGCAGAAATGCCTTAAGTCGGGGATGGATGGCTTTTTAACCAAGCCCTATCAGCTCGACGACCTAAAGCGGGTATTAACTTCAATCGGGATTTAGCCCCGATCCGAAAATGATGCAATTTTTCAATCAATTTACAGTAGCAAAACATTTGCCCGCTATGCAAATAGTGGTTTACTTTGCTTAAAAAACAGATGCAGTTGGTTTATCCAGAATATTTTGAAGAAAAAATCGGTTTCGATAAAATCAGGAACCTCTTATCGGCCGAATGTTTAAGCCCGCTTGGTAAAGAACGGGTTGAGGCCATGTCGTTTTCGAACAATTTCCGGCACATTACCGGACAGGCTTCACTGGTTGATGAATTCCTCAAGATCATTCGCGAACACGATAATTTTCCGTCAAACCATTATTTCGATTTGCGTACAGCCCTAAACAAAATAAGGGTTGAAGGCAGCTACCTCGAGGTGCAGGAACTCTTCGACCTGAAACGTTCACTTGAAACCATCAAGGGCATTGTTGCTTTTTTCAAATCGGTAAATGCCGACGATTTTCCGGGTCTAAAAGCGTTGGCCGGAAACCTGGGCAATTTTTCCGTGGTATCGAAACAGATTGACCGTATTATTACAAAATTTGGCAGTGTAAAAGACAATGCCTCGCCCGAACTGCACGAAATACGCAAACAAATATCGTCCCTGCAATCGGGCGTTAGTAAGCGGATGAGTGCCATATTGAAAACACTGCAACAAGAAGGGGTTGTTGACGAAGAAACAGCCGTGGTATTGCGCGATGGCCGTCCGGTAATCCCTGTCGCTTCGGCAAATAAAAAGAAAATTTCGGGCATCGTTCACGATGAATCGGCCAGCGGTAAAACGGCTTTTGTTGAACCTGCTGCCATTGTTGAAATGAATAACCGAATTCGGGAACTGATGAATGCCGAAAAACGGGAGATCATCAAAATCCTCATTCATTTTTCCGCCACCTTACGGCCCGATATTGATGAACTGCTTTACTCGTTCGATTTTTTGGGCGAAGTCGATTTTATCCGTTGTAAAGCTGTTTTTGCCAACCGTTTCGATTGCACTTTGCCCGATGTTCGCCCCGAACCCTGTTTCGACTGGCAACAGGCACGCCACCCGCTGTTATTACAGGCATTGCAGAAAGAGAAACGCGATATTGTACCGCTCAGCCTGCGCCTTGACGAACCCAACCGTATTTTGCTAATTTCGGGCCCCAATGCCGGTGGCAAGTCGGTATGCCTAAAAACAGTCGGGCTTTTACAATATATGCTCCAGTGCGGGCTCCTGGTGCCGGTTTTTGAAGGGTCGAAAATGGGGGTGTTCAGTTCGCTTTTCCTCGATATTGGCGATGAGCAATCAATCGAGAACGATTTAAGCACCTATTCGTCGCACCTTATGAAAATGAAATTTTTCACCACGCATTGTACGGCTACATCGCTGGTGCTGATCGACGAATTTGGTACCGGTACCGAACCCATGCTTGGCGGGGCCATTGCCGAAGCCGTACTCGAGAAACTGAACCAACTGGAAACGTACGGTATCATTACCACGCACTATACCAATTTGAAGCATTTTGGTGCATCGCAGCGCGGCATTGTCAACGGGGCAATGCTTTACGACTCGAATGGGATGCGGCCTTTGTTCAAATTACAAATAGGGAAACCCGGTAGCTCCTTTGCTTTCGAAATTGCCCGCAGTATAGGGCTTTCCGAAGAAATACTCAAAAATGCAACCGAAAAACTCGGGCAGGAGCATATCGACTACGACAAGCACCTGAGGGAAATTGTGCGCGACAAACAGTACTGGGAAACCAAACGCACACGCATACGAAAAGTGGAACGCGATCTCGATTCGTTAAGTGAAACGTACCTTTCGGAGCTTGAAGAAACAAAAAAACAGCGCAAAGCCCTCCTTGCCGATGCACGGAAAGAGGCACAACGCATTATTGATGATGCAAACAAGCTAATTGAGAATGCCATAAAGGAAATACGCGAAAGTCAGGCCGAGAAAGAAAAGACCAAGGATATCCGTAAAAATCTGGTAAAAAAGAAAGAACAACTTGAACAGACCAACCCGGAACTTGAAGCAAAAATTCAGCGGAAAATTGAGAAACTTAAACAAAAGGAGCAGAAGCGGGGAAACAAAAAAGTGTATCGCGAAAACAAAGATGTAACGAAACCGGTATCTCCTAAAAAGCTTTTCGCTGAAGGCGATAAAGTACGCATTAAGGACAGTGGCACCGTTGGTGAAATTGTCGATTTTGACAATAAAAAAGCTGTAATTGCACTTGGTCACTTGCTTTCAACAGTGTCGATCGATAAAATTGAGCCCATTAGCAACAACGAAGCCAAAAAGAAGGAAAAAGAAAAGCGGCAGGTCCCCAAAGCCGATTCGTTGAAAAGGACCAACGAATTGCTGAATAAAAAGCTGCAATTCAAGCCCGACATTGATGTGCGCGGACAGCGTGCCGAAGAGGCGCTGGGAAACATACAGGCTTTTATCGACGATGCCATCATGGTTGGGGCCTCGCAGTTACGTATTTTGCACGGGAAGGGTTACGGCATTTTGAAAGAAGTGATCAGGGATTACCTCAAAACCGAACCGGCTGTGAAGTCATTTCACGACGAACACGTACAATTTGGTGGGGCAGGGATTACAATTGTAGAGTTGGAATAAATTAATTTCTTATTTTGTAATTTTGTAAAAGGAAAAGTAAATACATTGAATTCCATGGAAAATAATTCAATTCATATAGCTGAGCCTGTAGCAATTAGAGCATGGAGTGGAGGCAGAACAATTTTTATTGGGTTAACCGATGGACGAACCATTAGTTTTCCGGCCAACAGGTTTAAAATATTGTCGCAAGCTACAGAAAAACAATTAAAAGAAGTTAAGGTACGTTTAAACGGTTATGCCCTTAGATGGGAAGACTTAGATGAAGATATTACCGTAAAAGGAATTGTCGCAGGTGATTTTCAATTGCCTCTTAGTGAATAAGTTGTATTTAATATGATGAAAAAAACAGCAAAAGAGATTTTTGAACAAATAAAGGAAAAACCGCTTATTGAACACATCGAACGTGTTGGTCTAACACTCTTTCAACGATAATAGCCCAAAACCCATTTCATCAATGACCAATTCATCTTTAGTGAATAAGCAATTCAAACATTTGTCAAAAAAGCTTGAAGGTGGACTTCGTTTCGACCACATCTCAAGAATACTTTTTGCCACCGATGCTTCGGCGTATCGTGAATTGCCTCAGGCCGTGGTTTTCCCGGCTTCGAAAAACGACATTCAAACCCTGGTTCGTTTTGCCCGCGAAAACAAAACTTCGCTAATACCACGTGGTGCAGGTACTTCGCTTGCCGGGCAGGTTGTGGGCAACGGTATTGTGGCAGATGTTTCGAAATACCTGAACAAAATAATTGAAATAAACCCTGACGAAAAATGGGTGAGGGTAGAGCCGGGTGTTGTCCTTTCGGAGCTGAACATTGAACTGAAAAAACACGGGCTGATGGTTGGTCCCGAAACATCAACCGCCAACCGGTGTACCATGGGGGGCATGTTGGGCAATAACAGTTGCGGGTTGCACTCGCTGGTGCACGGCAGCATCAGGGAACATATTATTGAAGTTACAGCTTTGTTGGGCGATGGTTCCGAAGCGGTATTTTCACCCCTCGATAAGAAAGCATTTCAGCAAAAATTGAACGGTGATAAATTTGAAAATACACTTTACCGGTTCGTTTATGAAATAATGACCGATGAAGCAAATGTTCGTGAAATAAGCAACCAATACCCGCACCCTTCCGTTCCAAGGCGTAACAACGGGTATGCCCTCGATATGCTTGCTAATATGCAGCCTTTCAATCCCGAAGGTGAAAAATTCAATTTTTCGAAGCTGATTGCCGGTTCGGAGGGTACGCTGGCTTTTGTTACCGAAATGAAACTGGGATTGGTGCCGTTACCTCCTCCCGAAAAGGCATTGATGTGTGTGCACTTTTCAAGCCTTACCGATGCCTTTAATGCAAACATTATAGGTTTAAAACACAAGCCTTCGGCCATTGAGCTGATGGACAAAACAATCATGAACCTTACACGTGAAAGCAAGGGACTGCAACGTAACCGTTTTTTTATAGAAGGCGTTCCCGAGGCCATTTTAATCATTGAATTGTGGGGTGATACGAAAGAAGAAATAATTGCACGGGCAGCAATTATTGAAGCCGACATGAAAAATGCCCGTTTTGGCTACCATTTTCCACTGGTATTTGGCGATGATATCACAAAAGTGTGGGATTTGCGGAAAGCCGGCCTGGGTGTTTTGTCGAACATGCCGGGCGATGCCAAGCCCGTTTCGGTGGTTGAGGATACAGCCGTACCGGTTGACAAACTGCCGGAATACCTGGCCGAATTTCAGCAAATGCTCGATAAATACAGCCTTAAGGCAGTATTCCATGCCCACATTGCTACCGGTGAATTGCACCTGCGGCCGATACTGAACCTTAAGGATCCGCACGACGTGGAATTGTTCCGTACGGTAGCACGCGAAACGGCGGCACTGGTTAAAAAACACAACGGTTCGTTAAGCGGCGAACATGGCGATGGCAGGCTCCGGGGCGAGTTTATACCGTTCATGCTGGGAGAAAAAGTATACAAGCTTTTGCAGAAACTGAAAAAAAACTGGGACCCCGACGGGATTTTTAACCCGGACAAAATTATTGATACACCACGTATGGATCAATCGTTACGGTATACGCCCGGACAGGAAATGCCTTCGCTTAACGAATATTTCGATTATAAGCTTTCACAAGGGTTGGCAAGGGCTATCGAAAGGTGCAACGGTTCGGGCGATTGCCGCAAATCGGAAATTATTGGCGGAACCATGTGTCCGAGTTACATGGCTACCCGCGACGAGATGCACTCGACCCGGGGAAGGGCAAACATTTTACGGGAGCTTGCTACACGTCCGTCTGAAATGAACTGGGCCGATAACCGGGACATTTTGTACACCCTCGATCTTTGCCTTTCGTGCAAGGCATGTAAAAGCGAATGCCCGTCGGGGGTTGATATGGCCCGGCTGAAAGCCGAATTTCTGCAAAACCATTACGATGGAAACCCGGTTTCCCTCAGGTCGAAAATTGTTGGTGGTTTTCCGGGATTAATGCTGCTGGCCTCTAATTTCCGGCTGCTTTATAATGTCGTGGCAAAATCGAAAGTACTTTCCCGAATCGTATCTCTCTTTATGGGCTTTTCTGTAAAAAGGCCTTTACCCCTTTTGTCGGAAGTAACCCTTGAAAACTGGAACAGGAAACATGTCCGGCAAAAATCACAAAGGGGCAGAAAGGTGTATCTGTTTAACGATGAATTCCTGAATGTAAACGATTCGCATATTGGGATTAAGGCAATTCTTTTGCTTGAAAAACTGGGCTATGAAGTTGAAATACCTAAACATACGTTCAGTGGCCGGACATACTTCTCGAAGGGTTTGGTTCGAAAAGCACGCAGGCTGGCCGAAAAAAATGTAGGCTATTTAAGTGATATTGTGTCGGACGAAACGCCCCTTATTGGCATTGAGCCTTCGGCAATACTGTCGTTCAGGGATGAATACCCCGATTTGGTGAGGGGGGAATTAAAAGAAAAGGCCAGCTGTTTAGCCGATAACGCACTGATGTTCGATGAATTTATCATACGTGAAGTTGAGGCGGGAAGGATATCTACTGAAGTTTTTACAGATAAAACCCTGAAAATAAAATTACACGGGCATTGCCACCAGAAAGCACTCGCAACCACTACGGCTTCGATAAAAATGCTTGAATTGCCCACGAATTATTCGGTCGAAGAAATACCATCGGGGTGTTGTGGAATGGCTGGATCGTTTGGATACGAAAAAGAACATTACGATTTATCGATGAAAATAGGGGAACTGGTATTGTTTCCCGAGGTACGAAAAACTCCCAAAGCGATTGTTATTGCTGCTCCGGGAACCAGTTGCCGCGAACAAATTGCACACGGCACGGGCCGGAAAGCCTTTCACCCGGTTGAAATATTGTTCGATGCATTGAAATGATGAAAAGTACTTTTCTGTAAAAAACAAATAATTGTAGGAGTGTTCTTTCGCTGTTATAGTAATTCGTTTTTAGCTTTTTGTCAGAAATGTGTTGTTGAAAAAATTATTAATTTTACAGTAAATTTAAAATTTTATTTATGCTTTCTGTAAAAGGTATATATGACGGAGAAAACATACGATTATTGGATAGGGTTAACGAAAAAAAGAAATATCGGGTAGTTGTAACATTTATTGAAGAATTGAAGCAAGCCGATGATCAGTTCCGCGATTTTTCTGCCCAAACAAGAGGTTTTGATTTTTGGGGAGATGAAAGAGAAGACATTTATCAGGATTATTTAAAGGAGCCCAAATAAAGATTTGTAAATGTTAGCAGATGAAACGAGCCCCGAATTGTCGGGGGGAGTTCCATACGATACCTTTAAGACAAACAATTTAATCGTATGAAAACCGGCGATATAATTCTTATTCCTTTTCCTTATGCTGAGCTTACCAACAAAAAAGTGAGGCCTGCTGTTGTTATTGCTGAAACCGCAGACATTTACAAAGATATTGTTGTGTCAGCAATTAGTTCAGTAATTCCTGATCAATTGACAAAAAGGGAAATTGTTTTAGAAGCAAGTCCTGAGAATGGTTTAAGGGCACGGTCAATTATAAAAACCGATAGGATAGTAACATTAAAGCGGGAAGATAAAATTGCGGTTTTAGGCAAGTTGTCAAAAAAAGAATTAGCTACATTCAAGTCTGTTTTTATAAAACTGGTTAAATAAATATTTTTTAGAACAAACATCCCAAACAGGTATCATGGGTTTTTATTCATAAGTTCCTCAATTTCTGAAAGGTGTAACTTGAAATGCCGCAGGAAGTCGACAATGCATTCCCGCAGGGTAACTCCATTCACATCATCATGTAACCACCGGTTTTCGAGTTTTTCAGGGTTTACATTCCTGAATACATGGGCAATATGCAGGTTCGAATATTTCCAAAGATTAACCAGTAATTCCCAATCTTCATCCTGGTAATTTTGAATGGCAATCCACCGGTCGTTATTTCCATGGGTCGCATAATTGGGAAAACGCAAGGGATTTTCGCCATATTGCATGTGAACGGCCCGGTGGGTATTGTTCGTAGCCGAATCGACCATGTGTCCTACAATTTGTTTAATAGTCCTGTTTTGAATATTTCTTCGTTGTGAAAGTATTTTATTATCCAATGAATTAAGGATGTTTTCCCACTCAACAACCAACTTTTCAAGCTCAGTGCAAATTGATTCAAATTCATTCATGTTTCCTTTTGTTAAAGATGTTAAAAATTTGATAAATCGTTTTGTATAAATTTGTTTATTAAAAGTGTTCTTTCTTAAGGTATTCCAATGCTTTGAACATGATAATGATTTCGAGTATTTCGAAAGGAATTAAAAAGATCAGTCCGACCCACCAAAGTATAAGTGTTAAAAGGAAAAAACCGGAAATAAATACAAATACGGCAGCCCAGCGTGAAACGATGCCCAGGTAGGGCTTGAGCCTGCTAATCGACAAGCTGTAAATGATCAGTATTGCCCCGATGGTTATGGATATGCCGCTGTCGATGTACTGACTTTCAATCGAGGGTTCATATAACGATAGGATTGTATAGCCAACGTTGAAAGTTTCATGAACAATAATGATGTACGATGTAATTTTCAACAGCGGATTTTTAAAATAATCGCCCAAAATAATGAAGCCCCTTTGCAACAGGATGAATGCACAAAAATCAATCAGTTTTATTACCGTGTAAACCGTGTAATTGTCGTAATGCAGCCATTGCTCGTACCTTACGTGTTCGAATCCCGAAACAATGAATCCAAGCAGGAAATTCAAAAGTGCTGCAAAAAAAGCAAGCTTTAGCTGGTTACTTGTTGACGCAAGGTTTTTGTGCGGGTCGAAGTCGATAAGAAATATTTCTGACAAGCGTTGGATGAATGACTCTCCGTTGCCTGCTTTATTTTCCTTGTCATTTTCAAACGATTGGTAGTCGTAGCCAAGTACTTCAAGAATTAATTTTATAGTACTGGTGCGTGGTGAAACCTCACCCGTTTCGATGCGTTGAATGGTACGGACGTTAATGTTGCACATTTCAACCAGCTCTTCCTGTGTCAGGCCTTTTTCCTTTCTCAGCGATGCTATTTTCTTTCCAAGTTCAGGTTGTTTCATTGTTTCCATAATTTTCAGTTTAAAGATAACGATTGATTCTATTCAACAGAATTTTCCTTAAAATTTTACGATACAAGTTTATGGCAGAAGTTTTTGCCGGTCAACGTATTTTCGGATTTTTTACCCGGCATTTGCCCGGCAAATTTGTTTATAGGAGGATTTATCGAATTTGATCTTCGTTTTTCTTGAATATTTAAACGAACAAATCGTAGTTGAAATGCATTATTATTGAAAAAATTGAAAAAAAAGTAGTAATTGTTTTTCTATTTTGCCGAATGAATATGTGCCGAATTTGTTTAGTTGTAAAAAATTCATTTCAAAATAGTTGTAAATAATATGCAAAGCGAAATGATATATTGGAAAGAAACAATTTTCTGTAACCCAAATGCCTGTTTGCTTTTTAAATCATTACGAAATTTGTTTCATTTCTTACTTTTTTATTTACATTTACCGCAGATTTTACTGACTAATTGGATTGATAAATGGGAATATTGAGAGATAAGTTTTCGCTTTACGATGCGCCTCAGAAGGTAATCGAAGCAGGCATTTATCCTTATTTTAGGGAGATAGAATCTGACCAGGATACGGTTGTTAATATCAACGGCAAACAAGTCCTGATGTTCGGATCGAACAGTTACCTGGGATTGACCAACCATCCAAAAGTTAAAGAGGCTGCCATTGAGGCAATCAAAAGGTATGGTACCGGTTGCGCCGGTTCCCGTTTTTTAAATGGTACACTCGACATTCATATTCAGTTGGAAGAACGTTTGGCAAAGCTTATTGGGAAAGATGCAGCTTTGTGTTACAGCACCGGCTTCCAGGTTAATCTGGGGGTCGTTTCTGTTTTAGCCGGGCGTGGCGACTATATTTTTCTCGACGAACTGGATCATGCTTCCATTATTGAAGGCAGCCGTCTGTCTTTTGGGAAGGTAATGAAGTATGCCCATAACAACATGAATTCGCTCGAAAATAAGCTGAAACTTTGTGAGCCACACCGGATTAAACTTATTGTGGTTGACGGGATTTTCTCGATGGAGGGCGATATTGTTAACCTGCCCGATTTGGTGAAACTTGCCGATAAATACAACGCGTCAATCATGGTCGACGATGCCCATTCCCTGGGTGTTCTTGGTCCACATGGAGAAGGTACAGCCGCCCATTTTGGACTTTCACACAAGGTTGACCTGGTAATGGGAACGTTTTCAAAGTCGATGGCTTCGTTGGGCGGGTTTATTGCTGCCGATAATGAAGTTATTAATTTTATCAAACACAATTCACGCTCACTTATTTTCAGCGCCAGCATGACACCTGCTTCGGTTGCAACCGTTAATGCCGCGCTTGACATCATGGAAAGTGAACCTGAAAGAATCAGGCACCTGTGGGACCTTACCCATTATGCAAAACGCGCGTTTGTTGAAAACGGCTTCGATACCGGTATTTCCGAAACACCCATTATCCCGCTTTTTATCCGTGATGATATGAAAGCCCTGAAAATGACACAGATGCTGTTAGATCAAGGTGTGTTTGTTAATCCGGTTGTTTCACCGGCTGTGCCCAAAGAAGATTGCCTGATAAGGTTTTCGCTTATGGCAACACATACCTTCAGCCAGGTTGACGAAGCGGTTGATAAAATTTCGAAAGTAGCAAAAGCACTCGGTATACTTGCTGAAATTCCTGCTTACAAATAGCAGGTTTTTTTTTCTTAAAACCTCCTCTTCATGAAGAAAGTTATTTTTATTACGGGCATATCATCGGGTTTTGGTAAGCATGCATCCGGTTTGCTGACAAAACGCGGTCATACTGTTTATGGTACGGTACGCAAAGAATGTGCTACTCCCGATGGTGTCAATGTTCTGAAAATGGACCTGACAGATGAGGCGTCAATCAAAAGTGCCGTTGAAGAGGTTTCCGCTAAAGAAGGCAGGATTGATGTTTTGATCAATAATGCCGGCATGCATACCGGGGGGGCCGTTGAAGAAACTCCGGCTGATTTGTTTGCACGCCAGATGAGCACTAATTTTACGGGAACGGTTCAACTTACACAGCAAGTTTTACCCGTTATGCGCAAACAGGGAAGAGGAACAATCATCAACATCAGCTCAATAGGCGGACTGATGGGCTTGCCTTTCCAGGGGTTTTATTCGGCCAGCAAATTTGCAATTGAAGGCCTAAGCGAAGCCCTGCGCATGGAGTTGAAACAGTTCAATATTAAAGTGGTTGTGGTAAACCCGGGCGATTTTGCAACAAGCAATACGGCCAACCGTACCAATATTTTGGCTGATAATAGCCCTTATGAAGCGCAATTCAACCGGTCGCTTTCGCAAATTGAAAAAGATGAAACCGGAGGTTGGAACCCTGAAATTCTTGCCCGGAAACTTTGTGAAATTGTTGAATGCAAACACCCCCGTAACCGATACGTGGTGGGGTCATTCGATCAGAAACTGGCTGTTGTGTTGAAAAGAATATTGCCAGTTGGTTGGTTCCAAGGAATAATCGAATCACATTACAAGATTTAAAAGACCCAATGTATGTAGTGCAACGGAATTCCGCAGAGCGAAACAGAAGACAATAGTCAATAGTTTGAAGTGCGTAGTTAATAACTGACCAATGACTAACGACCAATGACCAATGACCAATGACCAATGACCAATGACCAATGACCAATGACAGATTCATGTCACACCTTCTCAATTTGCCTGGAAATTCATTTATTCAACACTTTCAAAGGCTTCTGCCGGAAGTATTGGCTTGCCCTGATACCGTAAAAATAGTTGAACAAGTGCAAACACATCCTTTTCACAATATTTCACAATGCGTTCAAGGTTATCTTCCTGCCAATATACATTAGCTACCATGCTGCCGTCAATATCGTCTTTGGGTGTTGGTATTTCAAAAATGGCGCAGAGCAGGTCGAGCGATGTGAAGTGTTTGTAATCGCCAAATTTCCATAATTGCAGGGTGTCGAGCAGGCTTTCTTTTATTTCCCATGGTTTGGCCCCGGCTATGTCGAGGATTTTCGGGATTTTCACCCCGTTAATCAGGCAACGGCGCGAAATATACGGATAGTCGAACTCTTGTCCGTTGTGGGCACATAGTTTAATGTTGCCGGTACGGTTATAGTTATCGAGCATTTTTACAAAATCGGAGAGCAGCTTTTTCTCATCGTGGCCGGCATACGATTTAACACGACAGCGGTATTCGCCGTCTTTTTTGTATACCGTTCCGGCCGAAATGCAAATAATTTTGCCAAACTCAGCGTAAATGCCTGCACGTTCGAAAACTTCTTCGGCTGTTTCATCTTCTTTTCGAAAGTAGGCTGATTTCTTGTCCCATAACTTTTTAAAATTCTCAGGCAATTCATCAAATTCCGGTGTCATTGGGGCAGTTTCAATGTCGATGAACAAGATCGATTCAATGTTGATTTGATTGAGCATAATGATTTATTTTTCAGCTAATTGTTTTTCGATATACTGGGTTAAAATGTCAATTGCCACTTTGTTCTTTCCACCTTGAGGCACAATAATATCGGCGTAGCGTTTGCTGGGCTCGATAAACTGCAGGTGCATGGGCCTTACCGTTTCTTCGTATCGTTTAAGGGTTTCTTTAACGCCGCGTTCACGCTCGATGATATCGCGGGTAATAACCCTCGATAAGCGAAGGTCGGCTTCACAGTCGACAAATACTTTAATGTCCATCAATGCGCGGAGTTTCGCATGCGTAAGGCAGAGGATTCCTTCAACAATCACAATGTGGCGGGGGTCAACCTTAATGGTTTCATCAAAACGGGTGCAGTTCAGGTACGAATATATTGGCTGGGTAATGCTTTTTCCCTTTTTAAGCTGGTTGATGTGGTTAACCAACAAATCGAATTCAACAGAGTCGGGGTGGTCAAAATTGATCTTCCGTCGTTCTTCAAGGGGTATGTCGCTGTTGTCGCGATAGTAAGCATCTTGTGGAATAATGGCTATATCGGTTTGAGGTATGCGTTTAACAATTTCATTTACCACCGTTGTTTTTCCCGAGCCCGTTCCTCCGGCAATGCCAATTACAATCATAATTTTCGTTTTTCCAAAATTAATTTATATTCTCAAAATAAACAGCCTTATATTTGTCAAACTTTTACATTATTATTTAGCAAAAATTAGTAAAGTGTTGTACTATGATTAAACATGTTGTTCTTTTTAAAATGAAGGATTATGCTTCCGAAAGCGAGAAAAAAGAAGTGCTTAATGAGCTTGAAGCCAGATTGATGACTCTGAAGGAAACCATTGGAGAGTTAAGATATATCGAGGTGGGAAAGCACATTGATATTCAATCACCTTCGTATGATTTATGCCTCATTACACATTTCGATTCGGTAAAAGACCTTGATGCTTACAGGGTTCACCCCGATCATCAGAAAATCGTAAAATTTATAATGGAAGTAACAACCAGCCGTGCTGCTGTAGATTTTGAATTTTAATATTTTGATATGGAATTATACCCGCTAAAATTTAAGCCGCTTTACAAAGAACGGATTTGGGGAGGCAACAGGCTCAGTGAAAAGTTTGGGAAAAATTTAGATGGAAAAAACAATATTGGAGAGAGCTGGGAACTTTCGGCTGTTGAAGGCAATATATCGGTTGTTTCGAATGGTGTTTTGGCCGGTAATAACCTGCAGGAACTGATTGAAGTTTACATGGGTGAACTCGTTGGCGAAAAAGTTTTTGAGCAGTTTGGCCTCGAATTCCCGTTGCTCGTTAAACTCATCGATGCAAATGCCGACCTTTCCATCCAGGTACACCCTGCAGATAAAACTGCACGTGAAAGGCACAATGCCTGGGGCAAAACCGAAATGTGGATTGCTCTTGACGGCGATGGCTCATCGAAACTCATATCGGGTTTTAACAGGGATACCAGCCGCGATGAGTTTTTACAGAAACTCGAGAAAGGAACCCTTACCGAATTATTTAATTACGAACAGGTAAATAAAGGCGATGTGTTTTTTGTGCCGGCCGGCAGGGTTCATGCCATTTGTTCGGGTAACCTGATTGCCGAAATTCAGCAAACTTCCGATGTAACATACCGCATTTATGATTACGGACGCGAAGATCAAAACGGTAAAGGACGCGAATTGCACCTTGATCTGGCGCTTGATGTTATTGACTATTCGAAGGTAAAAACGCCCAAAAAAGTGGTTGCCGGCAAGGAAAACGAACCGCTTGAATTAATTAAATGCAGCTATTTTACAACAAACCGTTTTGAGTTGACTTTGCCCGTTGAGCGCGACTATTATGCCTTCGACAGTTTTGCCATATTGATGTGTACCGATGGTGTTTTTGAAGTTGGGAAAGTTGGTGGCAAAAAGGAAAAAGTAACAATGGGCGAAACCGTTCTGATACCCGCAGGGCTCAACAGTGTCAGGATTGAGCCACTTTCGCCAAAAGCGGGTTTGCTAGAAGTTTACATACAGTAAATATTTTTTCTATGATTATTAAAGATGCACGATTTGTAATGAGTAATACCGATGTTGGTAAATGTCCGGCACCCGACAGGCCTGAATATGCTTTTATTGGCCGTTCGAATGTGGGAAAATCGTCGCTGATAAACATGCTGACCGGGCGAAAAAAGCTTGCCAAAATATCGGGTAAGCCCGGAAAAACCCGGTTAATCAACCACTTTATAATTAACAACGAATGGTACCTGGTTGACCTTCCCGGCTATGGATTTGCAAAAGTTTCGAAAACGGACCGTAAAAACTGGCAGATATTTATCAGGCGCTACCTCAAGTTCCGGAGTAACCTTTATTGTGTTTTTCTTTTGGTCGATTCGCGGATTGAACCCCAGGCAACCGATCTTGAGTTTATGCAATGGCTTGGAATTAACAGCATACCTTTTGTAATTGTTTTTACTAAAACCGACAAGTTGAACAAAACCGAATTTGAGAAATTTATGGACAACTACCGTGAAAAGTTGTCAGAAAACTGGGAAGAACTGCCATCCATGTTTGTAAGTTCGGCTAATTCAAGCCTGGGACGCGATGAAATACTCGAATTTATCGGGAATGTTAATTTGAACAATTAGAAAATATTAGTAATTTGTAACATATAAACTTTTGAAGAGAATTTAAATTATTAATTCTTGGAAACAGAAGGGTTATTTTTATTTTTGCATCAGGGATAGACAAACAACCAAAACTTCATTAGAATGCCTAGGAAAGCTCCGCTTAAAGTTTTTACCGGGATAGGTACATCCTATTTAACCGAACAAATTTGTTCTCAGCTAAACATCGAATTGGGAAAATCGTCGTGCCCATATTTCAGCGACGGTGAGTTTGAACCCTGTTATGAAGAAACCATACGGGGATCGTACGTGTTTATTGTTCAGTCGACATTTCCTCCATCCGATAATCTCTGGGAACTGCTGTTGATGATTGATGCCGCTAAACGGGCATCGGCCTACAAAGTAATTGCCGTAATCCCGTATTTCGGTTATGCCCGGCAAGACAGGAAGGACAAGCCACGGGTATCGATTGGTGCAAAACTGGTTGCCGATGTGTTGTCGAAAGCAGGCATTGACCGCATCATAACGGTCGATCTTCATGCCGATCAGATACAGGGCTTTTTCGATGTTCCTGTCGACCACTTGTACGCCTCATCGTTGTTTGTGCCTTACATTAAAGAAATGAATTTGCCCAATGTGGTGATCGCTTCACCCGATGTGGGCGGAACAAAGCGTGCAAACACCTATGCAAAATTACTCGAAACCGACCTGGTAATTTGCCATAAAACCCGCAGCAAGGCAAACATTATTGGTGACATGACCGTTATTGGCGATGTAAAAGGTAAAGACGTTATCATTGTAGATGATATTATTGATACAGCCGGAACCATTACAACCGCTGCAAACCTGTTTATTGAAAAAGGCGCCAACAGCGTAAGGGCTTTTGCAACACACCCCGTTCTTTCGGGGCCGGCCTTCGAACGCATCGAAAATTCAGCTTTGGAAGCCATCTATTTCACCAATACAATACCCTTGAAAAAGGAATCTGAAAAAATTAAAATATTATCCATCGCCCCCCTGTTGGCCGATGTGATTGATAAAGTATATTACTACAAATCAATTAGTTCGTTTTATATTCAATAAATAAAACAACCGAATATTGACAATTCCGCAAGGCCGGTTTTAAAAATAATACCGGCCTTCGGTGTTTTTATGTAGAATATTATATCTTTGCAGCGCTTAAAAAAATTGAGTAATAACATGTGTATGCGGTTTGCCCTGAACAATCGGGGAGGGCTGAGTACCACAAAAGAAAAATGATGAAAACATTCGAAATTAAAGGTAAGCTAAGGGAAGCTACCGGAAAAAAAGACTCGAAAAAATTGCGCAACGAAAACAAGGTGCCGTGTGTGCTTTATGGTTCTGAAAAGAACATTCATTTCTACGTTAAGCGCAATGAACTGATCAAAGTTATCTACACACCCAGTGTTTATTTAATCAATCTTGATATTGACGGGGATAAACATCAGGCCATTATCCAGGATTGGCAGTTTCATCCGGTTAGGGACGAAGTCATTCACATCGACTTTTTAAAAGTAACCGACGATAAACCCGTTAAGGTTGCCGTACCTGTTGAAGTTAAAGGTTTTGCCAAGGGGATACAAAAGGGTGGAAAACTTCAGGTTGAAATGCGCCGTTTAAAAGTACTTGCATTGGCAAAAGACCTGCCCGATGTTATCAGTATCGATGTTTCGGATCTCGATATTGGTGACACACTAAGGGTTAGCGACCTCGAAATTGAAAATGTTACTTTTTTAAACAATAAAGCGGTACCGGTAATTCGCATTGTGGTAACCCGTACTTCACGTTTGGAACCGCTACCTGAAGATGAGGAAGCTGCAGCCGAAGCCGAAGGTGAAGATGAAAGCGGAGAAGAAGGCAAAGAAGAATCGTCAGAACAATAGCGATTTCTATGCTAACCGTTTTTCCTGTATTAAACCTTGCAATTTCAAAAGATGAAGTATTTAATTGTTGGTTTAGGAAATATTGGTGACGAATATAAAAACACACGCCATAATATTGGCTTTGATATATTGGACGCCCTTGCCGGGGCGTCCAATGTTGTTTTTAACCCGAACAAACGTTACGGGGCTGTTGCTGAATACAAATACAAAGCGCGGATCATGGTATTGCTAAAACCATCTACCTACGTAAACCTTAGCGGAAATGCCGTCCGTTACTGGATGCGCAAAGAAAAAATACCCCTCGAAAATGTGCTGGTACTGGTCGATGATATTGCCCTGCCTTTTGGTGCAATACGCCTGCGCGGTAAAGGCGGCGATGCCGGTCATAATGGATTACGGCATATTGCCGAAACACTTGGCACCTTTAACTTTGCACGGGTGCGTTTTGGTATTGGCAACGACTTTCTGAAAGGCCGGCAGGTTGATTATGTTTTGAGCACATGGGACGATGAAGAGGAAAAGGCCCTTGAAGGGCGTATCGATGTGGTTATTCAACTTATCCATTCGTTTGTAACCCTCGGCCTCGACCGCGCCATGAATCTTTTTAACAACAAGTAATGGCAAACGGTGTACGCATAGACAAATGGCTTTGGGCCGTGCGTGTTTATAAAACAAGGAGCATGGCTTCCGAAGCTTGCCGAAAAGGGCGGGTTGTTATCGATGGAATTGAGGTAAAACCATCGCGCGAAGTGCACGCCGGAACCGTTGTTGAAGTAAAAAAACAACCCGTTGTATATCGGTACAAAGTGCTTCAGGTTACCGAAAAACGGATGGGCGCAAAACTTGTCCCCGAATTCATGGAAGATATCACGCCGGCTGAAAACCTCGAAATTCTTGAGATGCAAAAATACATGCAGTGGAGCGGCAGGGAAAAAGGTAAAGGGCGGCCAACAAAAAAAGAACGCCGCGATATAGATAACTTTCTTGATCCTTAGTTTGATATGATTGTAGCAAAAGAGAAACGAAAAAAAAACATATCGGAATACATCCTTTATATGTGGCAGGTTGAAGACATCATCAGGGCTTTTAAGCTCGATATGGATGAGCTGCAGAAACACGTTATATCCAAGTATTCTTCACAACAGGGCGAAATTGCCGACTGGTACCGCAACCTGGTGTTGATGATGCAAAAAGAACAAAAACAACGCACGGGGCATTTGCAGTTTCTTGTAAACCTCACCGATGAACTTAACCGGTTTCATACTTTGCTTATCGAGCGGAAAGCCGATGCTGAATATTTGCGGCTTTACAATGAAATTCAGCCCGATATACAGCTTATACGCGAAAAATCGAAGCAAGACCACCACGATGTTGAAGTGTCGTTAAACACCCTTTACATTATATTGATGATGAAGCTGAAAAATCAGGATATTTCCGAAGGTACACAACAGGCCGTATGGAAGTTCGGTAATTTTATGGGGCACCTTTCAAAATTATTCCGGGCTTACGAAGCCGGCGATCTCGAAATTGAATAGCATTCAAAGCCCATCGGGCTTATTCTTTCGTCCCGATTATTTCGTTATTTTTGTCAGGCAAAAATTCAAATATGTCCGAAGAAGCACTTAATCATATTGTATATTCACGCAATGTTATTGAATTTGTTACAGTAGCTAAAGAGTATTGCACATACATTGAATCACATGCATCGTATAGCCGCAAGGATTTTCTCAAAAAGATGCAGTTGGTTTTACCGTTACTCTACCTGAAAATGAGCCTTATTCCGGCATTAAGCGATGAAAATGCCGATATGCCCGAAAAGTTTGTCACCGAAGTTGATTATTCATTCTTGTTAAACAGGTTGAGTACAAAACTGGGGCAATACGACAGTTATCGGGAGGTTTTTGACCCGGGGATGCAATTCAGTGAAGAAGCATTGAGTGCAAACATTTCTGAAAACATTTGCGATATTTACCAGGATACGAAAGATTTCATAATGGCCTTTCGTATTGGAACACCTGAAATAATGACGGGGGCATTGTGGGAATGCCAAAACAACTTTGAAACTTACTGGGGGCAAAAACTTGTAAATGGATTAAGGGCCATTCATGCTGTAATTTACAACGACATGGATGATGACGGGGAGGAAGAAGCCCCGTTGATGATGGACGAACCCGACGAAAACAATAAAAAAAGCTGGGTTTCAAAACATTTCGAAAATTATTCTGACAAGGAAGAGAACATTGATAATGAATTATAAAGAAACGATCACAAAAGAAGAATTGGAACAACTTCCCCTTTCTGCTTTCGAGGGCGAAATTATTGTAATCGATAACGAGGACAAAGAGCAAGAAGCCGTATCATATTTAAACCAATTTTCTTTCCTTGGCTTCGATACCGAAACCCGGCCTTCGTTTAAAAAGGGGCAGGTTAACCCGGTGGCATTGCTGCAATTATCAACCAACGAAAAAGCATTTCTATTCCGTTTAAACCATCGCGATTTGTCCCGTGAAGTGGTTTCTCTGTTGGCCAATCCTGATATTTTGAAAGCGGGCATTGCGATACGTGATGATGTAAAAGTGCTCCAGGCCAAGAAGAAATTTAAGCCTGCCGGGTTTGTCGAGCTTCAGGATGTTGCAAAAGAGAAAGGCATTAATAACTTCAGCCTTAAAAAATTATCGGGCATAGTTTTGGGCAAGCGCATTTCGAAAGCCCAGCAATTATCGAACTGGGAAACACCCGAACTAACTGAAGCCCAATTGCGTTACGCGGCAACCGATGCCTGGGTGTCGTATAAAATATTCGAACACTTCAACAACGGAGAAGATGAATGACAACTTTCCAAAAATTGTATTGAAATCGGGGAAGGACCAATCTTTGAAACGCTTCCACCCGTGGGTTTTTTCAGGCGCGATAAAAAAAATGTATGGCAATGTTAATGAAGGCGATACGGTAAAAGTTTATTCCAATCACGATGAATTTCTCGGCCTGGGGCATTACCAGATTGGCTCAATTGCCGTGCGCATTTTTTCTTTCGATGACGTTGAAATAACGGACAATTTCTGGAAACAAAAACTTGAAAAAGCTTATCGACTTCGAAAACTTTTGTGCCTGGCCGGCAATGCCGAAACTACGGCTTACCGGCTTGTACATGCCGAGGGCGACGGACTGCCCGGCCTCATAATCGACATGTACAACAAAACAGCCGTGATGCAAATGCACTCCATTGGCATGTATGCAATTCGTACCATGTTGGCCGCTCATTTAAAAGAAATAATGGGCGATGAACTGGAAGCCGTTTTTGATAAAAGCGCGAAAACTATTCCATTTAAGGCTGATATTGAAGCTGTTGACGGTTTTTTGTTGGGGAAATCGGAACCCGGCGTTGTTTTGGAATACGGGAACAAGTTTAAAGTTGACTGGCAGGAAGGACAAAAAACAGGCTTTTTCATCGATCAGCGCGAAAACAGACGGTTATTGCAAAATTATTCAAGTGGGCGCAATGTGCTGAACATGTTTTGCTATACGGGTGGTTTTTCGTTTTTTGCCATGCGGGGTGGTGCAAGACTGGTTCATTCTGTCGATTCATCGGCAAAAGCCATTGACCTGACCCGTGAAAATGTAGAAATGAACTTCCCGTCCGATGCACGCCACGAGGCTTTTGTTGCCGATGCTTTTGAATACCTGAAAGATATCAAAGATAAATACGACCTGATCGTGCTAGATCCGCCGGCATTTGCCAAACACCGAAATGCCCTCAGTCATGCCCTTCAAGGCTACAAGCGGATTAATGCACGGGCTTTTGAGCAAATAAGGACGGGAGGTGTGGTTTTTACATTCAGTTGTTCGCAGGTTGTTTCGAAAGAAAAATTCAGGGAAGCTGTTTTTTCAGGTGCGGCAATTGCCGGGCGATCGGTACGTATTTTGCACCAGCTAACACAACCGGCCGATCATCCCGTGAGCATTTATCACCCCGAAGGAGAATACCTGAAAGGATTAGTTTTGTACGTAGAGTAGGTAAAACCCCCAATACTATTTCAAAACTCACGGTTCACCCGCAAATGAAGTTTATTTTATGGGTTATTCGTACATTCGTTGTGTGACGGATATATTTTTTTGTTTGCATTCCCGTTATAGTAATTAAACAACGAATTTGTATTTTTATCAAATCAACAAAATGCACATATTTTAAGTGAATAAAAACACAACATACCTCCCCGTTAAATATTTCAATTACCCCTTTCTGGTTTTTGGGCTTTTATCTGTTATAACAATGGTTCTCTATGAACGTGGAGAAATTGAACTTTGGGTCAATTCATGGTCGACCCCGGCCTTAGATGTGTTTTTTTTAATCATTACAACCATGGGTAGCGGATTGTTTGCTGTTTGTGTGTTTTTCCTTTTTTTATTTATCGATTACCGGAAAGCTTTGTACATATTAATAACCTTGTTGTTTGTTGCACTGTTTTCAAATTTATTTAAACGGGTATTATTTTTTCAGCATTACCGTCCCCTTTGGGATTTCTTTTACGCCGATTTACACAGAGTAATACCACAAATGCCAATTCGTTACATGTATTCTTTTCCATCGGGCCATACCATGACTGCCTTTGCCCTGGCAGCGATTATATCGTTTTTATATAAAAAAAAGGGGGTTGTTGTCAGTCTTTTTATCTTGGCGGTACTGGTGGGCTTTTCGCGAATATATTTATTGCAGCATTATTATATTGATGTTTTCTGGGGGGCAATATTGGGTTTTGTTGCCGCGCTTACCGGCGTTTTTATTTTCCGCAATTTTATCGCTAAACGAGCAGACAAAATCCCCGGCAAACCATCAAGTATAAATTTTTTGAAACAGATTGGAAAAAGAAGATTTGAAAAACGAGGCAAGAGTGAAGTAAATTGATAATTTTATTGGAAATATTTGAAATTTTAAACAATGAAACGAGCCCGCCTAAGCGGGAGAAATTACCCCGAAAAACCGGGGCAAGCTATGAGTTACCTAAATAAATAAACAATTTGAACGAATGAAACGAGCCCCGACAATTCGGGGTGAGTTCCATGAGGGAGGTACTGTTCGTTATGATAAATTCATAGTGCGAACCAACAGCGAATCAGTAACATAAAAGATATAAACGAATGAAAATAAGCCTGGTAGTCTGTGTTTTTAATGAAGAGGAGAATATCCTTCCACTTGCGGAACAAATAAAACAAGCCCTGGACGGTTTCGATTATGAAGCCATTTTTGTCGACGACGGTTCAACGGATCGTACCCGGCAAAAAATCAGGGAAATTGCCGATGCGCGTTTTATATTGGTCGAACTGAGGAAAAATTACGGACAAAGTTCAGCCATACAGGCGGGTATCGATATGGCCGAAGGCGATTTCGTTGCTACCCTCGATGGTGATTTGCAAAATGACCCGTCAGATATCCCTTCAATGATTGAACTGGCTGATACCGGTGGCTGGGATGTCGTTGCCGGCATCAGGGCAAACCGGAAAGACGGAATGCTGTTGCGAAAATTTCCAAGCCGTATAGCCAATTCAATAATCCGCCGTACTACCGATGTAAAAATCAGGGACTACGGCTGTACGCTTAAAGTATTTCGTAACGAAATGGCCAAAAGTATCAAAATATACGGCGAACTGCACCGTTTTATTCCCGTGCTTGTTGCCCTCGAGGGGGGTACCATTACCCAAATGGAAGTGAAACACCATGCACGTATTCACGGAAAATCGAAATACGGGATCAACCGAACAATGAAGGTGGTTAGCGATTTGCTGGTTATGCTGTTTATAAAACGCTATTTACAGAAACCCATGCACCTTTTTGGAGCCATGGGGGGCATTGGTATTTTTGCGGGTATTATAATTTTTATATACCTGTTTATTCTAAAACTACTGCATCAGGATATTTGGGGAAAACCCATTATGATACTGGGAATGTTACTTTTGCTGGGGGGTATACAGCTTATAACCATTGGTTTGATTGCCGAAATACAAATGCGAACTTATTTTGAATCGCAGGATAAAAAACCCTACCGCGTTCGAAAAATCGAAAGGGTAGGGTCGTAATCACATCCACCGGTAATTAAACCGCTAATATTAATCTTTTTAAAACTCGATGAACGATGCGGCTTAACTTAATTTATCCAGCAGTTTAAGTGTTTTATCGTAGTTGGGTTCCGTGGTTATTTCCGGAACAATTTCTACCAACTGTACGGTGCCATTTTTGTCAATTACAACCGTGCCCCTTGCAAGCAATACCAGTTCCTTGATCAGAAACCCGTAATTTTCACCAAATTCACGTTCCCTGTGGTCCGACAAGGTTACAATTTTATCGAGCCCTTCTGCTGCACAAAAACGTTTATGGGCAAAAGGTAAATCGAGCGAAACACTCAAAACTACAACATCCTCTTTTTGGGAAGCTATCTCGTTGAATTTCCGGTTTTGTTGCTGGCAAACGCCCGTATCAATCGACGGGTATACGGCAACAACAACGGTTTTACCAATAAATTCCGATAAACTGACGGTTTCAAGTTTTTGATTGACACCCGTAAATTCCGGTGCTTTATCACCAACTTTTATTGCATTTCCGGTAAGCGTTACCGGTTTTCCGGCAAACGTTACCAATCCTGTTCTTTCACTCATACTATCCATTTTTTTATGTTTCATTTTTGCCATAATGACAAATGAAAAGGCATTTTGTTCAAAGTCCGTTTTGTGATCACATAAGAGATCTTTTTTTACCCGCCCGACTGTTTGGCCTGATACCCTTCTTTGTGAAGAATTTCCAATACCTTTTTCCTGAAATCGCCCTGAATAAGAATTTCGCCGTTTTTTACCGTACCTCCTACACCGCATTTGGTTTTTAGTAATTTTCCAAGTGCTTTCAAATCATCTCCTTTGCCAATAAACCCCGTTACGAGTGTAACAGATTTCCCCTTGCGTTGTTTGCGATCGAGGGTTACCCTGAGGTCTTGCTGCTTTGGGGGCAGGGTTTCTTCCTGCTCATTTTCATCTTGCCGGTAATTAAAATCGGGATTGGTTGAATAAACAACACCAAGCCTGTCTTTCCAATCGTTGCCCATAATATACTTTTTTTACAAAAATATTGAATTCGTTCTTAATTGCAACGCCCCTACATTGTTGCTTTTTAAGGCTCAAGTAATGAGCAGGTTAAAGTTTGGGTATAATTAATATGAAAATTATTGCATGGTGTCCTTAAACCTTTTTGTCACAAATGATTCTATATTAGTAATCTAACTAAATCTTATAAAAATGAAAAAAGTACAACTTCTTCTTATTTTAATTTGCATCTCGTTTTTTGCTACTGCAAGTGTTAATTTTTCGGGAAACTGGAAACTTAACAACGAAAAAAGCCAGTTAAACGAACAATTTAGCATGGCTCCTGAAAAACTCGTTATTACACACGAGGGAAATGAATTAAAACTCGAGCGCCATTCCTCCTTCCAGGGAAACCCGTTTGTTATTTCCGACCGGTTTACCCTCGATGGCAAAGAATGCATTAACGATGGTTGGATGGAAACGAAAAAGAAATCGACTGCTTTATGGGATGATAACAAAAACAAGCTAACCATTACAACAAAATTTCCCATGCAGGATGGGGGCGAAATGACGATTAAAGAAGTGATTTGGGTTGAAGAAGATGGCTGCCTGGTTTTTGAAAACAAAACCACGTCGTCGTACGGTGTTGTGGAAGAAAAACAGGTGTTTGACAAAGAAAAATAAATTGTTACAAATGAATTGCATTTGCTTCGTGCGATTTCAAATCGCATGTTCCTAACGCCTACATCACATTATTTGCCTTTATTCCCAAAAAGAGCAGGGCAGTGGCAAATGCCACACAAAACAGTATTCCTGCGGTATATGCGCCGGTAAATTTTAGCGAAAGGCTGAACAGATAGGGTCCCAATGCGCTGGCAATAACCGTCCAGCTCATGGAATACCCCGATATGGCACCCAAGTGCTTTGTGCCAAAAAAGCGGGGCCAGGTAACGGTGTTCAACACACTGAACAAACCACTCATGATGCCATTCCCGGCAATTAAAATGTAATAGGCAAGCGGCAATGAATCGAGCTGAATTAATGCAAAGCCCGAAAGGATAATTCCGGCCATGTTGATCATTAAAAGGTATTTCAGACGGATGAAGTCGCTAATCCAACCACCAACAAAATTAAACAATACCGCGACAAACGATGCCGGCAAAAAGATAGAAATGGCGGTTTGCCTGTCCATTCCGGCCTGGTCGAATATTGAAACCACATGAAAGGTAATGGCCGTTACATACATCGCGTTCAGGGCAATGGCCAGGTTAAATACCCAAAATGAATATTTTGCCCTGGCCTCTTTTAGGGTAAATGTTTTCTCTTTGGTTGTTTTTTGCCATGCTCTTTTACCTTTAATCTTTAGGTTCCCATCGGGTTTTAATCCACAGTCAACGGCATTGTCGCGGAAAAATACCAGGGCGAAAAGTACAAACACAATACCAACAAATAAGCCGATTTGCACCCAGGTAGCCCGCCAGCCCGATTGTTCGATCATGCCGTTAAACAGCCTTGGGGCATACGAAAACCCGAACGATACGGCAACCCCCATGATGGCGTTGGCAAACCCCCGTTTTTTCTCAAACCATTTCATGACCATGTTGCGGCTGACCATGGTTAACACCCCTTGTCCGAAAAAGCGTATCCCGAAAAAGCCGATTACCAAAAGCACAAAAACCACAGGCGTCCTGTATGAAGAATGAAACAGACCGGTTATCAGGTCAACGATTGCATCAATTTTTGTAAGTCCGATAACCATCAGGCCCAGCATAAAACCTGAAACCATGGCCATAAATCGTGCCCCGTATATGTCGTAATATTTTCCGGCGCGAGTTATTAAAAAGCCGCTGATAACCGTGCCCAAAAGGTAAGCCAGGCTCAATGAAGTGCGTTCAATTCTAAGGGCATCGATGAGGAAATCGGTAAATACTGAAACACCCATGGTTTGGCCCGGAATGCTCATAACCACGCCAATGGTTCCGGCAATTAGTATTATCCAGCCGTAAAAAAACGGGAATTTATTTACCTTAAACGGGAACGGTGATTTTTTCAGGTTCATGGTGCAAAGAAAGAAAAATGCTTTTGAAAACACAGGTGATATAAATATTCAAAGGCCAAACCCGCTAATAATTTAATGTCCAATTCAAACTGAGCTGTTTTAACGTTCTCTATATCATACGCTATTGATTTATTCCAGCCTTTAATTCGCAACTTTTTTAAAAAAATTCTAAAATAAATGTAAAATATATATGACATATAGAATAAAATACCTTACTTTGTGTCGGAAATAAGTTACTAATTTAAAAGTTGAAGCCATGCACAACAAAGAAAAACAGACATTATTTACGTTGATCACATCCATTGTATTGATGATTATTTATGCAGTGATTATCTATCAGAAGAGAGTGGTGCCCGATCCGGAGATCATAAACGATATGCAGTTTTGGGGCAAATACTTTTTGCTTTTTATTCCTGTAGCCATCGTTTCCATGATTGTTTGTTACATCATTTTCGCTATCGTGAATAAAATTGTAACAAGCGAGGATATTGAAGATGTTTCGGATGAAAGGGATAAATTAATTGAATTACGCTCAGTGAGGATTTCACACTGGATTTTCACATTTGGTTTTATTTTGGCCATGGGAACTCAAGCACTTGGGATGGAAACGTGGGTTATGATGGTAACCTTTATTGTTTCAGGTGTTGTATCGAGCCTCGTTTCTGAACTGGCAAAATTTGTAATGTACAGAAGGGGGTTTTAAAATGGCAAAAGAATTCATATCAAACACGATCAGGAAACAGCGTTTCATGAACGATGAAATGACCCAGAAAGAATTAGCTGAGGCTGTTGGCGTTTCGCGACAGACCATAGTGGCCATGGAACAAGGTAAATATTCACCATCGCTTGAGCTTGCCTTTCGAATTGCACATGTCTTTAAAATGCCATTTGATGAAGTTTTTCAGTATAATGCCGACAAGGATCCGCTTTGGACAAAAAAGAAGAAGCGAAATAATTTAAATTAATTAAACCATGAAAACACAAACAATGAAAGCTGTACTGTGCACTAAATATGGTGCTCCTGAAGTACTAAAATTGGGAACAGTAAATAAACCAAATCCCAAACTGAATGAAGTTTGTATAAAAATTTATGCATCGGCCGTAACCAACAGCGATATATTTATTCGTAGTTCCAGGGTGCCTTTGAAATTGTTAATCCCTTTTCGTTTGGCAATGGGCATTACCAAGCCACGTAGGCCAATATTGGGTTTGGTGTTGGCAGGTGAAATTGTCGAAATTGGGATGAATGTAACAAAGTACAATGTGGGAGACAAGGTTTATGGTTTAACCGGTTTTGGTATTGGGTGCTATGCCGAATACAAATGCATGAAAACCGATGATTCTACATTTGGATGTTTATCGAAAATGCCCTCAAATGTAACTTTCGAGGAAGCTACAATGCTGGCTTACGGAGGATTGCTTGCACTTCAATATCTTGAAAAGGGCGATTATAAAAGCAAAAAACAAATTGCCATTTATGGTGCCTCGGGTACAACCGGCACATTAGCTGTTCAGTTAGCCAAACAGGCAGGTGCTCATGTTACGGCCATATGCAGCGAACGGAACCATGAATTGGTTAAATCGCTGGGCGCTGATGAAGTATTGGATTACACAAAACAAGAGAAACTTCCGGAAGGAAAACAGTTCGACCTGGTTTTGGATGCAGTTGGAAAAATGAAGACATCAGTTTTACGGAGGGCTTGCGAAAAAGCCTTAACCAGCGATGGTGAAAATGTTTCGATCGATGACGGGGACTTAAAGCTGGTTTCAAGCCGCTTAAAGGAAATTAAAGAATTGACAGAAGCCGGTTTAATTAAACCATACCTTGATAAAATATATTCGTTGGATGAGATTGTTGAAGCACACCGGTATGTTCAGCAAGGACACAAAAGGGGAGGGGTAGCTATCAGGATTGGATAAGAATAAAAAAACCTCCCATGCAATGCATGAAAGGTTTTTGTTTTGTCGGGGTGAGAGGATTTTGAACCACCGACCCCACGCCTCCCAGACGTAAAAAACCCTTTCTCTATATTTCTGTAGATATTTCTTGAAAATGTCATAATAAGCATATAATCAGCATTTAATTATTGCATTCTGATTTGACTTCTGGCAGTAAAAAGAACAATAAAATAAAATCACTGATTTTTGAATTAGATTAAATTTATTTCAGAACTTCTTCGAAGGAGAGTAATTTTTGTTACAAACTAACAGAAGAGTGGTAACATCTCATTCTTTATTTAAAGAAAAAAAGACAAATTTGCTAAATAATAATTTGTTATATGACCAAGGGGAAAAGGATCATCTCAAAGTTACTATTTGCTGTCATTTTTTATTTATTATCCGGGTTATATTCCAATGTTGCCTGTAGTGCGGATATTTGGTTTCGTAATTATACGATTAATGATGGTTTGTCGGGAAACTTTGTTGAATGTATGATACAGGATTCCCGTGGATACTTATGGATAGGAACGCGCGATGGTCTTAATCTGTTCGATGGATACAGCTTTAAAAATGTTAAAGGAGCCAATTACTCTAATTTCATAACTAGTTTATTCGAAGATAAAAACGGGAATATTTGGATAGGTAGTCTGTCGCGTGGTGTTACCATTTATAATTTTAAAGAAAATCATTTCTACGATCTAAAATTTGATGAATCAATCAATGCCGACTTAAAGAAAGTTTCGGTATGGCAAATGGTGAGCGATAATAATGGTTCAGTTTGGCTTGCTACAACCAAAGGCCTTTTGAGATATTCTGAAAAACTTGAAAAAGTAACTGAAGCTTATTTCAACAACGGTAATGGGAAATACAGCCAGTATATTAAATGTTTAGCTGTTGATAATAAGCATAATTTGTGGATTGGAACTGATGATAATGGCCTTAAAAAATATGATGCATTAAACAATGTATTTATTGAATTTAGAAATGACCTTGTTAATAAAAATGCTCTTTCCTCAAACCAGATCAACACATTGTATTTTCCAAATGATAGTTTACTGTGGATTGGAACTACCGATAATGGAATTAATATATTAAACATTAATACCTTCAAAAACAGACATATATGCCTTACAGATAAAGAAGGCAACAAGGTTAGCGGGTATACCACAAATGAATTTTTAAAAAACGATGAAAATGGTATTTGGATATGTACTGAAAATCAAGGGCTAAAGCTTTATGATGAAAAAAATGGCACCATGTCCAGTTACTACACGAAAGATTATGACCCAAGTAGTATTCAAAGCAATTCAGTCAATTGCATTTTTAAGGATAGTTTTGGCATTGTTTGGATTGGTTCCCGCGGGAAAGGGGTTATTTCTTTTTATCCAACAAATTTTGGATTCAGGCTTCATCAGCATGTCCCTTTCGAGGCAAACAGTGCAAGTATCAACAACACGCGTACGTTTTGCGAAGATAAAAACAAGAATATATGGGTTGGTACCGATGGGGGAGGAATTGATATCTATGATTTCAATCTTAATAAAATCAAAAATATTAACTCAACCAATGCCCATTTTCAATTTGAATCAAATGTTGCTTTAAGCATTGTTAAAGATAGAGAAGATAATATTTGGATTGGAACATGGGGCGATGGACTTATTAAATTTAATCCAACATCGAAAAAGTATACCCAATATAAAAATGATCCAACAAATTTTCAGTCAATTGCCAGTAATTTCATTATGAATTTGCACTGCGATAAAGAGAATAATTTGTGGATTAGTTGTTTCAAAGAAGGTTTAAACCTACTTCCTTCTCAATCAGAAAATTTTATTCGTCTCATTGTCAATAATTCAAATAGCACATCTACCGATACTTATCATATTACATCAATTTTAAAAGACTCTGACAATTGTTTATGGATGGGGACTTTGGGCAATGGTATATTTATAAAAAATGGAGACCTTTATTATTCACACACTTACAATGAACAAAACCCCCATTCACTTACCAGTAATATAATCAATGCTGTATTTGAAGATTCAAAGAAAAGAATTTGGATTGCTACAAGTAATAAGCTTAATCTTTTTAATAAAGAACAAAATAATTTTACGCATTATGGCATCGAAAATGGATTCATAAATGAATCGATATACGACATACGGGAAGATGATAGTAATAATCTGTGGATGAGTACCAACAACGGAATTATTCGCTTTAACCCCGAAACGGGTAATGTTGATAATTACGATTTCAGGTATCGGATTATGGAAAGCCAGTTTAATTCAAATACCGGAATTAAGCTTTCGGACAATCGGATTCTTTTTGGGGGATTGAATGGTTTTAACTCATTTAACCCGATGAATATTAAAACCATAAAAAGTACGCCAATTTTGCAATTAACCGATTTTTTTCTTTTTAATAAATCTCAAATTCCCAATGAAAAAAACAGCCCATTAAAAACGCATATTGCCAATACAAAAGAGATTAAATTGAAGCATAAACAAAAGGTATTCACTATTGAATATGTGGGAATTGACTATTATAACCCTGACGGTATACAATATGCTTATAAACTTGAGGATTTTGATGAAAACTGGAATTACGTTGGTTCTAAGCGAAGTGCAACATATACAAATCTGAAACCGGGAAATTACACCTTTAAGTTGAAAGCTAAAAATAGTGATACGGATTGGACTTATTCAAAAAGCTCTTTGGATATTGAAATATCCCCTCCCTTTTGGAAAACGCCCATTGCCTTCATTATCTATTTTATCACAATTTTTCAATTGCTTATTATACTTAGAACCCTGACCATTAAACGCGAACAGGAAAAGTCGGCCTTTCAGTTTGAAAAATATAAACTGAAAAAAAGCGAGGAATTGGACCTTCTGCGTATGCGATTCTTTACCAACATATCGCATGACCTTAAAACTCCCCTCACATTAATTCTTGCCCCAATTGAGCAGCTTCTAAAAATCGAAAAAGATGAAGCAAAAATATACCAGTTTAAAAACATCCACCGTAATGCCAGCCGGCTTCTTAAACTTATCAATCAGATTATGGATTTGCGCAAGCAGGAGACAGGAAACCTTAAGCTAAACCTGGACCACGGTGAAGTGAACAGTTTTGTGAAGAATATTGCAGATTCCTATAACGATTTAGCCCTTCAAAAAAAGATCTCATTTAATTTTCTGCCTGCCCCGGAAAGCATCTATACTGAATTTGATAAGGACAAATTGGATAAAATAATTTTTAATATTTTGTCTAATGCTTTTAAATTCACTCCGACAGGTGGTGGAATTTCGATGAATATACAGGTTATTAACAAATTGAACAGGGGGCAAAAAGAAGAATCTTTTTCACGAAAAATGATTGCTATATCCATTGAAGACACTGGAAGAGGAATTCCTGAAAAGGAGCAGGAAAAAATATTTGAGCGTTTCTACCAAATTAAAAACGAAAACGAACAACATGAAGATGGAACAGGTATTGGCTTATCCCTTTCCAATGATTTTGCCCGGCTACACGGCGGGTATATAGAGGTGGACAGCGAAGTTAACCGTGGTGCAAAGTTTACCATTTTTCTGCCGTTCGTTGAACTTGATTATCAAAAGCCAGGTGATTTGACTTTGCCGGATGATATTGATTGCAATGATATTTCAGATCACATTGATGAACAGATAAAAAAAGAATTGGAGGCATCACAACTGGCTACTATTTTGATCGTTGAAGATAATTTCGATTTGAGGGAATATCTGGTAACCCTACTTTCGCCAGATTATGATGTGCTTTCTGCATCAGATGGAGAAGAGGGAATCGAACTGGCTGAAAACAAAATACCCGATATTATTGTGGCCGATATCATGATGCCCAGGCTTGATGGAATCGAAATGCTTAAGGTGTTGAAAAGGAACATCCGCACCAGTCATATTCCGGTAATCTTGCTCACAGCAAAATCAGCCGATATTGACCGTTTAAATGCACTAAAAGAGGGGGCTGACGATTACATCACAAAGCCATTTAATGTCGAAATTCTTGAAACAAAAATCAAGAGCCTACTTAACATCCGTAAAAGCCTGAAAGAAAAATATATCAGACATTTAAAACTGGACCCCAAAAATATTGAACTGGAAAATGAAGACGAAAAATTTTTACGGAAAGCGCTTAGTGTTGTGGAAGCAAACATTGAAAATTCAGAGTTTTCTGTTGAAACTTTTTCTTCTGAGATGGGACTTAGCCGGGTACACCTCTACCGAAAACTTCATGCCCTCATAGACGAATCCCCCGTTGATTTTATTAAGCACATCAGACTGAAAAGGGCAGCACAATTGTTATCCGATTCACAGTTGAACGTGTCAGAAGTATGTTATGCCGTTGGATTTAAAAACCCGGTATATTTTGCTAAATGCTTTAAAAAAGAGTATAAAATGGTACCTTCCGAATACGGTGAATCAAAGAGCTAATTCCATTATTTTTCAGAATCAGAATTCATCCAAAATCCGTAACAATCAGGTCAATTATATTCATGAACAATCGATTTTGCTTTCCTCTGTAACATCTAATTACACGAAGTAACATTATTACTGCAATATGTAACAATTATTAAAAGGGCTTACTGTTGCCAGCGATAGCTTTGTGTAAAAATATTTTTTATGCCGATGAATTATTTTTATGACATGCTGGTGGTGTTCCTCTATTTTGCAATTGTATTTATTGCCGGAATAGTTGTAAGCCGCAGATTCAAGGGAGAAACTGCTTCTGATTTTTTAACAGGTGGAAAGAATTTAAATTGGTTTCAGACCGGACTGACCTTAATTGCCATGTCGATTGATACTGGAATTATGGGAGTTGCCGGTGTCGGTTTTGTTTGGGGAATGTCTATCCATCCCAATGCAGCTAATCTTTGGATTACTGCCCCACTGGCTGCAATGTTTCTGATTCCCATTTACTGGCGTTCAAAAATTGTTACTACGCCCGAACTGCTTGAAAAGAGGTTTAACGTTGCTTCGAGGGCATTCTTTTCCGTTATCATGACGGTTTACATGGTTATCGTGATGGGTACTTCCATTTATCTTGGCTCACTCATCATGACCGAGATTTTCAATTGGCCACTTTGGTTAGGTGCTGCTGTTATCATGCTCATTGTTGGGGTTTATGTAATTATGGGAGGAATGAAAACCATTCTTCGTATCAATATTTACCAGTCCATTTTCATTACGCTCACACTGGTTGCGGTAGCTGTTGTTATGATCTATCGGATTGGAGGTTTGGGGGCTTTTGCCAGCATTAAAGAAGTGAACCAGGCCGGACAGGTGCTTCCAAGTACTTTGCTAGAAATAGATTGGAAACTGAATTCTAAAAGCTGGTACCCTTTACCAGAGGGATTATTATGGGCAGGAATGGCCGGTGCAGCATGGATTGCCTGTAATTTTGGAATGGCTCAGCGCTTGCTTGCGGCAAAAAATGAAAAACATGCACAAAAGGCCATTCTTTTTACCGGTGCAGGACATGTATTTACCTTTTTGCTGGCCTATGCCATTGGTGTGTGCATTCATGTTTTGGTACCTGAACTCGACAACCCCGATGCTTCGTACATGAGAGCTGTGCTGGAATATTTCCCCTCAGGTGTCCGGGGAATTCTTATTGCCGGTTTGCTGGCCTCCCTCCTTTCAACCATCGATGGATTGTTGTCGGCTTCAAGTACGCTAATTACCAGCGATGTATACCTACGTTTTATACGCCCCGGTTCAAGTGACAAAAACACCAAAAAATTTGCACGTATTATACAGGCTGTCATCATAATAGCAGCAACCCTAATAATTCCAGTGGCTGCAAAATCAACCATTATTATGGGGTTTATACAAAGCCTGGTAGCCGATTTGTTCGGGGTAATCATTGCTTTGTTCCTTGTGGGTATTTTTTCAACACGCGCTACACCTAAAGCGGCCTTTTATTCCATGTTGTTTGGAACCTTGCTGGCAGTAATTCTGGATGTTTCTACCGACATGAATTTTGCGTGGGTAGGAGTGTTCTCATTTACGTTTTCTGTTCTGGCCACAATTTTTCTAAGTTATTTTGAAAAGCCAATGCCCAGAGAACAACTTCGAAACTTAACCATATTCACGCTCGATGGCACAAAGGGACCTTGGGTCGGATTAAAAGCATGGCCTGCATTATGGAAATGGATTATTGGAATTTTTGTAGGATGGCATTTGCTGGTTGTAGCGTGGGAAATAATTATAAGACAATTATGAATTTTGAAATTTAGAAATGATGGATGTAACAAAAATTTTGAAAAGGCATGCCTGTAATCCACTGATTGATATTAAGGATTATCCGGGAACTGCACAGTTATATAATCCTTCGCCGGTACTGTTTAACGATGAAACTATTTTGTTGGTTTCAGTAGTAGAGCATGCTGCAACCGAAGGCTATGGGCGCGATGTCGGACAAACCCGAATCGCCCGGAGCAAAGACGGGATTCATTTTGAGCTCGGTAAAGAAAATTTTATTCAAAAACAATCCGAAGAATATCCCTATCCGCTCTTTCACCATTTCATCGATAACCGGGTTACAAAAATTGATGATTGGTACTACATCGTTACTCCGGTAATGGTACATAACTTCGATTCTCCGGTAGGAATGCTGGGGCGTACACGTGATTTTACTACTTATGAAAGAATTGATATTATTACTCAGCCTAAGAACCGGGGAGCATCGATTTTTCCTGAAAAAATCAACGGAAAATATTATAAGCTCGACCGCCCCGGAGGTGGTGATGGTGGCAATGGTGATATATGGATCAGTTCTTCGCCCGACTTGATACACTGGGGGTGTTTCAAACCCGTTATTGGTGCCGGTTATCGCTTTTGGAATGTTCAGAAAATTGGCCCAACACCGCCAATAAAAACAGACAAAGGCTGGTTGGATATCATCCATGGCGTGTTTTCTCCAGCAGGTGGAACCTATTATTATATTGGCGCAATATTGCTCGATTTGGAGCAACCGTGGAAGGTAATTGGCAAGACAAACAGTTACTTAATGATGCCTGAGATGCCTTACGAACAACACGGAAACTGCGACAATACACTTTTCCCGTGTGGAGCTGTTACAAAAGGCGATGAATTGTGGTTGTATTATGGTGCCTGCGACCATACCATAAACCTCGCTATAGGTTCAGTAAATGAGATTGTTAATGCATGTATAAACAACAACTAAAAGTAATATAATGCTTATTTTGAAGAGGAAGGTAATAATATTAACGCTATTCTTGTTAATACCGTGTTTAATTTATGCCAAAGGATGGAAATTGTTTGACGATAACCTGGAAATACGGTTTGATGATGAAACAATACAGTTGCAGGTTAAGGACAAACGATGCAAAAAGGTTTGGACACAGGAAAAAATGAGTGACAAGTATTCTGTTAAAGAAACCAGGTTGAATGGAGATTCCTTAGACGTTTTTTTAACAGGCGACCATCAACTGTATATGTCTATAACATTAACAGAAAGTTCAACGCTGGAAGTAATTATTGATGCCGATTCCAATATGGCGTTTGATGAACTTGCCTTTCCTTCAGCTTTTATTACACCTGATAAAAACCACTACCTGCTTTATACTGATAGTGAAGGATTATTATTGCCGGTTGATGATCAGGATTACCCTGTAGGAGATGGGATTACATATTTTTGTGGAGGGGGTTTGTCAATGGCTTGGATGGGAATGGTTGATAATAAGCTTGAATCAGGCTACATGGCAATCTTAGATACGCCCTATGATGCAGCACTTCGGACAAAGAGGGAAGATGGACTGATTACGTTTTCTCCTGTGTGGTTAAACAGTAAAGAAAAGTTTCGTTATAAAAGAAAAGTACTGTATAACTTTTTTGATAGAGGGGGATATGTAGTCCAGGCCAAAAAATACAGGGATTATATCTGGGAAAAGAACAATGTGATAACCCTGCGTGAAAATCAAAAAAGATTTCCGGCTATTGAAAAAATGGTTGGTGCGGTACATATTTATGTTTGGGACAAAGCCCGTGAAGTAGGTTTTGCTGAAAATTTGAAAAAATCAGGTATCGATAAAGCTTTCATTCTTTGGGATGCGAATCATTATCCTTACCCCATTGAGGGTTATGATAACTACCTGAAAGAATTGGGTTATGCAACGGGAGGGTATGAATTATTCACCGATATTCATCCTGAGGATTCTGTTGTGCAACCGAGAACAAAAATGGATACTGTTCTTTGGCTGAGAAGACCTCATTATCCGGGTAAATTTCACGAGTTAACGAGTAGAAAAATTGACGGTTCAACTTATTCCAACGAATTCGGGCATTTTGTTTGCCCCGGGGCCGTACGCCCTGAAATTGAGAATCGTGTTTCAAAGGAATTGGCCGTGTATCCTCATGAAGCATATCTTGTAGATGTTTATCAGGCCAATGGACTGTACGAATGTTATTCAGAAAAGCATCCGCTAACGCGTAAACAATATGCCGAGGCGATACTGAAGAATTATGATCTCCTGAAAAACAAGTTTAACGTTTTTTTAGGCGCGGAATGGGGAGCCGACTTTGCAGGATCAAACATCGTTTTTGCCCAAGGGATGATGACAATGCAGCGGACTTGGTGGCGTTCTGACCGCGAAAAAGAGGGAACTATTTATTACTATGGCAACTGGAATAATAATCCACGGCCATCCATCATGCTTACTACAAGAACAGCCCCTGATGTTTACCTGAAATATTCTATCAATGAATATTCAAGAATTCCGTTATATGAATTGGTTTATCACGATGCACTGGTAACTTCATGGAGGTGGGAAGATGCAAACCACCACATGCCCGAAATATGGTGGAAAAAAGACCTGTTTAATATCCTTTATGGTACTGCACCCCTTTGGACAATCGATCAGGAATTCTGGAATCGCTATAAAAATTCCTTTGTGGAAAGTTACCAAAATGTTTGTCCATGGTTACAGCAAATAGGTTATGACGAGCTTGTTACACACAGGTTTGTTACAGCGGATCGTAAAGTGCAGGAAACGGTTTTTTCTTCTGGTAAAAAAGTCGTGGTAAATTTTGGTGATACGAAATATATGCACGGGAAACAGAAAATCGAACCAAGGGGTTTTATCATTCTGGAATAGAATTCGGAACTTGAAAAGAATAAAGGAAAAACATAAAAATTAGAAGTAAAATTCGTGTAATCTTAACAAACAAAGAGATGAAATTACTACTGACAATACTTATCCTATTTTGCATGAACAGTATCATGACAGGCCAGTCACAATTGACAACAGACCAACCTTTACCAACCAGGCAGGTTCATCTTGATTTTCATACTTCCGAATTGATTCCGGAAATTGGCGAACGATTCGACAAAAAGCAGTTCCAGGAAGCCCTTAAATTAGGGCATTTGAAACAGATTAACATTTTCGCCAAAGGTCATCATGGTTGGAGTTACTACCCAACAAAAATTGGCGCAATGCATCCCAATCTGAATTTCGATCTATTGGGTGCTGAAATGGAAGCCTGTCACGAAATGGGTGTCAAATGCCCATTCTATTTTGCAGTAGGTTGGAGTGTGAAAGACGCAGAAGAGCATCCCGAATGGTGCATCAAAGATAAAGAAGGTGATATTGTGGGCTTTAACATCGAAAAAAATGCAAAGCCTGCAGATCCCCGTCCTTTTTATTCCTGGAAGTGTTTGGATGCCAGTGTTGGAACACCTTATCACGAATTGATTAAAAAACAGGTAGCGGAAATTTGTATACGTTACAAAGAACTTGATGGCTTCTTTTTCGACATTTATCACATTTCTCCCGTTAATTACAACGAATTTGCTTTAGCCAGAATGAAAAATGAAGGCGTTGACATCAACGATCCGAAAGCTGTTGAGCGAAGCCATGCCCTGGCGCTTAAAGCACATATGAAAGACTTGCGTGAACTCATTGCAAAATACCATCCCAATGCCACAGTATTCTTCAATTCGGCAACCCATCTTTCGCCTAATTCCATTTTTACGGAACGTTTGTACGACATGAATACCCACACCGAGTTGGAAGATTTGCCAACTACTTGGGGCGGATATGACAAGTTTCCGCTCGAAGCCAAATACCATTTGGGACAAGGTACCCCGGTGGTTGCCATGAGTGGCAAATTTCACAAAGCCTGGGGCGAATTTGGAGGTTTTAAACATCCCGATGCCATTAAATATGAAGCAGCTGCCATGATCTCATTTGGTGCATCATGCAATTTTGGCGACCAACTTCATCCTTCAGGTGAAATGGATTTGGAAACATATCGAAACATTGGCAAGGCTTATGAGTATGTTGAAAAAATAGAACAGTTTGGCCCGGGAGGAATCCCTGTTTCCAAACTTGGCGTTTGGCTAACACTTAATAATGAGGCCGACCATGGTGTGGTAAACATGCTATTGGAAATGCATTACGATTTCATCGTTGCCAATGAAGGGAATTTGGATCAATTGGAACTGCTGATTATTCCAAGTCAACCTTCATTAAATGCTGAGCAGGCTGAATTGATCAATGAATGGGTCAGTAACGGTGGCAAACTGATTGTATTTGGAAAAGGCGCTTTGGACATGAAACAGCAAAAATTTATATTAAATGTTGGTGCCGGTTATTATAAAGAAAGTGATTTTGATTTTGACTATACGGTTGTTGAAACAGATATCGGGAAAAATATTGTTAGCTCCCCGTTTTTAAATTATGAAGCAGGCTTGCTGGTAAAACCCACAACAGGAGAGCCTTTGGCCTACATCCGTGAGCCTTATTTCAACCGCACTTATGAGCACTATTCCAGCCATCGTGAAACGCCTTACAAACTGAAAGATTCTGAATATCCGGCGGTGGTCAGAAACGGAAATGTGATCTTTTTTGCCCATCATCTCGACCAGTTATACTATACACATGGCGTTCGTTTGCATCGCGAACTGGTGAAGAATGCTATCGATCTGCTTTATTCATCGCCAATGCTTGTGGTTGATAACCTGCCCAGTAGTGGCCGGGTCAGTTTATTGAAACAGGCCAGGGAGAATCGCTATGTTGCGCATTTGCTCTATTCACCGGCATTACTTCGTGGCGAGGTGCAGGTAATTGAAGATTTTCTTCCTGTGCCCGGAGTGAAAGTAGGTTTCTCAGTGCCTGAACAGATCATAAATGTTTACCGGGTTCCGGGCGAAAAGAAACTGAAATTCACTAAAAAAGACGATGGAATTGTTGTTGATGTTCCCGCTTTTACCATGCATACGGGAATTGTATTCGAATATAAATAGAATTATCATGAATCAAATTTATCAAAGAATGAACAGAGTTAAACATTACTTAAATAATAGAAAATATCTGGGTGTGGTGTTTATTTTTCTGCTGCTTACGTATGCTGGTTTTGCCCAGTCAAATACAAAACAGGATACATTTTGTGGACATCCATTGGTGTTGGATGATCAGCAAAAAATCTTACCCTGGTATCAACCACAGGAAAATGCTTACGATCATTTTTTGCATTTGCGTTGGAATTTTATTAAAACGAAAGTGCCTAATTCACCCGGGCCAGCGCCGCGTTCATACTATCCGCAGTACTATTTCTACTGTGCTTTTGTTAACAATAACGGTAAAATTGAACCAGATAGTTGGATGAATGATGTGGGCGAGAAATTACCCAACTGGTTTGAGAATGCCCGTTTATATTATGCCTACACCGGCGATAGCAGTATGATGTCTATTGTCAGGGATATGATGGATTATTATATGGCACACGGAACAAGTTCACACGATTTTGCCTGGCCCAACTTTCCATATACAACAACAAATGCTGGTGATACAGTTTTCAGAGGATTTACTGACGAAGGAGTGCTTGTTGAGCATGAGATACAGGTTGATCACGCAGCAGAAATGGGCTTGGCCTATTTCAGGATGTATAAATATTCCGGTGAGGAGAAATATCTTTCTGCAGCCATTTATGTTGCTAATGTGCTTGCTGCTAAAGCACGTGAAGGAAATGTTGATATTTCGGTTTGGCCTTATCGTGTTGTTATGGACACCGGAAAAATTACGTCTGGCTATGGTGCAAACTGGACGGGCGCTTATATGCTGCTTGATAAACTGATTAGGGATAATATTGGTAATGTAAAGGCATACACCAATGCCCGGAAAAAAGCAAAGGATTTTCTGTTAAAGAACCCGATGAAAACCGGCTACTGGACAGACGGGCACAGTGATACTCACTGGAACATTAATACCTACAAAAGTAACCTGAGCGCCAGCAATATGACGCTCGCACTGTTCGATTTTCCTGAACTTGACCCAAAATGGAAGAAAGATATACCTAAACTAATAAAATGGACCGAAGATTATTTTGTTTTCAGAACCGCCGAAAATGAGCCATCTACCATGTGGGGCGCAAACATTGTTGGGGAACAGGATTCATTCATTTTTAAAATGGATTATCAAACAGCACGTTATGCGGCAGCTTGTGCCCGTTGGTACGCTGTTTCGGGCGATGAAAGTTATAAGGAAAAAGCCTTTCGATCGCTGAACTGGGTGACTTATTGTAACGATGATGAAGGGATGGCCTTTGAGAGTCCGGTTACCGGCGACTGGATTCACAGCTGGTGGTCCGATACTTATGGCGAATGTCCTCGAATGTTTTACCATGCTTTTGCCGGAGTGCCGGAATGGGCCCCTCCCGGCGAAAATCATATTCTTTACTCCGAGGGAATATTAAAAAATGTTTTGTATGCCAAAAGAAGCATTGCATATACCACTACCAGTGATAATGGAGAAGAATATTTACGTGTAGCTTTCAAACCGCAAACAATCACAATTAATGGTGATGAAATTGATTTGCGTAAAAAACCGTATAAAACAGGCTATTCTCTTAGAAATCTTGGAAACGGAGATTATGCGTTAACAATTAAACACAACAAAGCCGGAGTAGTAGCCATTAAGTAAAAATTGGTTTTAAGTAACATTTAAAAAGATAATATGAAGAATTTTTTAAGAGCAATGATGAAGTTTATTCCGCTGGGAGGCGTGTTGTTTTTCTTTCTTGGAAATTGTTCTTTGGACAAGGATTCAGCCGATGTTATAATCCAGGTTAACGGTGCTAAAAAATTTCAGCAAATCGACGGTTTTGGGGTAAATGCCAATTCCGAATCGTGGGGTAAAACCGAATTAATCCCTGCAATTGATTTGTTAATCGATTCATTAAATGCGACCATCTGGCGTCTTGTTGTCGAAACCGAAGAAGATTGGGAAACACAAAATGATAACAATGACCCGTTTGATTTCAACCGGGACTTTTATAACCACATGTATGAAACAGCTAAGTTTCAGCGGGCCTGGAGAGAAATTGAATACCTGAACAAAAAAGGCATTACCGATAATTTGATTATCAGTGTGATGGGGGGCATTCCCGATTGGATGGGCAGAATCGTCATTTTTCCTGAAATGGAAGATGAATTTGTGGAATTGCACCTTTCCTTTTTGCATTATGCGGCAAAAGTTAAAAACCTGCAGTTTGGACTATATAGCCCCATCAATGAAACCGACCTTTACAAAGAGGAAATCGAAGGTCCGCATACCGAACCGGAACAGTTTGCCAGGGTATTGCATAAGTTGTCGGCACGTATGAAAGCCGAAGGTCTTGATCATATCAAACTCACGTTGCCTGATGTTGCTTATATGAATGCAGCAATTGACCAATACTTGCCAGAATTAATGAAAGATTCGC
The DNA here is from genome assembly GCA_021740385.1 of Prolixibacteraceae bacterium. Taxonomy (GTDB): domain Bacteria; phylum Bacteroidota; class Bacteroidia; order Bacteroidales; family Prolixibacteraceae; genus DAIMEA01. Next base: position 4,568 of record JAIOZY010000039.1, on the reverse strand, counting down.
TGATAATGCAACAAACGGAATATTTTGGCCTGCACAGTTATGGTGGGTATTATGCTCCGGCTGATTCATTTCTTAAGTCAACTCCCCATGCCCATATTCCGCTATGGATGACAGAGTTTAATGCCTGGCGGGACGGGCTTGACAATGGACAAACAGGTGTGTATAATTATGATTATGCAAGTGAATGTATTCAATACCTTTTTGATTTTCTGAAAAACGGAGCTTCGGCTGCACTAATTTGGGAAGCATACGATAGCTATTATGAGCATCATCGCGCAATGAGCTATTGGGGAATACTTGGACTGGATGCGGTATCGGGCACTTACTCGCCAAGGAAACATTTTTACGCACTTGCACAGGTTTTCAGGTTTATTCCCTCCGGCGCACACCAAATAGAGGTAGTTCAAAATGATAGTACTTTAACCGTACTTGCATTTAATGATTCAGATTCCGGAAGATTGAGCATCACCGGAATTCATAATGGAAGCGCCGATTTAAATGCAGTATTCGAATTAGAGAACTTGCCAGATGTTAACGAAATGAACCTTTTTTATACCAATTGCACAAAAAATCTTTTCGATGCCGGAGATTTGAAAGTCACAAATCAAAAACTTAAAACAACGATACCCGCCCAATGCATCTTCACGATTACAGGAATTGAGGGCGAAATAACTCATTAACAAAAGGAATAATGAACACGATGAAGCAAAAAATACTGGTAATAAGTCTTTTCGAAATATTGATATTCTGTTTAGTAAGTGGTTCTGCATTAGCCCAAATATCAAAAAAGGAGGGGGGGGAGTCCCCGGAAAGACTAAAACCTGAACCGGCAAACTGGTATGCCGGCGACATGCATATACACCGTGATTGTGGTGGCCCGGTTGATGGAATCCTTCCTGAAGACAAGTTCGTAGAAATGATGGAGGTGAATGATTTAGCAGTCATTTCTGTTTTGGCCGATATGGGCAATGCCGAAGTAAAGCCAAGTGAGATTGATCTGTTGAAAGTTAACGGAGAAGATAGCCCTTTTTCAATACCTGGGCGTATCATTCACTATGACGCAGAGTGGCATTGGGATCCGTTTGGAACTACATTTGAGCACAAAGCACTTGGCGGCCACATTGTTTTGCTTGGACTTAGTGAAGCCCACCAAATATGGGACGAATCGCCCTATGAAATTCTAAAATACGGAAGGGAACAAGGCGGGATTGTTGGTTTTTGTCATACCGAATACCTGAACGACACCATTCAGAATGAACTGAATTGCTGCATTCCCATTGAATACCCGGTAGAAGCAGCCCTGGGCACAACCGACTTTTTTTCAGAAGATGTATATGGAACAAATTCTCCAAACTGGGGCAATTATAGTGCAGATGCAACCATCAATGCTTATTACAAATTGCTCAATTGTGGTATTCGACTTGGGTTGTGCGCAGGAACCGATTATCCATGTAATGCAGCTGAACCATTTGGCACGCTTTTAACCTATGTAAAAGTAGATGGAACTTTTACCTATCGTAAATGGGTGGAAGGAATACGGGATGGGAAAACAGTAGTAGCCCGAAATGGACACAAGGAGTTTATCGACCTGAAAGTAAATAACAAATATCAACCAGGCGATGAGATTCAATTCAAGAAGAAAGCTTCGGTTAATGTTAAAGTAGAATGGACTGCCATTGAGGAGCTTACCGGGAAACTGGAACTGGTTTTCAACGGAAAGGTAATTGCTTCTCAGAAAAGTACAGCCTCGCCTCAACAACCAATTATTTTGAAAATACAACATACGGTTTCTGAAAGTGGTTGGATTTGTGCACGCCGCATGGACGATAACGGTCATCAAACCCATACAGCGCCGGTTTATATTACTGTTAACAACAAACCTGTAAGGGCCAGTGCCGGCGATGCCGAATATTTCGTGGCCTGGATTGACAACCTGATTGAAAAAACTTCACCGGGTAATGAATGGAACCAATATTTTACACACGATTTAGATGTAGTGCAAGGCCGGTATCGCAAAGCAAAAAAATATTATCAAAAAGTGGCTAAAGATGCTCGATTATCGGATCAACCATAACATAATTATTCAATAAACCGCAATCATTTAAATGTAAATAAAATATAAACTATTATGGAAAATAAAAATTGTATGAGAAAACAGGTGCTTGGCTCATTGGCCATTATGATCTTAACTGTGATTAATGTTGCATTACCTTTCTCGAAATCAGCATTTGCATCAGCCCCGGGAGAGACAACAAAAAATTCAAAAGTGATAAAATGCAAACTGTTGAATGCTGAGGGAAAACCATTTGAAGTTAGCAAAATGGAACGTTTCCACATTTGCGATTTGCTTAACAGACCCTTTCAACTCAACCCCGAATTTTCGGAAGGTGAAATTACTTTTTTACCTGTCGAAACTCCATTCAGAATTAGTTTGCCAGTAGAAGTGCCCGGTTTTGGTGAGGTTTTTCTTTATGCCGATAACCGGGGTGATGGGTATACAGCAGAGTTTCTGGCTAAGAAAGATTTTCTCTTTCTTAATTATGAATTTGCTGCTGATCGCCTTGAAACAATTAAAAAGAAAATTAGTGAACTCCGTAAAATGGGTGTAAAACCTTCTGACGAGTTTCAGGAAAGGTTTAAAGCTGCTGAACAATTTTTCAAAAAATGCAAGAAGGCTAAAGGAGATGAAAAAGAAATGTCGAAATGGTGTATGGAATCGTTACGTGAATCGTTGTATGCCGGTGAAATGATTGTAATAGAGAAGGCCAAACACCTTATCGCAGAGCGGGGACAACGCAAAGGTTTCCTTTTCGGATGCAATGCTTTTCAGTTCAAAAATTATGGTGATGATTACACGAAGCAATTTGAGTCGCTGTTCAATTTTGCCACGCTTCCATACTATATGGGCGGAATTCAGCGTACGGAAGGCCAGTTTAACTATTCAAGGGTGAATTCGATCATCGATGCCATGGAGAACACACAAATTATTACTAAAGGCCATCCGCTTATCTTTTTGGTGCCTAATTCAACGCCCGATTGGGTGAAGAACCAGCCATATGAGCGGGTAAAAGAGATTTGTACCGATTATATTAAGCACACCATTCATCAATTCAGGAGCCGTGTTCATATTTGGGATGTTGTAAATGAAGCACACGTTCAACCCGATACGCAATATGGTGATGCCATTATTCCCGATTATAACAAAGAGAAAGCAGTTGATATGTCATGTGCAGCTGCAAAAGCTGCCCGTGAAGCCGATCCTACTTGTTTCAGGATTGTAAATTGCACCGGTACCTGGGCCGACTATTATATGGGAAAAAATCCAAAACCCTGGCAACAATCACCCTATGATTATTTGCAGATGCTGGAAGATGCCGGATGCGAATACGAAGCCATTGGTTTGCAGTATTATCACTCGGGCCGTGACCTGTTGGAATTTGAACGCGATCTGGAACGATTTGCTCACTTTAATAAACCAATTCACATTACTGAATTGCAAATCCCTTCGTCTTCTGAAAATATTCCGGGCAAAGACTGGTGGGGCGGTGGAAAAGGCGGCGCTGGCTTCAAATGGCATGGCGACCTATTTACTGAAACCATTCAGGCCGACTGGATAGAAGCAGTTTACAATATTTTGTACAGCAAATTATACATAGAGGCCGTTACTTACTGGGATATGACTGATCCTGCTTTTGTTCCTCACGGGGGCATCGTTGATGAAAATGGTAAACCAAAAGAAGGTTATTTCCGCTTGAAAAAGTTAATTGAAAAATGGAATAACATGTAGTAGTTGCCTGTTTGTTTCCTGAATAGGAGGACATTACGAGGGGCGCTGCATTAAATATTTTTCAATAAGTAGATGATTGTTTATTAAAAAATCAATTTGATCAAGGAATACATCCATGCATAAAATTTTTATTCTTTTCATCATTTTTGCTGCCTGTTTTTTTAGGGCTTATAGCATGTCTTATTATGTAAACAGTGTGCTTGGAAATGATGCAAATCCTGGCACAGGTCCTAACATCCCGTGGCAGACTCTAAATCCGGTTAATGCAGGTAATTTCCTGCCGGGCGACACCATATATTTTGCCTGTGGATCGGAATGGAATCAGGCTCTTAATATTGCAAGCAATGGTGTAAAAGGAAATCCGGTTGTTTATAAATCTTACGCGAATGGAAACAAGCCATTGATAAGTACTCCCAGTCCTGTTAAGCATGATTTTGATTTTTACAAATCATTAAAGCAATACGAAGAATTAAGCATTCCGGCAGTACAAATAACAGGTAAATGGAACATTTTTGAAGGTTTTTTTGTCAGGGATGCCCCGTTTGCTGCTATAGAACTCTCCAAAGGTGCCGATCATAATATTGTCAGAAATTGTGAAATTTCAAATTCTGGTTTGGGTGTATCTGCTTACAGCATGTATAATTTACTAATGTTTCGCAGATGTGTAAAATATTGATTTTAAGCTAATTTTATATAAAAAAAGTAGCATGAATTCATTGTTAAATCCCTAAATTTTAGTAAATTAGGGGTGAATACAAAAACAAAAAAAACATGCTACAGA
>JAIOZY010000038.1 GCA_021740385.1 Prolixibacteraceae bacterium | reverse complement strand
ATCTTCGCCGAACATTATCGGTGGAGCCGACATAATATTTACCCGACTTCTGCGAATATATGATGTAAACGTAGAACATTGTTGTGAGGCATTTAAGATGAAAAAAGGGTGCTCGTTTGAACACCCTTTTGCTCCCCAGGTTGGACTTGAACCAACGACCTACGGATTAACAGTCCGCCGCTCTAACCAACTGAGCTACTAGGGAATTTATTTGGTTCTTTTCAAAAATCCTCCATAAGTTATGAACCAACGACCTACGGATTAATCCCGATGTACATCGGGACCGCTCTAACCAACTGAGCTACTAGGGAATTTATTTGGTTCTTTTCAAAAATCCTCCATAAGTTATGAACCAACGACCTACGGATTAATCCCGATGTACATCGGGACCGCTCTAACCAACTGTCCCGATAATGCGGGAATAAGAAAGTTTTTTCATAGAACGTTGTCCTTTGAAAAGAGCGATGCAAAAATAGAAAAGATTTTATTTTCACAAAAGTTTTCACTGTTTTTTAATGAAAATACGGGTCATAAAAAAAGGCTTTTATTTAAAAGCCTTTTTAAGAAAGTTTTTTAACTATATATAATATCAGTTTTTTGCCAGTTTTTCGTTATCAATAAATTGTTTGAACGATGTATAACCGATATAATCACCTTTGGAATTTTTGGCTGGAAGCACCACTTGTAAATAAGGCACTTCATAATCGACGACAAACATGACTGTATCGGTCGGATTGCTGGAAAGTGTGAAGTAGTATTTTTCCGTAATAATATCGTTGTTCCAGGTTTCGCTCTCTTTGTTCACGGGGGTTACTTCTTGTTTTAGAAAACTAACGTGGTTGTCGTAATACATATTCAACGATTCTCCGTCAAATTCAATGTTAACCGGGCGTGCTGAATAGCTGTGCATAAAAAAAGCATCGTAAAGCGGTGTCATTGGGGTTGACATCGATTGTTTTTCGACCCTGAATTTTACCGGAAAAATATTTTGAGCCATGCTGTTCAGGCTGAAGATTACGGTTAAAAGGAGTGTTAGTTTTAAAATTTTCATTGCTTTCAAAATTTTTCAGTATTTAAATTCATGACAAATATTAGTATTTTTAAACAACTGAAAGAATTCTTTTGACGAACATGGAAATTGTTTTGATGAATGGCTGAATTGTTTCAACTTGCAATTTTCAATTAGCCTGTTTTCGGCATTTTAATTATTGTAAAACATCGAAAAGGATGATTATGCCCGGTTTGACGGCAAGCGTTTTTTAATCAATAAATTTCTTATTTTTAAAAAAAAAATGCCGTTTATGTTGCACCAGCCCAATAATGTATTCATTGCAGGGGGGACAGGTTTTATTGGTTATCATGCTTCCGTTTTGTTTTTAAAGCAGGGATGTATAGTATCAACCATTGCACTGCCGGGTGAAATTGATCTTGGAAACTGGTACCCTAAAAAGGTTGTAACCCATTTTGGGAACCTGTTTGAAATGGGAGAAGATGAAATTGCCAAACTGCTGAAAAGGGGAAATTACGACACATTTGTTTATTGTCTGGGCCCCGACGATCGTGAAACACCAGGCTTTCCTGCCTACGCTTTTTTTTATTCGAGACTGGTAGTACAGTGCGTAAAAATATGCCGTGCTGCAAAAAGTGCGGGTATAAAAAGGTGCGTAGTGCTTAATTCCTATTTTGCTTGTTTCGACCGGCTTTTTAATGGGAAATTATCACAAAAGCATCCGTATATACGTTGCCGGGTTGAGCAGGCTGAAGCACTAACAGAACTGGGTGAAAAAGGAAAGTTTGATGTAATGATTATGGAATTGCCCTATGTTTTTGGAGCCATGCCCGAACGTTTTCCAATATGGAAAAAGTTGTTTGTGGAAAAGTTTCGCAAAATGCCATTTATAATCTTCCCCGGCGGTTCTACTGCAGCAGTTCATGTACAGAATGTTGTCGAGGCCATTTTTGCCGCTGCATGTAACGGTAAGCATGGAGGATGTTATCCGATTTGTAGTGCAAATATTAAATACAGTAACATGTTCGTTTACATGATGGCATGTGCCGGGTTTCCCAAAAAGCACCTGAGAATGCCCAGGTGGGTTGGTTACTTTTCAGGTTTCTTGATTGAAATAACACATCGGATTAGTAAGCGACAGAGCGGACTCAATATGATAAACCTTATGTCTTTTTTGCTTCATCAGGATCTTGAAATCGATACTGAATGGGCAAAGAAAGAGCTAAGATACACTGAACTCGGATTTAATAATGAAATAAGTATATGGCTTGGGATTAGAGAAGCCATGAAGCAGTCGTACCCGGAAACTTATCGACATATTTGTGAAACGGATAATTAATCTGGAAAAATAATTCTACGATATTTCCAGCATACGTTCGATGGGTTTACGGGCTTTTTCAATTACTTCATCCGAAAGGGTAACTTCGGGTATTTCGTTTTTCAGGCAAAGGTATAGTTTGCGCATCGAGTTTAATTTCATGTATGTACAGTCGTTGCAGCCACATGTTGAATCGATCGATGGTGCCGGAATAAAGGTTTTTTTGGGACAGGCTTTTTTCATTTGGTGCAGTATGCCGCTTTCTGTGGCAACGATGAATTTGTCTTTTTCACTCTTCTGCACGTAGTTGAGCAATTGGGCTGTTGAGCCAATGAATTTTGCCAGCAGTAGCACCGGTTTTTCGCATTCGGGGTGTGCAATTACTTCGGCATCGGGGTATTCCTCCATGAGGGTGGCAATTTTTTCAACCGAATACTGTTCATGTACCATGCAGGCGCCGTCCCAAAGTACCATGTTCCTGCCGGTGAGCGAATTGATGTAATTACCCAGGTTTTTGTCGGGCCCAAAAATGAGTTTGGCATCTTTTGGGAAGCTTTCTACAATTTTTACAGCGTTCGACGAAGTGCAAACAATGTCGGTTTCGGTTTTCATATCGGCGGTGCAGTTAATGTAACTGATAACCTTATGCCCGGGGTATTTTGCTTTGAATTTTCTGAATTCCTCTATGGGCGCCGATTCGGCAAGCGAACAACCGGCTTTCAAATCAGGCAGGATTACTTTTTTTCCTGGATTGATAATTTTTGCTGTTTCGGCCATAAAGTGTACACCAACAAATACAATTATGTCGGCCTTTGTGCGTGCGGCTTCCTGAGCCAGGGCAAGGCTGTCGCCCACAAAATCGGAAATGTCCTGCAATTCGGCTTCTATATAATAATGCCCGAGTATTATAGCATTTTTCTCTTTTTTTAAGCGTTTTATCTCTTCAACAATGTTAATTTCCTTTGGAATGGGTTCATCAATAAAACCTTCTTTTTCCAAAATTGTTGTTATTTTATTTCGATTGAGTTCCATATTAAGATTAAAATTTTGCGGTGTAAAGATATAAAAAACCCATCATAGCTGTTTGTTGTATAATTTTCCTTATTATCTATGACAATTCTGTCCTTTTTTTGTTTTAAATAATGGGGTTTTTTGAGATTTGTTAACAAAACTGATGAATATTCTGTTCATTAATAATTAAATGAATTATTTTTAAAATGTTTGTTGTAAAATTTTATTTGTTGAGCCAAGTGTTTTTATATAAGCATGTTATGTTTTTTATTAATTTATTCGTAAAATAGACTAAATGTTATTTTAATACCAATAATGTATTTTTGCAGAGAAACTAATTACACGTTATTATGAGAAAATCCTTTACGCTTTTATTGCTCTTGTTTTTTGTGGTTACAGTATACTCACAAACAGGGGTGAAGGGCATTGTTGTTGAAAAAAGCACACAGGAATCGCTGATTGGTGCAACGGTTGTTTTAAAGGGTACTACACAGGGTACGGTTACCGGTGTCGACGGAAGTTTTTTACTAAAAGGTATTCCTTCCGGGAAAAAAACAATCGAAGTGTCGTACATTGGTTATATAACCCGGAAGTTTGAAGTTGATATTGCGGATGGGGAGGTTTCCGACCTGGGCAAGATACAACTGGAAACCGATGCCATTGGCCTGAACGAGATCAGGGTGCTTGCCAATATTGCCATCGATCGGCAAACGCCTATTGCCGTTACAAACATTAAACCAATTCAGATCGAAGAAAAGCTTGGCACACAGGAATTTCCTGAAATATTAAAAACAACTCCCGGTGTATATGCTACCAAGCGTGGCGGGGGCTTTGGTGATGCCGATGTCCGCATCCGTGGTTTTGGAAGTGAAAATGTTGCGGTACTGATAAACGGGATGCCCGTAAACGGCATGGAAAACGACAGGGTTTACTGGTCGAACTGGGCAGGACTGGCCGATGTTACCCGTACCATGCAGGTACAACGGGGCATTGGCGCCTCTAAAATTGCCGTTCCTTCGGTTGGTGGTACCATTAACGTAATTACCAAAACCACCGACACAAAAAAAGGCGGCAATGTTTTTTATACCATGGGAAATGATAATTACAGTAAGGTTGGCGCTACTTTTTCAACCGGCTTGCTCGAAAACGACTGGGCCGTTACCATGATGTTTTCGAAAACAAAAGGTGACGGTTATGTTGAAGGGACACCGTTTGAAGGGTATTCCTATTTTTTCAACGTTGCCAAAAGGATTAACGACAAGAATCAACTGGCTTTTACCTTGTTTGGTGCGCCACAGGAACATGCCCAACGTTACGGGATGATGGGCATTGAGGTGCTGAAAAACAGAAAAGACGGGCATCGGTACAACGAGGACTGGGGCTATTTAAACGGTCAGTTTTACAGTAATTCCACAAACTTTTATCATAAACCGGTAGCCATACTCAACCATTATTTCGACATTGATGAAAGCACATTCCTCAGTTCATCGCTCTATGGCTCATACGGAATGGGTGGCGGCGGTTATTCTACCGAAAACGAAGTATCGCTCACCTTTAACGAAGAAGGGCAAATTGACTGGGACAAAGCTTACCGCGAAAACCTTGAATATGCTGCCAACGGTAACGGTGCCGGGCTCTATTATCAAAACTCGTACAACTACCACAAATGGTTTGGTGCCCTGTCGACACTTAAAAAAAGTGTGGGGTTTTTCAACTATCTGGCAGGTATCGACCTGCGTTATTATTACGGCGAACACTGGCAGCAGGCCGATGACCTTTTTGGCGCCGATTTTGTTTACGACCGGGCTAATTCCGATGCAGTGAATTTTAACAACCGCCCGGTTAAACAGGGCGGGGTTATCAATTACGATAACGATGGCGAAGTAATGTGGGAAGGGTTATTCCTGCAAGCCGAGTACAACAACGATGAAATTTCGGCTTTTATATCGGCAACCCTTTCAAATCGTTCATACCGCCGTTACGATTTTGCACAATATTTTACCAGTGATTTTAAAGATCAACTCGACAACGACCCGGCACTTGTTCAACAGTGGGAAGAGAACCATCAAAATTACATGCGGGGCTACAATTCGGTATTTGAAACAAAGGCCTATACAGTCGACCAGGTTACCGGGTGGAGACACTTTTTGGGGGTATCGGCCAAAGCCGGCGCTAATTACAATATTAACAGCCATCACAATGTTTTCATAAATGGTGGTTACATGCAACGCCAGCCCAATTTCAGTACAGTTTTTCAAAACTATAAGAACCTGATAAACCCAACGGCTGTTAACGAAAAAGTGTATAGCGCCGAGGTTGGTTACGGTTTCCGTAGCAGTTTTTTTACAGCGAATATTAATGCCTATTTTACCCAATGGAACGATAAAACAACATCGGGAACCGTGCAGGATTCCACAGCTACTACGCCCGACGAATACCTGATTTTTAACATTGAAGGGGTAAATGCCCGTCACATGGGGATTGAACTCGATTACGTGTATGAGCCAATCGAGGGTTTGAATATTAACGGGATGGTATCGATTGGTGATTGGATTTGGGCCAACAATGTCGATACGGTTGAGATATTCAAAGACCAGGTACTGGTCGACACATACGATGCTTTGTACCTGAAAGGTATACATGTAGCCGATGCCGCTCAAACCACGGCCTCGGTAACTGTAAATTATGAAGTATTGCCGGGCTTAAAAATTGGTTCCGACCTCACATATTTTGACCGGTTGTATGCCGATTTTGATCTCGATTCCCGTGTAAGGCCCCAAAACGAAGGGGTTGACGCCGAACGCATACCTGCTTATGCTTTGCTCGATTTAAACATGTATTACAATTTCGATTTTGGCCCGTTTAAAGCCTCACTTTACGGAAATATGAACAATGTGCTCAATACCATATATATAGCCGATGCCATCGAAGGAAGGGGCTATTATTTCGGATACGGGCGTACCGTTTCACTTGGATTAAAAATCAGATATTAATTTGTAAGATTTAAAAACCCGTTAACATGAAGTATTTAAAATATATAAGCATCATATTACTGGCAATTTTAAGTGCATGTAATTTATTTGATCCGCTTGAAAATGAACTTGACGAGATGGACAGCACTATTCGCCAGGAGATTGAATATACGGTTACAGACGACGATTTCGTCACCATTGCCAACAAGGCGCTTTACATAAATCCCGACGATACCGTTAATGCCAAATTTATTCGGGATAACAAGTTTTTTACTGATGAAGTGCAGGCTTCAAACTATGTACCGTTACTGCTCAACGAACTTTTTCCCGGGCTGGGCACCGGCTCACAAGCCAGTATTTCCTATAAATACAACGGCGATATGCCGGAAGAACTTACAGCCTACAAAAATGCACCGGCCTTTACTTTTTCAGATGAGGCTTACCGAATGGTAGCCGATGAAGTAGCCGATGCCGGCTATTTCTCGCCACGGTTTAACCCCGACAGGTACATTCCGGATGTTTTGTCTGAAAAACTCGATACGGCATCAAGCGGTGCAATGTACGCAGTAAGGTATAAATATTCGGAGGTCGATCCGGTAATTGATTATTCAGCATTTGAGATAAACCCGGTTTGGGAAGAGAATTTCGAATCGGAAACTGTAGTGGAAGAAAAACAGCTTGTGAATGTATCGGGTGCGCAAAAGTGGAACTGGAAATCGGCCGACAACGGTTCCGTTGCCATTGAAGGCTGGGACAACGACTACTTTGAAAACGAAGACTGGCTAATTTTTAATGATATTGATCTGAGCACAGTTTCAAATGCTCATTTGCAAATGAAACATGCCGTAGAATTTTATGCCGAAGGCTGTTTGTTCGTACAAATATCGACAAATTACGATGGCGAAAACCCTGCCGGTGCAAACTGGATTGAAGTGCCTTTCCCGAATCACGACGGTTCGGATAAAAACAATTACATTGAATCCGATGTGATCGATATTTCCCGTTTTGACGGGAAGAAAGTTGCACTGGCACTGAAATACGTTTCAACCACTACCCAGGCACCATACTGGGGCGTGGGGAGCATAAAAATTGGCCCGTACGGCTTTAAAATCACAGGTGAACCCCCTTATCTTGCCGAGGATTTTTATGAATATGACGGAAGCGACTGGGCAAAAATGGACGGTGTTTACACCCTGAAGCCTTCCGATTATCAGGCGATGGGCGAACCCGGTGAAAACAACTTTTTTACTGCTTCGGCAATGGCATCGGATTACCTGCCTGAATTTGCCGAATTGCAGAATCCCTTTGCTTCCGAGGGTGCTTCAATGGTTTATTTGTATAACTATTCTACAGGAGATGAAACCTTGAAACTGGCCGATATGCTTACCAAAAAAGCATCGGGCTGGACATCAAGCTACGACTACATCCGGTTAATTTCTGAGCCCTATGCTTCAACACCCGACGGTTGGGTTTTCGATCCTACCATTGTATTTTCAATGAGCAGCAACGATTATTTAATAATTGCCAGCTATGTGAAAAACGATCCGGTATTGTCGGAACTCGACAATAATAATTACGACGATTCGGAATACTATTTTGGAGCCAGTGCCTATTACGGTAACTTCGATACCCGTGGCGGCAAATTTTATGGCGATGCTTTTGCTACCTGGGAAGAAGCGGTAACCACTGCAATTGGTACCATACTGTTACCGGCAAAATACCCCGAAGCGGTTACCCAATACAAGGGAATTGACATGCACTATATTGTACATTTTGCAACCTACGGGGCGCCGGCATCAAGTTATTGGGTGAAATTTCAGTGTACCAAAGCCGGCCCCGATCCGGAATTTACACTTGTGGAAGGCCCTGTGCCCGTACAATAAGTATACGATAAAATGTTTTAAAGAATTTGTTATAACTATTTAAAATATCAGAAAATGAAAAAATTATTTACATTTTTATTCCTTTCGGTTGCACTGGTTTACACGGCCCAGTCGCAGCCCATTGAATATACCATGGAAGAAGCCGATTACCAGGCCATTGTTGATGCTGCAAACCTGATGGGGGTCAATACAGCCGAATACCCTGATAATACCGACAATTACTTTGGGGCTTCATCGTATTATTCAAACTTCGACACTGAAGCCGATGGCTCGTGGAACATGGATGTTTTCCCAACCTGGGAAGATGCAGTGCAAACACCCATTGCCGCGTATGTATTACCTGCAGTTTTCCCCGATGCTGCCGTAGATGATGTATACCGGGTATATTTTACCTACTACGATGGATCAAATTCAGGTACCGATTATTTCGATTTTATTTGTACCGGTGCCGCTACTTTTGCCTATTACCCGGGAGAAAACGGCAGCACAAAAGCCGAGATAAAGAGTTTTGCAATTGAAGGACAGGTTTCGGATACCGAACTCGATCCTGAAAATGCAACAGTGGATCTTACCATGGCACCCGGCACCGATGTTACTGCCCTTGCACCCGAAATTACAATTTCAACCGGGGCAACCATCAGTCCTGAATCGGGTGAAACGGTAGATTTTACAAACCCGGTAGAATATACCGTTACGGCCGAGGATGTTACGGTTACCAAAGTGTGGACAGTAACCGTTTCGGTAATGGAAGAAACCATTATATCCATTTACGACATTCAGTATGTAGCCGACCCGGCAGCAAACGATTCATCATTGTTGTTTGGCCAAAACGTGATTGTTGAAGGCATTGTAACCGGATTCAATACCCTGGGTTCATACAACAAATATTATGTACAGGACGATGCCGGTGCATGGAACGGAGTATACGTTTACGACAATACAACCGGTGTGGTACTTTCGGTTGGCGATTTGGTTAAGCTTACCGGTAAAGTTGATGAGTATTGGGGCGTAACCGAAATTGCCGCTTCAAATGTTGAAATAATTTCAAGTCGTAATGCAACACCCGAACCGGTTGTTATTACTTCGGCCATTACCGAAGACCTTGAAGGTATTTTGGTAACCGTTGAAAATGTTGAAGTTACAGAAGATACAGATGAAGATGACAGCAGGGCCTTTTTGCTGGCAACAGTTGGAGACCTGCAAATAAAAGTGTTTGATGAATTGTTTGGCGCTTTCGAACCCGAAGCCGGAAAAACGTATAACCTTACCGGTGTTGTTGCTTTTGTTTACGATCATTACCGGATTTGCCCGCGCAGCGAAAGCGATTTTGAAGCGGTTTCTGCCGTGAATGATTTTTTCGATATGTCCTTCCGGGTTTATCCAAATCCAGCTATCGATGTGCTGAACATTAGTGGATTAAATGCAAACAGGGTTATTGTGAAAAATTTATTGGGACAGGCTGTTCTGAATACAACAGCCAATAACAACCGTGTTGATGTTTCGGCCCTGCATCCGGGGGTTTACTTTATAGAAGCCGGAAAACAAATTACCCGCTTCATTAAACGATAAACCTGCCTTGCCAAAATTATTTTTAATATTGAAATATTTCGAAAGCTGCCTGTAACCACCGGGCAGCTTTTGTCATTTAATATTTATCCGAAAATGTGTAAGTTCGCCACCAAATTATTATAAGATTATGTACAGAAAGATTTTGTTATTCACTGTATCGTGTTTTTTGTTTATTGGCGGGTGGGCGCAAACTACCGGATACGACCTGTCGAAAATTGTTGTTGTTGAAGGCACACCCGATCCTACAGAAGGGATTATGCCTAAAGAAGAAGATCAGTTAACCGTTGATAGTACGCTCGATATTGTAAACTGGAATGTAAGTTTCCTCGGGGCTCCCGAAATGAACAAAAACAAATTTGGCAACCGCATGGAACAGATTGGCGGTGTGGCACAGAAACTTGTTGAGGTTGATGCTGATGTTTATGCATTACAGGAAGTAGTAGTTGATGCCACCAATGGAAATGCCCTTGCCGATTTGCTCGATACCATGAATACCCTGGCCGGTTACGAAAAATATGCAGGTATTTACAGTACAAAATATTCATTTTCGTGGCAGGGCGAAAACCCCGATTATCCCGCCCAATGCCTGGCCTATATTTGGAATGGCGAAACGGTTTCGGTTAATAACGATTCAACCTTGTTGGAGGATTATGCTTCCTCGAATGATTTTGGCTATGGACGTTTGCCTTTTCTGTTGGACGCGAACGTGAGCATTATCGGGAAAACACAGCGTTACATGTTTGTGAACATTCACCTGAAAGCCGGTGGTGATTTCAGCGATGCGCGTTCAAGCTCGATGACTTTGTTAAAGCGATTGCTGAATGTGAATTTTCATGCAAATAATGTTGTGTTGCTGGGTGATTTTAACAATGCCGACAAAAGCGGCGCCTTGGGCGAAATACGGGATTGGGGCTTTTATCTCGATGATGAGGAAGACGGCCTGGCCGACTATGTGCACCTGGCCGGGAACAAAAACAACGGCATTGAGCATACACTTGTATCAAACGAACTTTTCGACGAAGCAGCATACCTGCCCGATTATCTAAGAAACATTGCTATTAGCGGCACCGGCGTGATCTTGTCCGACCATTATGCTTATCAAACCCGGTTGTATGTTCATGAAGAAACCGGGAGCAGTAACCCTGAAAACAACCCCTTATTTCAATCATCTGCAAGCTTTACAATGAATAAAGCCGATTACCGGGTTATTGTTGACTTTGTAAAAAACCATCCCGATCTTTCCAAACTCGATACCAATACGTACGACGATTCGGAATATTACTTTGGGGCCAGCGCTTACTATTCCAATTTCGATATCAGGGACGGGAAATATTATGCAGGTTTCACTTCGTGGGAAGAAGCCGTTTCAACCGGCATTGCCCTGGCGCTTTTGCCCGAAAAATTTCCCGAAGCGACTATTGACGGAACAATTTATGAGGTAACATTTGAAACATACAGCGGAACTTCAGGACAGGAAACCCTTGAATTTGTTTGTACAAAAGATGCTCCCGATCCGGCGTTTGCCTGGTATAAAGGAAATTCAAGCAGGCAGCTTTATTCTTTTTCCGAAATAATCGTTTATCCCAACCCGGCAAAGGAAATTATTTATATTTCATCAGGTATGCCTGTTTTATCGGCTGAAGTTTATAGCCTCGATGGAAAACTTTTAATGGAAAAAAAGGTGTTTGAAGGGGATAATTCGATTGATCTTTTACCGTTAAAAAACGGATTGTACTTTGTCAAAATCCAAAGCAAAGACGTGAACAGTACATTGAAAATATTGAAACAATAATTGGTTATCAGATGAGGATAACCGGTGGGACGAAGTCTTGTAAAGAATGAAACCATATCTTATTTCCATCCACATTTTCAGGCGCGACCTGCGGCTTTATAACAATACGGCCCTGATTGCAGCCCTTGAGCAATCGGAAAAAGTAGTTCCGGTTTTTATCTTCGACCCCCGTCAACTCTCAAATCCATACAAAGGAAATAACGCTTTTGAGTTTATGGTCAATTCTCTGATTGATCTCGACAAGCAATTGCAGCAAAACGGTTCCCGGCTTTATTTTTTCAGAGGCATTGCCCACGAGGTTGTTCCTGAAATAATGAAAACCGTTAAAGCTGAGGCTGTTTTTGCCAACCGCGATTATACCCCGTTTAGCCGCGATCGCGATCGGGCCATTGCCGAAGCGTGCCAAAATGCCAATGTGCCGTTTAACCTTTTTGCCGATGCTTTGCTGAATGAACCCGAGCAGGTACAAAAAAACGATGGGAAACCGTATTCCGTTTTCACCCCCTTTATGAAAAAAGCAAAGGTGCTTGAAGTTAGAAAGCCTGATGACAAAATGCCTGTAAATTACTACGTTGAAGGGATAGAAAGCCCCTCGCGGTTTGATGATCCCTGCTCGTTAATCGAAAATTCAAACCCCGGTTTGCGATTAAAAGGAGGTCGGAACGAAGGGCTGAGGCTTCTTGATAACATGAGCAATTTGGCCAGTTATGAAACGGAAAGGGATTTGCCTTCGGTTCAGGGCACAAGCCTGCTTTCGGCGCACCATAAATTTGGAACCGTTTCCATTTGCGAAACATATCATCGGGTTAAGGATTTGTACAGTAAAGGACACCCGTTAATAAATGAATTGTACTGGCGCGATTTTTTTACCCACATTGTTTTTCATTTTCCGCATGTTTTTAAGGGTGCATTCCGTGAAAAATACGATGGAATCCCATGGGAAAACGACCGGGACAAATTTGAGAACTGGTGCAGGGGGCAAACTGGTTTTCCTATTGTCGATGCCGGAATGCGTGAATTGACAACAACAGGCTTTATGCACAACCGGGTACGGATGATTGTAGCTTCGTTTTTAGTAAAAGATCTACACATCGACTGGCGCTGGGGCGAACGCTTTTTTGCCAATTACCTGATCGATTACGACCCGGCCGTGAACAACGGCAACTGGCAATGGGCAGCTTCAACAGGATGCGATGCCCAGCCTTATTTCCGGATTTTCAACCCATGGAGCCAGCAAAAGAAACTTGATCAGGATTGTATTTATGTTAAAAAGTGGGTTCCGGAGCTAAGGGATTTTTCGGAAAAAGAAATTCATGGCCTTGAAAATCAACAGGTTTTTTTAAATGCATATCCGGTACCAATGATTAATCACAAACAGGAAGCGCAGGTTTCTAAAAATATTTTCCGATTGATGAAATAAAAAATTCGCATTTTGTATGAATAATAAATTTACCCTTAACAAATTTGAAAAAATACCTATTGTAGGTATTCTTCGCAACTACTCCGATGAAGCAATCAGAAACATTGCCCGTGAATATTTCAGGGCCGGTTTAACAACCCTTGAAGTAACCATGAATTCACCAAATGCCGAACCAATGATTTCTTTTCTTTCAAAAGAATATCCCAGTATAAACATTGGCGCAGGCACGGTTTGCGAAATGCCCGATTTGTTTAAAGCCCTCGATGCCGGCGCTTCATTTATCGTAACTCCTATTTTGAATGAAGAAGTCATAACTTTTTGTGTAAATAATGATATTCCTGTTTTCCCTGGGGCATTCACCCCTACCGAAATTTATAAAGCCTGGAAACTGGGTGCTACGGCTGTAAAAATATTCCCGGCAGCCATGTTTGGCCCTGCTTACATCAAGGAAATTAGAGGCCCGTTAAATGAAATCAAATTGCTGCCAACAGGTGGGGTTTCGCTCGAAAACATTGAAGGATATTTCGGGAATGGAGCATATGGTGTTGGCATGGGCGGAACGCTGTTTAAAGCTGAATTTATCGAAAACAACAATTATAAAGGCCTGTTTGACCACTTTGGGAAATATGTACAGGCAATAAGCAGCATTTTGTCAGTGAAAAAAATGTAAGCAGTGGAATTCGTCATTATTAAAGGCGAATTCGTATCTTTACTAAAATTTCAAACCTAATTTTATGATTACTCCTTATAAACGTGTTCTTTTAAAACTATCCGGGGAATCACTCCTTGGAAAAGACAGTTATGGAATTGATGCCAACCGGCTAAAAATTTATGCCCGGCAGATAAAAGAAGCCATGGAAATGGGCGTTCAGGTAGCTGTTGTAATAGGCGGTGGCAATATTTTCAGGGGATTAAGCGGGGCAACTAAAGGTTTTGACAGGGTAAACGGCGACTATATGGGTATGCTGGCTACCGTTATCAATAGCCTGGCAATGCAATCATCCCTCGAGGCCATCAACATGACAGCCCGTACATATACCGCGATCCGCATGGAGCCCATAGGGGAATTGTACACCAAGCGAAAAGCCATTGAGGCACTTAACCTGAACGAAGTAGTAATCATTGCAGCCGGTACCGGCAACCCGTTTTTTACAACCGATACCGCTTCTGCCCTTCGTGCCATCGAAATTGGTGCCGATGCCATGTTGAAAGGTACACGGGTTGATGGCGTTTACGACGATGACCCGGAAAAAAACCCCAATGCCAAAAAATTCAGCAAAATCACATACGATGAAGTTTACAAAAGGGGTTTAAAAGTGATGGACCTTACTGCCACAGCACTTTGTAAAGAAAATAATATGCCCATTGTGGTATTCGATATGGATACAAAAGGAAACCTGGCAAAAGTATTGAGCGGAAAAGAAATTGGCACAATTGTTTATCAGAAGTGACAGGTAATCAGCCAAATTGATTTAGACCAGGGTGTAACAAAAATGTCAGGTTATAGCTTTTCCCTTTTCTTTATTCGTCTGTTTTATGTAAATATCCAATGCAACAATAATTGCCGTGAAACCCCAAAAAGGCACCGAAGCCTTATCGGTGTCAAGAAAGTTGTTTAGAATCCCGTGTGAGTAGTAAGTTATTAAACCCAGTACGGCCGATAGCAACAAGGTTTTAATCCGTTTATCGTCGGTTGCTGAATAGGCTTTTATGCCCGTGTACAAAACAACAATGATGATGATTATAAAACTTAGTGACCCGATAATGCCGCTTTCGGCAAGGGCACCGAGGTATTCGCTGTGGGCATTGCCACCATCGCCCGAGTTGGTACTGATAATGGTACGTTGACGGGTAAGTTGAAACGGTGCGTAGTTAAACGAATAAGTTCCCGGTCCCCAGCCTAACACCGGCTTTTCTTTAAACATGGCAATTGCACATTGCCAGCGGTTTATGCGTTCGAGGTTCGATGCATCGGTAGTTATGTTGGTCATCGACGTGAAATGTTCCGTTAAATTCGATGAAGAATCCTGGGAGTTTCGTTCAAGCCTTTCCAGAATTTGTTGCTGAAATGAAAAAACGATTAGCAGGAAAGTTGCAATGGTGATGATTAAGTGTTTGAATTTCACTTTAAGTTTAATCAATACCCAAATACCTCCTGCAAGAATGAGGCTTAACCAGGCTGCCCTTGAAAAAGACATGATTTCGGCAACAACAAAAATTCCCAATAGTGCAAATAACCAAAAGCGGTATTTTTTCTTGATCCAGCCGCCAAAAGCAAAACCGGCAAGAAAGGGAATGAACATGGCAAGTACGGCTCCGTATGAAGTATGGTCGTTGAAAAACGGGGTCATTACCCAGTGGGCGGCGGTGTCGTTGTAAAACCCAATTTTCATGTGCCTTGCAAGCGTGTAAATGATTATTGGTACAAAAGCAATGGTGAAAAATAAAATAAAACGCTCGATGTTTTTCTGTTTTTGAAAAAGGAATGCCAACAGGAACAGGAAAACAACGGTAAACCAAATACGTGTAAGCCAGTATTTAAGCGAAACGAGAGGCAATGTACTGGTAACGGATGTAAAGGCCATCCAGAAAAGGTAAAAGTAAACTGCGATGGCTATGGGGTGGCGGGTAATTTTTTTGTCAATCCGGTTACCGGCTGCTTGTGAAATCAAAAACAACAGCAACAGGCCAAAAAGCAAAGGCTCGGTTGGCATGTGAAGGTCGAAAGGAAGGCCGTAAACCAACCGGCTAAGGGGTACCGAAACAGGAGTTAAAAGTACAGCCAGCCATATTAGTTTGTCGTAGGCAAAAACGGCTGTAAGTACAATTATGAATGCAACCGGTATGGCAACACCAAGCAGGCTGTCCTTTTCCAAAAAAAGGATGGCATTAAACCCGATAAAAGCAATGGAAATGAGGTAAAAAAGGATATACTTTAACCAGCTTTCGGGTATTAAGGTTTTATTTTGAGGGTATTCTTCCACGGAAATAGTCGATCGTTAATACGGTAACTACTGATGCTGTAAAAGCTGCAAGGGTCGATAAGAATACGATGAGCCATCTAACCGGATACGATTTTTTGTCGGCCGGGAAAGGGCTTTCAACCTGAATGCCGTAGGTTATTTTTTTGGTGCCGTGGCTCAAGCCCCATTCGTATTGGTTCTTAAGCGAGTCGGCAACTTCCTGCAACAGGAGTAACTCGTTTTCGAGCCGGTGAAATTCAATCCCTTTTTCCCGCAGGTTTTCGAGCATCTCCTCGGCTGGTTTGGTATTCCCTTTCATAGCAGCAGCATCCATTAAGCCAACCGTGGCGGCCTCTACCTGCGACGGGTAATTGAGCAGGTTGTGTTCTTTACTGAGTTGAGCCAACAAGTTGGCAATGGAGTCGATTTCGTTTTTCTTTAAACCTAAGTGATATTTTGAAATATGAGCTACCTCGAGATATTTTATGGCATGTTGTTTTTGCAAAAGCTGGTTGTAATACAAAATGAGCGAGTCGACCATGTCGGAGGCACGTTGAGGGTTCTCGTCCAGAACTTCAACTTCAACGGTCTCAAATTCAGTCTTCTTAAAACTAATGTTTTTGTCGTATTCGGTCAATATGTATGTTTTGTATTTCGGGTCGTTGCGGTTTACGTCATACACCTTGTCGAGCTGGAAGGCATCGATAAGCCGGAACTTGATATCGTTCGAGCGGATGTTTTCCAAAAGCTGCTCGCTTTCCGATTCTTCGCTGTAAACCTGCATGTTAACCGGGTAAAGTTTGCCGGTCGATTTATACTTCGGTGTTATGAAAAGGGGCGATGAGATGATCACCGAAAAAACAATGGCAATAACGGAAACGATGGCAATGTGCAGCTTCCATTTCCAGAGCGATTTCATGATGCGCTCGTTGTTAAAAAAGTTCTCCATAGAATAAGTTTATCGTTAGTCCCTAAATTCAACGTTGTTTTTTACTTTTTAGTATTCACGCTATACTTGATACTTGTTTTTTAAACAAAAAGGGGTTATTGGGCAATGATCAAAAAGTAATTTTTCTTGCCTTTTTGTACCAACAGGTATTTGTTTGAAATTAAGTCGTTTATTTGGGTTAAATGCTCCTGGTCCTGTACTTTTTCCTTGTTGATGCTAAGCCCGTTTCCCTGAATAGTCCGCCTCAGTTCACCCTTTGAAGGGAAAATGCCGGTTTTATCGGTAAGCAGTTCCATTACAGGTATCCCTTTTTCAAAACCGCTTTTCGGGAGTTGGAATTGTGGAACGCCATCAAAAACCGAAAGGAATGTGCGTTCGTCCATCTTCTTCAGTTGTTCGGCGGTACCTTTTCCAAACAGCACCTGCGATGCCTCAATGGCGGCATCGAGTTCTGCTTTCGAATGCACCATTTCGGTTACCTCCTCGGCCAGTTTCCGTTGGAGTACACGTTGGTGCGGTGCTTCACGGTGCCGGGCAATCAGCTCTTCAATTTCTTCTTTCGAAAGGAGGGTGAACACCTTGATGAATTTTTCGGCATCTTCATCCGATGTATTCAGCCAGAACTGGTAAAAAGCGTAGGGCGATGTGCGTTCGGGGTCGAGCCATACGTTGCCGTGTTCGGTTTTGCCAAACTTGCCGCCGTCGGCTTTGGTTATCAGCGGTATGGTAAGGGCGTAGGCATCGCCGCCGTTTTTGCGCCTGATGAGTTCGGTGCCGGTGGTTATGTTTCCCCACTGGTCGGAACCGCCCATTTGCAGTTTGCAGTTTTTGTTTACGTTAAGCCAGTAAAAATCGAAGCCCTGCACCAATTGGTACGAAAACTCGGTAAACGACATGCCCACTTTCGATTCGCTGCCCAGACGCTTTTTAACCGAGTCTTTCGACATCATGTAATTTACCGATAAGTGTTTTCCAATGTCACGGATAAATTCAAGGAATGAATATTCTTTCATCCAGTCGTAATTGTTAACCAGCTCGGCGGCGTTTTCGGTTTTTGAATCAAAATCGAGGAATTTGGCAAGTTGAGCTCTAATACCGTCGAGGTTTTTTTGCAACAGCGCTTCAGTAAGCAGGTTGCGCTCCTGCGACTTGCCCGAAGGGTCGCCAATCATGCCGGTAGCACCGCCAATAAGCGCAATGGGCTTATGGCCTGCAAGCTGGAAACGTTTCAGCAGCATAATCTGGGCAAAACTTCCCACGTGCAACGAGTCGGCAGTAGGATCAAAACCGATATAGGCCGTTGTGCATTCTTTTTTAAGTTGTTCATCGGTACCGGGCATCATATCGTGAACCATGCCCCTCCATTTCAGGTCTTCAATAAAATTCATCATAAAATACGTTTGAATAGCAAATTGGCACTTGCAAACCGTTTATAAATCAATGGCCGACAAAAGTACAAAAATTAAGCATTTGCGAAAAGAAATTTTAACGGGCGGGTAGGATTTAAAAATGGGGGTCATTGTCCCCCATTTTGGAACAACCTGAAAAAGTGGGGGCAGTGACCCCATTATTGCAGGAAGGTTTGTCTATTATGGTGATAAGATAAATTTAAACTTTTCACACAACCTTTCCCGGCGATCTTTGCCTGCTTTCTTCCTGCTTTGATTATCGGGTTCGGTGCTTTTGTTGTCTTCTTTTTCCCGTTTTCATTTTCTTCATCCTTGTCTGTTATTCCTTTGATGTCTTCGTACAGGTATTATTAGGAAAGGTATTTTTAAAATCACTATGACGAAATCGGGAGGTGCTGTTACAGTCTTAAATATTGCTATCCTATGGCTATGTGAGTGGTTTCTCATTCGCTAAAATTAAATTAAAACCTTAATGAATGATATGTCGTTCGTGTTAGTTGTTGTTGAATAAAAATATGTTATATTTGTATGATAAATCATTCGCTAACAAATAAAAAATGGTTATATGATCGATAAATCATTCAAAGAATGGGCTTCTATGAGCGATAAAGCATTGGCAAAATATATTGGGGCATTTGTTCGGCATCACCGCATGGAACAAAATAAAACCCAGGATGAACTGTCAGCAGCAGCCGGCATCAGTCGTTCAACCCTGAGTTTGCTGGAAAGGGGAGAAACCGTTACCGTTGCCACGCTAATACAGGTTTTGAGGGTTTTGGACCAATTGCCGGTACTAAGGGCATTTGAAGTAAAAAAGACAATAAGTCCATTGGCATTGGCGAGACTTCAAAAAGAAAAACGCCAGCGGGCAAGAAGTAAATTGAAAAAGGATAGAAACATAAAAGAAATGGATTGGTAAACCATGCAAGTAGCTGAAGTAGAAATATGGGGCAAACTGGTGGGTGCTGTTGCCTGGAATAAAGAAACAGGGTATGCTACATTTGAATACGACACCAAATTCAAGCAACTGGACTGGGATTTATCGCCCATAAAGATGCCTGTTAACGAAAGTAGAAGCATCTACTCATTTCCCGAATTACGAAAAGACGGGAATTCAGAATTTGATACCTTTAAAGGGTTGCCCGGTTTATTGGCCGATTCGTTGCCTGACAAATATGGGAACCAACTGATTAACCTTTGGCTGGCACAACAAGGTCGGCCACAAAACAGTATGAACCCGGTAGAAATGCTTTGTTTCATTGGCACACGCGGTATGGGAGCCCTTGAATTTAAGCCTGCTGTGCTAAAGGAGGGTAAACGGGCATTTTCCATTGAAATAGAC
Source organism: Prolixibacteraceae bacterium (assembly GCA_021740385.1). Lineage (GTDB taxonomy): Bacteria > Bacteroidota > Bacteroidia > Bacteroidales > Prolixibacteraceae > DAIMEA01. Next base: position 33,971 of record JAIOZY010000038.1, on the reverse strand, counting down.
AGCCTGGTGGAAACGGCCCAAAAAATACTCAACCAGCGTGAAGCATTTGCAACCAATCTTAATAAATATGAAGAACAGGCTGTAATGGATATTTTAAAAATTGGCACGTCAGCCGGCGGTGCCCGTCCCAAAGCGGTAATTGCCTGGAATGAAAAATCCGGTGTGATAAAATCCGGACAAACCAAAGTGCCAAAAGGCTTTGGGCATTGGCTTATCAAGCTTGATGGCGTTAGTGATGTTCAGTTGGGTAGCAGCCTGGGATACGGCAGGGTAGAAATGGCTTACTACAACATGGCAAAAGCTTGTGGCATTGAAATGATGCCTTCACGGCTACTTGAAGAACACGGCAGGGCACACTTCCTGACCAAACGCTTTGACAGAGATGATAATGAAGTAAAAAATCACGTACAAACCTTTTGTGCTTTAAAACACTTCGACTACAACCTGGTGAATAGTTACAGTTATGAGCAGCTCTTTCAGTGCATGAGGGAGTTGAAGCTTAGTTATGCAGATGCTGAGCAGATGTACAGAAGAATGGTGTTTAACGTTATTGCCCGGAATTGTGACGACCACACCAAGAATTTTTCCTTTCTGCTGAAGCAAGGAGGCAAATGGGAACTGGCCCCGGCTTATGACCTGTGTCATGCGTATCGTCCGGGTAGCGAGTGGGTAAGTCAGCACTCCTTAAGCATTAATGGTAAAAGAAAGGGAATTACAAAAGCTGATTTACTTGTAACCGGGGAATCTATTCGGTGCAAAAAAGCATCGGCGATTATTGATGAAATTAATGATACAGTGAATCAATGGAAAAAATTTGCCGATGAAGTGGATGTAAATCCTGCCTTGCGGGATGAAATAGCTAAAACCCTTTTAAATCTTAAGAAATAAGGTATAAGAGCAGCACCCGCATCGACAACAAAATATGCCTGTTTGCCAAAGCTTTCAACAATCCCGCTTCAAATCCATCACACTACCTTGCCTGGCGATGTTTGTTTTTGTTTTTTTCTGCCTTTATCAACTGGTTCAGAAGCGTTGTTGTCTTCCTTTTTTTCTTCTGTTTCCCCGTTTTCGTTTTCTTCATCCCGGTCTTTCGTTCCCTTAATGTCTTCGTAAAGATTTTTAAGAAAAGGAAAACTGTAAATGGCTACGTTTCGCATGGGCGTGTATAGCTTCGATTCCTGTATGGGTTCTTTGGGGATTATGGGCAGTGCTTCATCTAACCTTTCTACAAGTATGAAAAGTATGCCCAGCAAAAATGCGGTTTTAAAAACCGAGAAAACCAGGCCTGCAATACGGTTTAACGTGCTGAGTTGAATGGTTTCAACCGCTTTTTCAATCGCCTTGGCAATAATGTGTATCAAAATAACAATAATGGCAAGGGTAATAACAAAAGCAACAATATCGATGTAAGCAAAATGTAAATTGAGGCGGTTTACCAGGAAAACTTCGGTGGCGTGTGAGAATTTAATGGCCCCCCATACCCCTAAAATTAATGCCAGTAAAGAGGCAAATTCATAAATAAAACCTTTTCTTGCACCGCCAATGGCAGCAAAAACCAATAAAATTATAATGATGAAATCGATGTAATTCATTGTTTTAAAATATTGTTTCAACAAAAATAGGGCATAAGTGCAATACAAATGGAGTAATTCGCCTATTTTTTTACTATTTTCACCTATAAAATTGAGCGCATGATCCGATTATTTAACCGGAATATCCAAAAATTATTTACACATAGGTATAAGAAGTGTGAATATTTCAGAAAATTTCCCGAAAAGCAGCAGGCAAAGGTTTTAAAAGACTTGGTGCGCTCGGCACGAAAAACGGAGTGGGGGAAAGCACACAATTATAAAAAAATATCATCGGCTGAGGATTTTGCAAAAGCGGTGCCCCTTAACGACTACGATTCGTTGAAAGGCTGGATTGAACGCATGATTGATGGCGAGCGGAATATTCTTTGGCCGGGAAGGGTAAGGTGGTTTGCCAAATCGTCGGGCACAACCAACGATAAAAGCAAATACATTCCCGTAAGTGATGAGTCGCTTCGGAAATGTCACTACAAGGCCAGCCTCGATGTTTTTGCCTTGTTCCTGAAAAACAACCCCGACAATGAATTTCTGAAAGGAAAAAACCTCACCATAGGCGGGAGCCATAAAATTAGCAACCTGAACAAAAAATCTCGTACGGGCGATTTATCGGCTGTTTTATTACAAAACCTTCCTCTTATTTCGCGGTTTAAAAACACGCCCCCTACCGAGATCGCCCTGATACCCGATTTTGAAGAAAAAATTGAAAAAATTGCCCAGTCAACCATTCACGAAAACATAACCAGCCTTGCCGGTGTGCCTTCGTGGTTCCTGGTATTGATTAAAAGGGTTTTGGAAGTTACCGGCAAAGATAATTTGCTTGAGGTATGGCCAAACCTGGAAGTTTTTGTACACGGTGGAATCAATTTCGATCCGTACCGTGAGCAGTACAAAAAGTTGATACCCAAAGAGAACATGCACTATATTAACACCTACAACGCTTCGGAAGGCTTTTTCGGTATACAGGACGATCCCAATGCCGACGATATGTTGCTGATGCTCGAATACGGTATCTATTATGAATTCATTGAACTGGACCGTTTTTCAGATAAAAACAGGAAAGCCATACCGCTGCATGAAGTAAAAACGGGTATAAATTATGCCATGGTAATTTCGACCAATGGCGGCTTATGGCGTTATATTATTGGCGACACGGTTGTTTTTACTTCCACCTATCCGTTCAAGATAAAAATTTCGGGCCGTACAAAACATTTTATCAACGCTTTTGGCGAGGAGCTGATTGTTGACAATGCTGAAAATGGAATAAAAAAGGCCTGTGAAGTTACCGGGGCCATTGTGAACGAATATACTGCAGGGCCCATTTTTATGGATAGTGATCACAAGGGTGCACACCATTGGATCATTGAATTTGAAAAGGAACCCGATAACAGGGAGTTGTTTGTTCAAACACTTGATAAAGCTTTGCAGGAGTTCAATTCCGATTACGAGGCCAAGCGTTATAAAAACATGACCCTTGAACTTCCTAAAGTTGAATTTATTCCGAAGGGAACTTTTTACCGGTGGATGAAAAGCAGGGGAAAAATTGGCGGGCAAAACAAAATACCACGCCTGGCAAACGACCGCGAATACCTCGATCCGCTTCTGAAAATGATTGAAAATGAGTTTTCCGGATAATCAGTTTCAGAAATATTCTTTCCGGGAGGGAATATTTGATGGAAAATTCCCTCTTTTAACGGGCCGATTTATTAATTTAGTAAATTCATTATTGAACTAAAAAAAGCGAAACATGCACATAGCTGTTGCCGGAAACATTGGGGCTGGAAAAACCACTTTAACAACCATGCTCGCAAAGCATTACAACTGGGTGCCCAATTATGAAACCGTTGATAACAACCCGTATTTGAACGATTTCTATAACGACATGCAGCGTTGGTCGTTCAACCTGCAAATCTATTTTTTAAACACCCGTTTCAAACAAATTGTCGATATCCGTAATGGCGGTGAAGATGTAATCCAGGATCGGACCATTTTTGAGGATGCTGAAATTTTTGCACCGAACCTGCACGATATGGGGTTGATGTCGACCCGCGATTTTGAAAATTACAAAGCCTTGTACGACCTGATGATCGGGTTGATACAAGCCCCCGACCTGCTCATTTACCTCAGGGCAACGGTGCCAACACTGGTCAATCAAATTCAGCTCAGAGGCAGGGAGTACGAAGAATCAATCAGGCTCGATTACCTTAAAATGCTGAATGAAAGGTACGAATTATGGATTAGCCGCTATACCGACAGTAATTTGCTGGTGTTTGATGTCGACAATCTCGACTTTCAGAATAACCCGGAAGACCTGAGCAAAATGATCGACAAAATCGATGCCCACCTTCATGGCCTATTTTAGGCTTTGTTCCGATTTTTCCATGGTAGTTTCACCCCACTAACAATCATAAATTATTAATTCATTTCGATGGAAAAGAAAATTGAACAATTTGAGCGTTTGCTGAACATTATGGATGCGTTGCGGGAAAAATGCCCGTGGGACCGCGAGCAAACCCTCGAAAGCCTCAGGCATTTAACCATTGAAGAGACCTACGAACTGGGCGATGCCATTTTACGCAACGACCTTACCGACCTGAAAAAAGAACTGGGCGATTTGATGCTGCACATTGTATTTTATGCAAAAATTGCCGATGAAAAAGGCGCGTTTAACATGGCCGATGTACTTGAGTCGATTTGTGATAAGCTGATATTCAGACATCCACATGTGTTTGGCGATACGAAGGTAAAAGATGCACAAAACGTGGCCGAAAACTGGGAAGCAATAAAGCTGAAAGAGAAAGGGCGTAATAAAAGGGTGCTCGAAGGGGTGCCGTCATCGCTGCCTGCCATGGTAAAAGCTAACCGCGTGCAGGATAAAGTGAGGGGTGTTGGTTTCGATTGGGAAATACGCGAGCAGGTTTGGGATAAGGTGAAAGAAGAATTTGCCGAATTTGAAGATGAAATGAAAGCGGGAAACAAAAATGATATGGAAAAAGAGTTTGGCGACCTGCTTTTTTCACTCGTAAATGCTGCCCGATTGTATAAAATCGATCCCGAGGCTGCCCTCGAACGTACAAACATGAAGTTCATCAGGCGCTTTAATTACCTCGAAGAAAAAACACTTTTGAAAGGGAAATCGTTGTTCGACATGAGCCTTGCCGAAATGGATGAAATATGGGAAGAAGCCAAAAAATACGATAAAAAATAAGCATGTTTTCCCGGTTAAAATCAGTCGTTGTTGTTTTTCTTGTCCTTTGTTTTTCAATGGCAAATGGTGCAGGCCGCGACACCTCGGTTGTTTGCAAAGTGTTGCACCACGGCTGGACCGATACCAAACAACTTATTGTTTCGCCCCTGAAATGGGATGCCGGCCAGTGGGCTGTTGCCGGCGGGGTTACTGCTGCAACGGCAGCCCTTATTGCCTGGGGCGACCAACCGGTTTACAATTTTTCAAATACCGTGCACAACCCCTTTTTCGATGCCGTTGCGCCCTGGTTTGAACCCGCCGAGGATATCTACCCGATGGTTGCCATGAGCGGTTTGCTGTTGCACGGGATCCTGGCAAAAAACAATTACAACCTCGAAACATCGCTCATTGCCGGGGAAAGTTACCTCATGACTTTTATGATTTCACGCCTGTGCAAATATTCTGCCGGACGTGAGCGCCCCAATAACCACGGAACAACAAATCCACACCAGTGGGACGGCCCCTTTTTTAAAGGCAATTCATTTATATCGGGGCATACTTCGGCGGCGTTTTCAGTAGCCTCGGTTTTTGCATACCGTTACCGTGAAACAACATGGGTGCCCGTGGTTTCATACACAATGGCCACACTATGCGGCTTGCAGCGGATATACAACAATAAACACTGGGCAAGCGATGTGCTCATGGGCGCTGCCGTGGGAACAGCTACGGGTTTATTTCTTTGCCACCAGTGGGAGAAAAGTCCCATAAAATTTTACCCCGTGGTAACAAAAGAATATTCACAGCTTACACTAATCATTCCCATTCGTTAAAAAACATATATTCAACTTTTTAAAACATACAATGTTGAAATTTGGCAAACGAATAACTATTTTGCTAAAAAATGAATTATCATGAATTGTAAAAAAAATATCAGCATATTTATTGTTGTTTTCGCCTGTTTGAACTCTTTTGCACAGGTTTCAGAGTCTTTCGTTAACCAAACCCTTTTCCAGATCGATAAACTTGCAACCGATGTTAAATATGCCAACTCGCTGAACAACGGCAGATATATTGAAGGCACACCTTACTATAACAAAGATTTTGAAACCGGAATTTTTTATGTCAAAGGTTTTAAACCGGTGCAGTCGGAAACGAAACTGAACATGTTCGAAAACCGTTTCGAATATATGCGGGGCGAACAGGTTTATTATGTCGATCCTTCATTGATTGATAGTGTTGTTTTCAAAGGCAAGACATATGTGTACCGCGATGTTGAATACGATGGTTTGGTGAAACAGCGATTGGTTGAAAAAGTTGCCCAAACCAACAGTTTCCAACTTTGCAAAGTAACAGCCGTAATTTTTAAATCCGAAGTTAAAGCCGGCGGGTACATCGACCCCGAACCCGCAAAATTTGAATGGGAAGAACCGGTTTATTGGTTTAACGTTAATGATCAGCAAATAACACTTACCAATTTTTCAAAAGTATACCGGAGCTTCCCCGACCATAAACGGAAAATAAGAAAATTTATCAGGGAAAACCGCATAAAAAAGTACGATGAAGAAGGATTGGTGAAACTGCTTGAATATTTGTCTGAAATATAAATTTTGGGAAATCTTCTTTTCGCTGATTATGATTTTTCAACAGTTGCTGATGCGAATATGCTACCTGTTGTGTTTTCGCACTTTATTTCCTCTGTCAGTCCTTGCGTTTGGGCAGCCATACTCTTTGACAAGTTTTGGTCTGTGCGCTGGCTTTTTCGAGCGACTTGGTCCCGAAAATTTTCGGGATGTATGGATGTGAAGGGCTTACATATTATCTCGGCCCTAAAAATCTATCCCCGTTAAAATGTATCATGTGTTCGGGAAATTCCATTATCCAAACTTCGGTATCCCATGCAATCTCACTCGTATGTTTTTTAAATTCTGAAAAATCAGGAAATGCAGAAACATAAATCTTTCCTGCTTTACAGTCCTTCAGAAATTCTTCCAACTCAACAATTCGCTTAGGAGTCATCGGGCCATGTGAAGTCACAGCCTCAATTAAATACAACCATTTCTTGGATTCATCATAAATCACAATGTCAGGTAATTTACTATGTTCTGTAATTGGAATTCCAATCTTTTCAAGTGTTTCCTTATCAATGTGTAAATCCTTATTCTCTGTGTCTCCAACATAAAGCAAAACCGAGCTTTGTGCAAATCGTGAAGCAAATTCTTCAACCACAGCAGCCTGAACTTCATTGTGTTTTCCTGGCGATAACATTAAAACTCTACCATCTGAAAGTTTTAACGGAACTCTTGACATCTCACGGTCTTTGCTGTATTTCTCCTTTAAACCACCAATTTTTGAAACAAAGTTTTCCAAAGATTTTTTCCAATTCCTTGTTCTGTAAGTTTTTATTGTTTCAAGAGCAATCTCAGAAATTGCATAATGTGCACGAGGACTATTAACAGGCAAATCAGGAATATCTGGATTATAATCGGCAATTCCCGCTTGCACAAATTGGTGTAGAACTTGTCTCCTAAACGTCTCTCTGGTATTTGGAGCATATTCTTTTTGATAATTCTCTGAAATAAATTTCATTATTCCTTTAGAAACACCGTGGCTTTGTCTGAAAGCTTTTGACCACTTATCATTTTCTTTGATGTTGCATAAAGCAAGTAGTGTGTAACCAGAAATTTCATTTTGTTGAGCATCAGGCAACCCCAACTCTCGCAAAATTACCTGTGCTTCTTGTATTTTTGACATAAGATTTTTCTAAAAGGACTTTATTAACAATTGTATCAATATCCTGCTTTTCGGGATTATTAAATTCTTTTATTTTACTACCAATTAAAATTATATCATCTAAAGGCGGCATTTTAATTTGTTTCAATTCAGTTGCTCCAACCTGAGTATTGCCATTAAAAGTCCTGAAATATGAATCAAACAAACTACTACTGTAGAGTGCCGAAATTCCCCAGATTTCATTTTCCGATAAATCTCCGTTTGGACGATGTATATAGTTTAGATGGTTTTCAAATCCAACCATTTCAGTTTCAAAATTTGATGAAAAAAATGGGCAACAAACCAATCTGCTTTTATCATCTTTCGAACTAAATCGGCGAAGTAAGATATAGTTTTTATTTTTAAGCAGTACTTTTCTTGATTCCTCAGAATTAACAATTAGACTTGGTTTTTTCCCTTTTTGAAGTGGATAAATAAATTCCATTTCTTTAATGTTGTGCAACCAGATTAATGGAGAAAGTAAACCATTAATTGTGCCTTCCGATTTTAGAAATTCCGTACACCGAAAAGCAACAACGGGGCCTGTAGAAATTTGAATATTAAAGTCATTCAGCGTGTTTTGCCACTTCTTAAAAATTTCAATTGTACTTGTTTCTTTATCGTTTGAAGGAATAAATAAAACCTTATCATTTGATTTTAAGTCTATTAGTGAATTGGTTTTAAAAACTTTTTCTGTTGGGCTATTCAAACCTTTATCGCATTCAGAAACAGTGATTTTTATTTCTGTATTTGTCTGTTTGGTTGCCCGAAGAATAATATTTTCCTGAAGAACATTATCATTCTTGAACATCTTATTTCGGGATTCAAAGATGTGTATATTTGAGACACTTACATCGTTGAAGAAAGATTGTCTAAAAGCTTTGAAATAATTTCCTGCTGCAAAACTTCTTGGGGTTATAAAAATTAATTCTCCGTTCTGTTTCAATAATTTTGCAGCCACGCCCATAAACAAAGAATAAATATTTGGTTGTCCATATACTAATTCTTTGGCAGCGATTGCTCTTTTGTCAGTTTTAGAGATTTTGAAATATGGTGGATTGCAAATTATGTAATCGTACTGGTTTACTTTTTCAAATCCAAACAATGTTGATACATTGAATACTTTTGATTTTTCAATTACAAAATCGGTTTGATTGATTTGGTATTTTAATTGAATATTTCTCTCTGCCAGCCATAATACCAAAAAATCAATTACTTTTTGAGTAATCGATAAAATATTTTCATCAGTTTCGAATAGCGATAATTCAATTTCCTTTATGTTGGATTTTTGAATCAGTTTTTCGATTAATGAACAAGTCAAAATTCCTGTTCCACAACCAGGGTCAAGAATTGAAATATTTTTTGACTTGGAAGTTGCCAGATTCCCCATGAAATCAGCAATCTGTTTGGGAGTAAAGAATTGTCCGTTTTCTTTTTTATGTTTGTCAGATGTAGAGCATGCATATTCAAGTCCGAGAAAATCAGCAAATTCAGAAGGTGTTTTATTATTTTCTTTTAACTCTATCATTATACAAAAGTAATCAATCTTGGGTGCGTTGTCAAAAATTTGGCTCTTTTGTAAGTTGAAGCATCAGCTTGTGGATTGGAGCTTACAAATGTGCCAAATGTGCGTTGGCATATCGCTCTTAGCATGAAACACAACTTGTTATTACAGTCTGCCATTTTTTTACGAAGGGAGAAGTACAATTTGAAAAAACTTTACAGATAAAGATTGAGTTTATACTATTAAAAACCAATAAACTAAAGTATAAATTGTTACTTTTGTTCGAACAATATTTAAAGATATGGACGTAAAGGCAACAAAACTTCAATTTATAGAGCGATATCTCAAAATTAGTGATGAAACTATTATTAAAAAACTCTATCAGACACTTAATGAGGAAGTTTCAAAGAAAAAACGTTTGCCTTTAACTGAACAAGAAAATGAAGCCATAAACAAGGGAATGGAAGATATAAAAAACGGACATACCCTTTCCGGAGAACAGGTAAGGGCAAAAAATAAAAATGAAATATCCCGGCTTGATACGATGAGAAAAGAAATCTGGACAGAAACCGCCAGTAATGAATATGACCAAAATATTGAATATCTTTTTTAAATCCTTATCAGCGCTGGTTTTATGGTAATTCCGCTATTTTTGCAGCATGAAAATCGGAAATATTGAGTTAGGGCCAATGCCCTTGTTTTTAGCGCCCATGGAGGATGTAACGTACAAATCGTTTCGTCACATGTGCAAAAAATACGGGGCCGATGTCATGTATACCGAATTTGTTTCGAGCGAAGCCCTTATTCGCGATGTGAAAAAATCGAAACAAAAAATGACCCTTTTCGATTTTGACCGGCCCGTTGCCATCCAGATTTTCGGGCACAACATCGATTCCATGGTTCACGCGGCAAAAGTAGCCGAAGAAGCAGGCCCCGATTTCATTGACCTGAACTTTGGTTGCCCCATGAAGCGGATCGTGCGTAAAGGCGCGGGGGCAGGCATGTTAAGGGTTGTTCCCAAAATGGTCGACATGGCACGCTCGGTTGTCGATGCCGTTTCGTTGCCCGTTACGGCAAAAACCCGCCTGGGGTGGGACGATGGCAGCAAGCAAATTGTTGATGTTGCCGAACGCCTGCAGGATACCGGCATTGCTGCACTAACCATTCATGGCCGTACCCGGGCGCAACTCTATACCGGGGTGGCCGACTGGACACTGATTGGTGAAGTGAAAAGCAACCCGCGCATGCATATTCCAATTGTTGGCAATGGCGACATTAACGGCCCTTTGGCTGCAAAACAATTTTTGGAACAAACCGGCGTTGATGGCCTGATGATCGGGCGTGGTGCCATTGGCCGCCCATGGATATTCCGGGAAGTGAAACACTTTTTCGAAACAGGTGAAGTTTTGCCAGCCCCAACCGTTCCCGAGGTGGTTCAGAACGTGAAAGAGCAATTGGTCATATCGCTCGAATGGAAAGACGATGAACGCCGCGCCGTTTTTGAAATGCGCCGTCATTTTGCTAAATATTTTCCGAACCTTCAAAATTTCAGGGAACTGCGGATTGAACTGCTGCGTTCGGAATCGTATGCCGATGTAAACCGTATACTTGATGAAATTGCTGCCCGCTATCGCGATGTCAGGGTCGATTATACCAACGTGGGGTTGAAGTAATCAGGGCCGATATAGTATCTTTTGAAGTGTGAATTTATTGCCCCGGTTAATTTTCACAAGCAGTAATCCATTTTTTAACGGTAACGATCCCAGGTCAATTGTTAGCTTTTCTTTTGTCGATGCCCGGTAAATGTTTTTCCCGCTAAGTGTAATTATCTCAATTTGATATTCTTTGTTGGAACTTGATACATCTACAAATAAAAACCGTTTTGCCGGGTTTGGGTAAACCATTACTTCCTTCTTGGCTAGTTCCATGTCGGGTAGGGCATTGGTCATCCAGGGATCATTGGCAAAGGGCGAGCCATTAATAAACGTTGATACTTTCCAGTAATAAGGCGATACGGGGTCCCAGCCCCACGGGTCCCGTACTTTTGATGTTATCGTATAACCCTGTCCATCAGCCTCGGGATACCAGGGGTTCTCATCATCGTATGTAAAATTGAATATTTCTTTTCCTTTAGCGTTAATGAGAATAACCTGTTCACCGCCGTTTGAAAGATTCTTACTGAAGTTGCCTGATGGTACCATGTTGTATTTTTCGTAAAACCATTTCGGTTTCGAGGCAATAACATAAAAGCTTTTTGGTGCAAGCAGCTCTTTATCGGGGAATACATATTCGATGGCCGAAGAAAAACTTAAACCAGACAGGTTGATTGAATTGTCGCCGATGTTTTTTAGCTCGATGAATTCGAATGATTTTCCTGAAATGGTGTCTTCACCAATGATTGAATCGGGTGGATGGTAACTGAGTTCGGTCACTTTCAGCTCCGAGAAGTCGGTATTGTTTTGAAGGAGACAGAGGGTATGCATGGGGCTCCATTTGTCACCCTTTTTTACCCGTGCTTTAATGATGGTTGAGCGGCGCTGTACCATCGAAAAGCCGTTATAAGCCTTACGTACATTTTTATATACGCTGCCGCCAATGTTACGCGGGTCGTGCCCGTCGCGTGTTATATACAGTTCCCCGTCATTTACCGTTGTGGTTGCAATGATTTCAATGCTTTCATCAAAGGTGCAAAAGCCGGATGTTACTTTTTGGCCGTTATGTTTGAATTCAGGGGCCGGTATTGCCGGAAAGAGGCCGGCTTCGTTCAACTGGTCGAGTACAATATCGGTTCGGTAGGGGAAGAAGCGGTCATATATGTCTTCAATTTCGGGCCACCAATGTTCTTCTTTTGTAAAGGGATTGGCGGTTTTTGCATCGCCCCAGCGGGCTGATTCGGCGATGATGGCCATCTCAATTTCGGCCACCCTTTTTTCAAACCGTTCCCGTGCCTTTTCAGGCGTAAAAACCCCGTTATTAAAAAAGTGGAGGTACACCCGGTCGGCAAAACGTTGGCGGTATTCTTTATTTTCAGATAGTTTTACATGTAGCCACTGTGGGGTGAAGCTGCCCAAAGCGGGTTGCCTGAGCTCAAGGTTAACACGGTCTTCATATAATCCAATTCCGGGAGACATCGGGTCAACCATCATGGCATGTTCGGCATCGTGGTTGAAGAAAATGAATCCCTTTGTTTTATCGTCGCGTTTATATATCGAATAAAAGTTATTAGCTTTCGCGTTGCCGAGGAAGGCACTTATTGGCGCATCAAAATTGCCGGTGTAAAAAATGGTTAACATATAATCAATCAGGTTGTCAACATCAACCAATATTTCACTGCCCGATTTAGGTAATCCCCTTTCATCTTTACCTTCAAGTGCAAAATAGTTTGTATTGGTTGAAAAACCGTTTTTGCAGACGTTGTATAATCTTTGCCATGAATCAATTGTACCATCGGTAACCTCAACAACGTATCCGTCAGAATTAACTTTAACAACATCGTAATCATTTTTACTGCCGCCAAAATAATCGGCAGCATACCGGGCTTCGGCCCTTTCCTGGGTTTGATAAAGCCCCCAGTACATGCCGTTAAGGTATAAATGGTAATAGCGGCTGCGGGTGTAAGGTTGTCCCATGTCCCGTTGGGTATCGCGCGAAAAGACTTCCCTTACGCAGGTGTTGTTGCCATACCCGTTGCTCCAGGCATAATTTTGTTCGCACCTGATATCGATTTTGTCAAATTCCCCAACACCCTCATCTCCAAAAAGGGGGTAGTACAGTTTTGCTGCTCCGTATTCTGCTTTGAAAAGCAGCCTGAATGCATGTTTGGGATAATCGCCGTGCCTGCTCCAGCCACCCCTTATGCGAAGCCCTGCATTAACTGAAAAACCTTTTTTGCCCGAGGGGTAAAGCAATTCAAATGAGCAAAACCGTTCCCATTCTTCGCCACGCTCCATGGCATTTACATAGATACCGGTGTGTGGGTCGAACAGGTTTTCCAAATCGGTTACAATTGAAAGGGAAGGTATATCGGTTAACGATTCAACTATTTGGCTGGCGTACGGAAAACTTTGGGTAATGTCAGGATCCATTGCAAGGTCAATTTCCTGTGTATTAACATACGACGAAGGCCATTCGCCACCCGGATGCTCCTGGTCAATTACTTCATCAATAAAAATATAGGTTTGGGTTACAGGCCTTGAAATGGTAAATCCATCTTTTGTTACCGAAGCCCTAACAATGTAGCAGGGTGTTTGTGCCCGCCCGGTATGATGCGACGGGTCAATTTCTATTTCAACGGTATTGCCCCCTTTTATGGCTGTTGCGGCATGCTGCGGATTGCTGCCGTCAATGGTATACACGATAAAATATCCCGGCCCGGGGGCACTTAAATGAAGCGTAAACGGGTTGTTGTAAAAACCTGCCTCAGGACTGAAAGATGCATTTAATGAATTGTTTAGGGCAACTTCAGTGTGCTGTGAAAAGATTTTAACGAAGGGGGATAAAAGAAAAAGTATTATGAAAAATTTCTTTATTTGCATTAATTATTATTCTGGTGGTCAAGATAAAAAAATTTTTTTTCATCATTATGACAACTCACCGCCTGTTTTCACTTATTATGCATCATCATTTTGTTTTTGCCCGGCTTTGAATAAAACGTTTATTTGTCAAAAAGGAGTCTTTACTCAAAAAACCGTACCGTTCATCCATTTATCTTTTTTTTTTGAAACAGGTGTTTTACATTTATTGCCGGAAACCAAAAACAGTGTACTATGGAAACCTATGAAACTTCAACCGCAACCCGCACGAATTTTGGAAGTGTTATAGAGGAGACAAAAACTTCGAGAGCGCCACGAATGATTTATTACAATCAGAAACGTATTGTTTATATCGATTTTTCGAACCTGAAAAAACCTGAAGAAATTTATACCCTTATGGCTGATGCCACGAGGTTTATCAGTGCAAATTTGCCTATAAGTGTATTGACCCTTACAAACCTTTCAGGTATGCACTTTAATAACGAAATTTTTAACCGGTTCATTTCTTACGTTAAAAGCAATTCACCTTACGTTAAAGCGAGTGCCGTTGTTGGCATGAGCGGGATGATGCAAATCTTTTACAACAGTTTTACAAAACTTACAGGAAGAAATGTTAAAGCATTTTCAACCGAACTGGAAGCAAAAAAATTCCTTGCCGACGATTAGTTTGGAGCATGCATAATTACTAAAAAAAAGAAAGGCGCTTCGGAATATTCTGAAGCGCCTTTTCTTTTATCTCATTGCATATCCTTAATCCACAATAGCCTTAAATTTAGGATTGTCGAAGTATTTTGCGAATTCTAAGTCTGTTTTGGCAGCAGCTTTCAGTTTTGGTTCTTTTTCACAGGCTGCGGTAAGGCTTTCAACCAATAAAACTTCTTTGGCTGTACGTGCCCCAACTACGGCCTTCAGGTAATCGGCCATTGGACATTCGCCATCAATGGCTTCAAGTGTTTTGAGGGCGCCGTTGTTATCGCCTGCCAAAATTTTTGCCAGGGCTGCATTTGGTTTTTGACAATCGCCAAAATAGTTCACAGCTTTGTCGTATTCAGCACGCAGTATGCTTACAATGCCCATGTTGTAGTCAACTTCTTTCGATATGCCCGAGGCAGCAGAGAACAGTTCCCTTGCTTTTTCGGTATCGCCGTTTTTGAGGGCAATAACACCGAGGTTGTTCTGAATAATTGGGTTGCCCTGGTCAAGCTTGTCGGCTTTTTCGAAGTTAGAGGCTGCAGCATCGAAGTTGCCTTCCCAAACCTGAACCATGCCCATGTTGTTAAAGCCCCTCCAGTCGTCGCTAAACTGTTTTGTGAACGATTTGTAGAACTGAAGTTTTTTGGCATTGTCATCGGTAAGTGTGGCTGCATAGAGCAATTCGGCCTGGTTCAACGATGCAGGTTCATTTTCGGCAGCTGCCAGTATCTCTTCATCGGTTTTACCAATGAGGTCGACATTGGCAATGAATTTTGCACGGCGCAATTTGGGTAGTATTTCATCGGCCAGTACGGTAAAGGCTTCTGAAAGGTTACGGATTTCCTTTTCGCGTACTTCGGGGTCGGTATACATGCTCAAAACGCGCAATATCAGTTCTTTATCCTGAACAGACGAGTTTTCGAGCAATTCTTTAAAACCTTCCCAGTCTTCAGCCGTGTATTTTGTTTTGATTTTTTCTTCAATTTCTTCTTCATTAATTTCTTTGGTGAAGAATTTTGAAGCTGTTTTTTCACGTTGCTTTGAAAGTTTTTCATTAAAATCCAATTCGCCGTCGGGTGAAGCATAGGCTGAAATTTCGAGTTCTTTCAACTCTTTGCGTTCATTGGCCTTGGCATCGAGGGTGTATTCTTTAAATTCTTCAATGTCTTCGGCATTGGCTTCATCTTTACGAACGAATGAACTGTTGATGAGGTAATGGATATCGGCCATCATTTCATCGGGCACAACGCGTTGGAAAGGATCAATAGCCGGGTCGTATTTTCCGGTTTTGTTTTCTTCCTTTTGTACACCAATAATTGGTGCCCCGTTTTTTTGAACCAATTCAGAAGTGGCGATAACACCATCGGCAATTTTGATTGGGTCGAAGGCCAGTTCTTTCGCGCCCTGTGAAGCCAGGATATCAACTTCAAGTTTAGACATCTTCATGGCTTCTTCGTAAGGCACGGCGCCTTCAACAGAAAAATTGCCACCTTCGTCGTAACTGATAACAGTGTTGTTGGCTGTTACCTTTTCACCCTGCAATTTAATTTCGGGATAAGCTACTTCACCACCTTCGTACTTAATAGTCGGTGTGATGAGTAAGTTTGCTTTTTGGGCAAAATACTTTTCAGGAATTTGCCCTTCTACTTTAACTTTCACCTGACCGGCATGCGCTTCAAGAACACTCGGATTAACTTCCCATTTGATCTGGTCAGCTTCCTTTTTCATTTTCTTGATGCTGGCGCAACTGCTAAGCAGCAGTGTTACAACCGTCAGGGAGATTAAGACTTTAAAATTTAATTTTTTCATGATGGACACATTATTATTATTTTAAACTTTATTTCGCTATTTAATACAAAAATAAGAATGTTTTTAATACTAAAAAGGTAAAATTAGAAATTTTATCATAATATAACCCGTGTGATTCCTGAATCATAGCTGTTTTGAAATACTATTTCGCACAATTTCAGGTAATCTTTTTTCCGCTCGACAAAATCGACATTATTTGTATCGATTATTATTACTGGGAATTCGGATTGTTGCCTAAAGTAATTAAAATATGCATTTGTAATATTATCGAGGTAATTTTCTTCGATATTTTGCTCATATTTTCTTCCTCTTTTTTCAATTAATTTTTTCAGGTTTGAAGAATCTTTGTGCAAATAAATGTATAAATCGGGCCTTGGAAGCCGGGCGTATATTATATCAAAAAATTTCCGGTATAATTTGTATTCTTCATCCGTTAGTGTTACGCTGGCAAAAATCAGCGATTTCATGAAATAGTAATCGGCAACGGCAAAATCTTTAAATAAATCGCGGTTTTGCAATTCATTTGTTAGTTGCGAATATCTTTCGGCCATGAACGACATTTCGAGCGTAAAAGCAAAAGATTTGGGATTGGTATAAAATTTTTCAAGAAAAGGGTTGTCGGTGAAATTTTCGCAAACAAGCTGGGCGTTGTAATCCCTGCTAATCATTTCCGAAAGGGTTGTTTTTCCCGAACCTATGTTGCCTTCTATTACTAAAAAATTCATAAAAAACTCAATCGTAAATGTTTAATAATCAATTTCGGTGTGATGAAATACAAAGGCAAAAATATCGGTATATTCTTCAATAATTTTTGAAGTGGGTTTGCCGCTTCCGTGGCCGGCTTTTACATCTATTCGTACCAGGGTAGGTAGTTTGCCGGTATTTAATTCCTGAACCCGCGATATGTATTTAAAAGTATGTGCCGGCACTACCCGGTCGTCGTGGTCGGCTGTAGTGGCCAATATTGCCGGGTAATTTTGGGCTTTGATATTATGGTAGGGTGAATAGCCCAAAAGGTAACGGAACATTTCTTCACTGTCGTCAACGGTTCCGTAATCGGTGGCCCAGGCATAGCCAATGGTGAATTTCTGGTAGCGGAGCATGTCCATAACCCCCACTGCCGGCAGTGCAACCTTAAACAGGTCGGGGCGTTGGTTGGTAACGGCGCCAATAAGCAGTCCGCCGTTTGATCCTCCCCTAATTGCCAGTTGGTCGGGATTGGTATACCCGGTATCGATTAAAAATTCGGCTGCTGCAATAAAATCGTCAAAAACATTTTGTTTATGCATTTTGGTGCCGGCATCGTGCCACTCTTCGCCATATTCGCCACCACCGCGCAGGTTGGCAACGGCATATACGCCGCCACTTTCGGCATAAAACAAAGTAGTTGTGGAGAAGGAAGGTGTAAGGCTGATGTTGAAACCGCCGTATCCGTAAAGCATGGCCGGGTTATTTCCGTTCAGCTCAATACCTTTTTTATGAAAGATGAACATGGGTATTTTTGTGCCGTCTTTGCTCTCGAAAAATTCTTGTTTTACAACATAATCATCGGGGTTAAATTTTACTTCGGGTGTAAAGTATTCAACCGATTCACCCGTGGAAACATTGTATTTAAAAATGGTGCCGGGTGTGTTATACGAGCTGTAGGAGTAAAAGGCAATATCGCTGTCGGTTTTGCCGCTCAGTCCCGATACGCTGCAGATACCGGGCAATTCAACATCACCTTGGTATTGGCCGTTAAGCGAGTAAATTTCGAGCTTGCTTTTTGCATCCGCCATGTAACCGGCAAATAGTTTGCCACCACAAACAGAAACGTTCAGAAGCGTGTTGTTTTTTTCGGGAATGACCTCTTCCCATTCCGATGGTGAAGTATTTGTTGGGTTGATGGCAATTAATCTGAATTTTGGTGCATTATCGTTGGTTAAGATCAATACTTTACCATCAATAACTTCAACGGGCGAATAATCGTTTTCGAAGCCCTTGGCAAGTTGAATAAAATCGGAACCTGTTTTTTTCATTGATTTGTAGTACAAACCGTTTCCCGATGTCGACTCCGATTCGATAATGAACAGGTGTTCCCTTTTTTCATCGAGCCCGGCCTGGTACATACGTTTGGGTTGATCGGGGTTTGAAAAGATCAGTTTGTCGTTATCCTGTTCGGTGTTGAAACGGTGGAAAAATATTTTCTGCCCCTTGTTCGATTTGGAGAGTTCTTCTCCTTCTTCGGGTTTATCGTAGGCGCTGTAGAAAAAACCATCGTTATAACAGGCAACGCCCGAGAATTTTACCCATTCGATGTGATCGGGGAGCATTTCGCCTGTTTCGATTTCTTTTACAAATATTTCGTTCCAGTCGGATCCCGACCGGGCAATTTTGTATACCAGGTATTTTCCGTCGGGCGATACATCCATGCCGGCAAATGCCACGGTTCCGTCTTCGCTCAGCAAATTGGGATCGAGCAAAACAACCGGTTCGTCGTCGGGGCTGTTCATTGTATAAAGTACGTATTGGTTTTGCAGCCCGTTGTTTTTAAATACAAACCACCTGCCCGATATTTCAAACGGGGTGCCGGTTTTGGGATAATTCCAAAGTTCGGTAAGGCGGGAATTGATTTTTTCGCGCCCCGGTAATTTGTTCAAATATCCAAAAGTGACTTCGTTTTGGGCTTTGACCCACTCAGCGGTTTCATCGGCGTTGTCGTCTTCGATCCAGCGGTAGGGATCTTCAACAGCAACATTGTAAAAGGTGTCGGTTACAGGTTCTTTTTTTGTTTCCGGGTAATTCATGGTTTCACTCGTACAACTGTAAAGAAAAATTGAGAGAATAATCAGGCATTTTTTCATCGCATAAAGTTTAAACAGTCAAATAGTTTAAAATCCTACAATCGATAAATAATATCAATGTATGTAAATATGTCCGGGTAAAAGCCGGTTTGTTTCATAGCATTTTTAAGGTCGTGATTTGCTAAATTACAATTTTAAATGAAACGAACATGAACTTTTTTTGCAGTAAATGAACAAACATATTTTCCCTTGCAAGGGTTTCGTTATAACGATAATGTTTTTCTTCAGTCCTTTTTTTGGGGTCAAGTGAGTTTTATGGTGGAACGTATTTTTTCTATCGAGAGATTTTCGTCGCAGGAGGCTAAGGTTGAGGTTCCCTCCTTCGTTATGACTTCGGCGGATAAAAAGGTTGAGGTTGAGGTTAAGGGTGAGGTTGAGGTTAAGGGTGAGGTTGAGGTTAAGGTTGAGGTTGAGGTTAAGGTTGAGACGGAAAAATGGAATGTTGGGGAATTGATAAAATGGATTGTTGTTAAGCCAGTTATTTCCGTCAGCTTTTGAAATATTATGAAACGAGCATGTAAAATATTTACACCCAAGAGTATGATTAATCCCGATGTATTTCGGGACACGCGAGTTCCATATGATACCTTATAAATTTAACACTTTAATCATATGAAAGGCAGGGGATTGATTAGCCAATGAAAAAGGGCCATTGGTTTGTTAACCCCCAATGGCCCTTTTTTGTATAAAATCCTGCTTAAAAGCAAGTTGTAGTTGGCATTATTTTCTATAATCGCGGCGGTCATTCCTGTTTCCGCCACCCCTGTTGTCGTTCCGGCCTCTGCCCCTGTTATCGTTGCGGCCTCCGCCACGGTGCGACGAACGGTTGTCTCTGCTCGGTCTTTCAACGTAACCTTCGGGTTTTGGAATAAGTGCCCTGCGTGAAAGTTTCAGTTTCCCGGTTTTTTCTTCAATACCGATCAATTTCACGTCAAGTTCATCGCCTTCTGATAGTACATCGTCAAGTGAATCGAGCCGTTTCCAGTCGTATTCCGAAATGTGCAGCAGGCCGTCCTTGCCCGGTAGTATTTCAATAAAAGCACCAAACGATAAAATGGATTTAACGGTTCCGTGATAAATTTTGTCAATTTCGGGAACGGCAATAATGAGGCGTATTTGTTCCAGAGCTGCTTCAATTGAGCTTTTGTTGGTTGATGAAACCTGTACAATACCGGTATCGCCTTCTTCTTCAATAACAATAACGGTGTCGGTTTCTTCCTGTAATTTTTGGATAACTTTTCCGCCGGGTCCAATCACTGCGCCAATCATATCCTTCGGGATGATGATGGTTTCTAAGCGCGGTACGTTTTCTTTGTAGTCTTCCCGTGGTTCAGGTATCACTTCCAGCATTTTTTCAAGAATGTGTAACCTTCCCTGCCGGGCTTGTTCAAGAGCCTGGGCAAGTACTTCGTAGGGCAGCCCGTCAACTTTAATATCCATTTGTGTTGCGGTAATACCGTCAACAGTACCGGCAACCTTAAAGTCCATGTCGCCAAGGTGGTCTTCGTCCCCCAGAATATCGGAAAGGATGGCGAATTTACCCGATTCATCGGTAATGAGCCCCATGGCAATACCCGAAACGGGTTTTTTAATTTTCACCCCGGTATCCATCAGCGACATTGTGCCGGCACAAACGGTTGCCATCGATGATGAGCCGTTTGATTCGAGAATGTCGGAAACGAGCCTTACAATGTATGGGAAATCATCGGGGAACATGCGTTTAAGTGCGCGGTGGGCCAGGTTGCCATGGCCAACTTCCCTGCGGCTAAGGCCTCGTGGTGTTCTTGGTTCGCCGGTGCAAAAGGGCGGAAAATTATAATGCAACAGGAATTTTTCGGTTCCCTGAATGTTGACTCCATCAATTATTTTTTCATCCATTTTGGTTCCCAGGGTACACGAAGTGAGCGACTGGGTTTCGCCACGGGTAAAAATAGCTGAACCGTGCGATCCGGGAAGGTAATCAACCTCGCCCCAAATGGGCCTGATTTCGTTGGTTGCCCTGCCATCGAGGCGGTGGCCTTCGTCGAGGATCATCCTTCGCATGGCCTCTTTCTCAACATCGTGGTAATATCTCTTGATCAGATTGATGTTCTGTTCAAGGTCAATATCTTCGTTTTCGGCATTGGCTTCGGTATAAGCTTCGATATATTCTTCACGTATCGCTTCAAAGCCTTCGGTGCGAAGATGTTTGTCGGTTAGCTGCTTGTTGGCCATGTCGTAGCACTTTTGGTATAGGTCGGCGTGTACTTTCTGGCGCAATTCTTCATCGTTTGTTTCGTGGCAGTATTCGCGTTTAGTAGCACCGGTTTCAGCGGCCATTTCTTCCTGTATTTTGCATTGTACCTTAATGGCATCGTGTGCAAATCTTATGGCCTCGAGCATATCGTTTTCCGGTACTTCGTCCATTTCGCCTTCAACCATCATGATGTTTTCATACGAAGCGCCAACCAAAATGTTAATGTCAGCTTCTTCTACCTGGCTGTAAGTAGGGTTAACGATGAACTCGCCGTTAATGCGGGCAACCCTTACTTCGGAAATGGGGCATTCAATGGGCACATCCGATACGGCAATTGCAGCCGATGCGGCCAGTCCGGCCAGAGAATCAGCCATGGTTTCTTTGTCGGATGAAATGAGCGAGATCATCACGGCTGTTTCGGCGTGGTAATCTTTTGGGAACAGTGGGCGCAGGGCACGGTCGACCAAACGGGCGGCTAAAATTTCATCGTCCGAGGGTCGTCCTTCGCGTTTTAAAAATCCTCCCGGAAAGCGTCCGGCTGCAGAGAATTTTTCCCTGTAATCGACAGTAAGAGGCATAAAATCTACGTCTTCCTTAGCCTCCCGGGCTGAAACAACTGTTGCAAGTAACATGGTTCCTCCCATTTTTACCACTACAGAACCATCGGCTTGCTTGGCAAGCTTACCTGTTTCGAGGGTAATTGTTCTTCCATCGCCCAGGTCGATATTTTTTACAATAGCATTAATCATAATTTGTTATTAATTTTTTATTCACAGATTAAAAAAAAATCGGGCGGGCTTTTTAAAATCTGAAAGCGTTGTTCTGAAAATGTAAGTTGCTTCATTGTCAAATTGTTGTTATAAAAATGACTTTTCAGCATTTCTCATTAAAATTTACGTAGTTTTAAATGGATGTTGACCGAAGCACGATGAGGCTTTCGTCTCAACACAGTATTGTTATTTACGCAATTTCAGTTCTTTAATAATAGCACGGTAACGCTCAATGTCACGTTCTTTTAAATAATCGAGTAACCTGCGGCGTTTCCCAACGAGGCTAATTAAAGCCCGTTGTGTGCCAAAATCTTTATCATTTTTTTTCAGGTGTTCGGTAAGGTGTGCAATGCGTAACGAAAAGAGGGCAATTTGCCCTTCGGCGCTGCCTGTGTCTGTTTCGTTTTTACCGTGTTTTGCAAAAATTTCTTTTTTCTTGTCAGAAGTTAAATACATAATTTTAAAATTAAAAGTTAAACCATTCGATTTCAACGCCGCAGCATTCGTGTTCGATGACAACGGCGATGCATTAAAAGTTTGACTTCACGCCAAATTTCCGCAAAAGTAAACAAATTTCCGAATTACATTACTAAAATGAGTTGATTTTTAACAAATTCAATGAATATATTCACCTTTGATAATTTGGTCAAGTTCGGCAATGCGTTGTTGAATTTCAATTGAAAAATGCCCGCTTTGTTCATCAATTTGTTTAAACACCCGGAGAGCAAAAGCGGCTGTGCTTTTAGCTTTTTCTTCCTGTTTAAGGTTTTGCAGGGTTTTTGAACGTTGATAAAACAGCTCGGCCAGGGCTTTTTCTTCTTCAAAATTGTTTGATGGTTGTGATTTGTACTGCATCAATGTTTTCTCGGGATTTTCCAAATCAACATTGTACCAGGTAACCAGGGTTTGATCAATTGTTTCAAGCGCCTGATTGTATTCTTTTTTTTCGTGTAAGCCAAGTATACGGGCAAGAACCTGTGCCAGTTGGCGAAATTGCCGCATTAAATAGTCTTCAGAACTCATCGGTATCCTCCAGTGCTTTTCTGAACATGTTGATTTGTTCGGTCGATCCCAATACAAAAAATTGATCTTCGGCTGTTACAATGTAATCAGATCCGGGGTTGAAAATGTATTTGCCTTTGCGGTTGCGTATGCCGATGATGTTTGCCCCCGATATTTCGCGTTGCTTGAAATGTGACAGTGGTTTTCCTGAAAAGCATTGTGCTAAACTACGGCAGGGTATTTCTTCAAAAGATACTTCGGTTGATTCCTGTAGCAGGATGTATTCAATAAACTCGACAACATCGGGCTGGGTGATGAGTTTTGCCATGCGTTGTCCGCCAATTAACTCGGGCATAATTACGTTGTTGGCGCCGGCACGTTTCAGTTTAACTTCGGAATGCGGGTCATTGGCCCTGCTGATGATTTTAATTTTTGGGTTTAAGCTGCGTGCGGTTAAAACCACAAATGTATTGTCGGCATCGCCGGGGGTGACGGCAATCAGTGCCGCGGCCCTTGTTATTCCGGCTTTGTGCAATATTTCTTCGTTGGTTGCATCGCCATAAATGTACATCAGTTCATTGTCGTCGCTACTGGCATTTAGCAGAACGTTTTCGTCGTTGTCAATTACAACAAACGGTGTATTGTGCCCTTTTAATTCATGCCCTACCTGCAGGCCCGTGCGTCCGTAACCACAAATTATTACGTGGTTGAATATGCGTTGAATTCTTTTTTCCACCCTGTACCTTCTGTAATATTTTAAAAAATCGCCGTCAAAAAAAAACCGGGCGAGATAACCGACGTATGCTATACTGCCCAAACTAAAAAAGATAAGGAACGAAGCAAATATTTTTCCTCCGTCAGAAAGGGGTTTTACTTCGCCAAAACCCACCGTTGAAATGGTGATGATGGTCATGTAAAACGAATCGATCCATCTTAATCGCTCTATTATGTTGAAACCCAAAGTGCCCCCGAGAATCATTGTCAGCAGGAGCAATACCCCAACCCGAATTGTTCGCGACGACTGTTCCTGAAATGAGCTCACTTTTAGATTTCTTTAAAAAATTCCTTACAAAATAATCTGATTTTACCATGTACTAACAGGATAAAATTTTATGCTACAATATACATTTTTTCGATGAATTTGCACGGAATCCATATTTACGGAATGCTTTATTTTTTTATTGTGTAATAAGTTTGTTGCCAATTTGGCACCCGATACATTTTTTGGGAATACAGTATTTGTTGCTTAACTGGGTCAGCCCCTGCGATTCGAATGCACTTTTTGCCGTTACGCCCCATTTTTGCCAACGGGTAACAATCCTGTTTTTTTCGGGAGGCAGGGTTTTTAATAACTGAAGTGATAAGTCGGTAAGCGGTATTTTATTGTGACGTTTTCCATAAAAGAACATAAAGGGTACCAGTGTGTTAATGAGTAAATTGGCGGCTGATTCTTTTCCTGTTTTTTTCTTTCGTACAGGCGATTCCATGTTGAACCGGTAATGGTTATCCCAGTATTCCGAGGCGGTTACTTCAAAAGCCCCTGTTAATTCTTTGATTGTTTTTTTGTCGATCCATTCCGAAAATATGAGGCCGTTTTTATGAATAAGCGCTGCCAGTTGGGCAAGGCGAATGGTTGGAAAATTTGCCGGCCTTAACCTGAGAAATTTCCAAATGTGGGGTTCGAGGCCATTCAGGTTGTATTTTTTTCTTAAAAAGCTGTATTCTTCGCGAAGTTTAATAAAGTATTCATCGCCAATGAGCTGTTCGTTAAGCAGTCCCGATTGCCCAAAAAGCAACGCCTCGAGCTGAAAAAGATTGTTTTTATGCTTCGAAACGATGGCATACGGTACCGAACGTGCCAGCATTTCGAAAGGCAGTGCATTGGTTTTAAACCCAAAATTCCGTGTAATGGCCTGGTAAAAAGTTTCGTTCCAGTTGTTGTTGGTATTGTGGTATAGCTTGTTAATGCTTTCAGTTTTGTCTGACAGCCGTTCGATTAAAACCGTTTCGAGTGTTTTTGCCCGGTAAAACGGGTCAACCCTTTCAAGTTTTTCGCGGCAGGCCGGCCACTCGTTTTCTTCAATGAGTTGTTGATAATTATCGACAACGTTTTTTTTGATGTTCAGGATAAAAACCGGGAGGGGCTGCCCGTTAGGCAGTTCAATGTGGCGGTCGTTTTCGAGTACAACATGAAGTATTACGTTATTAAATGCTTCGTCGACGTGGTGGCGGTGTTTGAGCCAGTCAGATGTTTTTTGGTGAATTTCGATGTTTCCGGCCCATAACGTATTGCCGATTTTTACTTTTGCGTTAAAAAAATCGGGCCCCGAATCGGTATTCCAGGTTCCGGTTGAAAGGACCTGAAGCGGTTCACCTTGCACCGTGCGCATTTTTTCAGTAGAAAAAAGGCGGTTTTTCCATACAAACTGAAGGAATTGTTCGTTCATCATTTTTTAGTGAGGGTTATGTAATTGAGCTAATTTAGCAAATATTGATGTTTTGGTCAATTTTAAATTTATATTAGTTCTGCTTCAAGCAATATTTCTTCCATTTCTACCTGAATTATTTCAGCCTGGGTGCGGGCTTCAGCGGCAAAATTTTCACCGGTACCGGCATAAATAATACCCCGCGATGAATTGACAAGTAACCCGCAGCGCTTGTTGAGCCCGTATTTTGCCACATCCTGAAGACTGCCCCCCTGTGCGCCCACACCGGGTACCAGTAAAAAGTGATCGGGAATAATTTCCCTGATTTCACGGAGTTTTTCAGCTTTTGTTGCACCAACCACGTACATCATGCTATCGCTTGTACCCCATTTCTGTGATTTTTTCAAAACCGATTCGAAAAGCTGATTACCTGAATTTTCATCTTTCAAATACTGAAAATCGGAAGCGCCTTTATTGGAAGTCAGGGCCAGCAAAATTACCCATTTACCGGGATAGGCCATAAATGGTTTTACCGAATCTTCGCCCATATAGGGGGCAACGGTAACGGCATCGAAATTGAAATGTTCGAAAAAAGCGCGGGCATATAAGCCCGATGTATTGCCGATATCGCCCCGTTTTGCATCAGCAATAAGAAACAACCCGGGGTGTTTGTCCCTGATGTATTTAACGGTTTTTTCGAGGCTTGCCATCCCTTCGGGGCCTAACGATTCGTAAAAGGCCAGGTTGGGTTTGTAGGCCACGGCCAGGTCGTGCGTGTAGTCGATTATTTCTTTGTTAAATGCAAAAAGCGGGTCGGAAGTGCCGAGCAAATGTTTCGGTATTTTCTGTATGTCGGAATCGAGACCTACGCAAAGGAAACTGCGTTTTTTTCGTATTTCGTCAAAAA
Organism: Prolixibacteraceae bacterium; assembly: GCA_021740385.1. GTDB lineage: Bacteria > Bacteroidota > Bacteroidia > Bacteroidales > Prolixibacteraceae > DAIMEA01. Next base: position 7,707 of record JAIOZY010000038.1, on the reverse strand, counting down.
GTTGTTGTGCGTTCATACCTGTTTTTTTTTCAAAAGTAGTAATTTGAACGCACCTTTCGGAAAAAAATGCTTTGATGCGATAAATTTGTTTCTTGCTGATTGTTCTTTTGGGGTGTTATGATTTTATCTTCATACAATAAATATAATGGTATAACACGGTTTATTGCCGGCTTGTTCTTTCTTGCAAAAGCTGCATTGTTGGTTGCACAGCCCGTAAATGCCCGTATCGACAGTTTGATCCATACCGTTACGGTTTCATCGTACCGTTCTCATTCCGATTCGCTCAGGACTTCGGCAGGGTGCTTCCGAAAAGTTACTTCTACAGCAGAGCAATCGGCCGATCACGATTTGTGCCGCGATTATTTGTTCAGCCGTTTTAAGCAATATCTGGGGCCGGAAAACTGCTATTTGCACCGGTTTAATGTTTTGCTTTACCGGGGCTTGTCGAATGTGGTTGGTTATAAACCCGGGAAATACCCCTGGGAGGGGATAATTGTTGTTAGTGCCCATTACGATTCGAACAATAACTTTGACAAGGATTGGAGCAGCACGTGTGCACCGGGTGCAAACGATAACGGTACCGGACTGGCTGCTTTGCTCGAAATTATGCGTGTGCTGAAAAATGTTGAGACATTAAAACCCGTGCTTTTTGCCGCCTGGGACCTCGAGGAGCAATACCATTTCGGATTTGCTTCCGGCTCGAATGCCTGGTTCGGGAAATTTGTTAAATATTCCCGGCCCACTAACTGGCCCGACATTGGTAACAACGGGCATGTTAACATTTCCGATTTGGCCATGAACGTGAACTTCGACATGTTTGGGCACCCGCTTGATTCGCTTAACGGGAAACCCATTTTATGGATATGCTCGGGAAACGAAGACCATGTTTCTTTTGCCAATAATTATGTTTCGAAGGTTAGTTTATATGTTCCCGAAATGGTGGCTGTTAATAGCGGAAAGCTTGAATATTCGGATCATTATACATTTGCAGCCAGAGGCGTGCCGGCTGTAGAAAACCTTGAATCGGGTTTCCGCAACGACCCGTATTACCACACTTGTGCCGACAGTGCCGGAAATCCCGAAAATATTTGTTTCGATTTTGCCACAGGCGTAACCCGGGGCGGGTTGGCATTTATTCTTGAAGCAGCCGGGATTTTAAGCCCTATAGAGCGTAAAGAACTTTTACCTGGTGATGTTTTTCATGTTTCGGAATTGCCTGCCTGTTATGCCCTGAAGATGAAACCGGGTATTGATTTATTGGGGGTATACACTTTCACTGGCGAAAAGATTTCTTGGCAGGTACAGCATGGTTACTTGACGATGCTTCCCCCGAAAAATGGCCTGTTGTTTTTTAAAGTTGATACGGGGGGCAGGGTAGGCGTAGTGCCTTATATGATGAGGGGAAAGAGACAGGGTTTCTTTTTCTGAAAAACACAAAAACTGTTCGATGCTAAACCGGGAAAATAATTGCTTTCTATTACTTCCAACGGCATTCAATTGTTTCTAAAAAACAATCGGTAAAAGGTAAAAAAAGAAAAGCGGAAAAACGACAAATTGCATTCCGGTTAATATTTAAACCCAAATCAGTTTAATTGCCCAGTTCGGAAATGAATTTGATGCGTACCATGCGGATGTCTTCCACGCTGTATTCGTCTTCACCCAGTTCTTCAATGGCCTCTTCGATAACGCCTGTTTCCGATTCTTCCCTGAAAAAATCGTAGATGTCGTCGCGGTAATCTTCATCCATGATTTCATCAATGTAGTAATCGATGTTGATTTTGGTTCCGGCATTAACAATGGCTTCAATTTCGGAAAGCAGGTCCTCCATGCCTAATCCCAATGACTCGGAGATAATATCGAGGGGCACTTTGCGGTCGATACTTTGAATGATGCTCACTTTGTTTTTCGATTTTTGGGCTACCGATTTTACAACAAAATCCTGCGGGCGTTCTATTTCGTTTTCTTCAACGTATTGTTTAATCAATTCCAAAAATTCTTTACCGTACCTGAAAGCTTTACCCTGGCCAACTCCCTGAATTTTTTGCAGTTCATCCATGGTTATGGGGTACTGTATCGACATATCGGCCAGCGATGGGTCCTGAAAGATGACAAACGGGGGAAGGTCGCGCCGTTTTGCCACTTTTTTTCTCAGGTCTTTTAACATGGCAAACAGCTCGGGGTCGCCAGAGCTGCCACCTCCCGGTGCTGCCGATGCTTCTTCGGCTGCCGCATCGTAGTCGTGGTTCACGGTCATGGTAAACGAACCGGGGTTGTCGAGGAATTCCTGTCCTTTTTCGGTAATTTTTAGCAACCCGTAATTTTCAATTTCTTTCAAAATGTAGCCGGCCACCATAGCTTGCCGGTAAATGGCGTGCCAAAAACGGGTGTCGTGGTCTTTCCCTTCACCAAAAATATCAAGTTTATCGTGTTTGAACGATTTAATGGCCGCGTTGCTTGTTCCTGTCAGGATATTGGTAATGTGTTCCATTTTGTATTTTTGGTTCACGGCCAGTATGGCATCAAGGGCTAGTTTAAGTTCTTCACCGGCTTCAATTCTTTCTTTCGGATGGAGGCAATTATCGCAGGCACCGCAATTTTCTTCTTTGTATTCTTCGCCAAAGTAGTGTAGCAGTATTTTACGGCGGCAAACCGACGATTCGGCATACGAAACGGTATCGAGCAGTAATTGGCGGCCAATTTCCTGTTCGGCAACCGGTTTGCCCTGCATGAATTTTTCGAGTTTTTGAATGTCCTTGTAACTGTAAAAAGTGATGCATTTCCCTTCGCCACCATCGCGGCCTGCACGGCCTGTTTCCTGGTAATAGCCTTCAATGCTTTTGGGTATGTCGTAGTGGATAACGAAACGTACATCGGGTTTGTCGATACCCATGCCAAAAGCAATGGTGGCAACAATTACATCAATTTCTTCTTTCAGGAACATATCCTGGGTTTTCGACCGGGTGGCGGCATCCATGCCGGCATGGTAGGGCAGGGCTTTAATGCCGTTTACCTGGAGGTTTTCGGCCAGTAGTTCAACTTTTTTACGGCTCAGGCAGTAAATAATACCCGATTTTCCGGAGTTGTTTGAAATAAATTTAATGATTTCGGCTGTGGTTTTGTACTTGGGCCTTATTTCATAATAGAGGTTTGGCCGGTTAAACGATGCTTTAAAAACATTGGCATCGAGCATACCGAGATTTTTTTGTATGTCGTGTTGCACTTTGGCCGTGGCTGTAGCCGTTAGCGCAATAACCGGCGATACACCAATCTCCTGTATGATTGGCCTGATGCGCCTGTACTCGGGCCTGAAATCGTGCCCCCATTCCGAAATGCAATGGGCTTCATCAACAGCATAAAACGATATTTTTACTTTGGCCAGAAAGTCGATGTTGTCTTGTTTCGTTAACGACTCGGGCGCTACATACAGTAATTTGGTTTTTCCGGCCAGCACATCGTTTTTAACCTGCTGTATGGCAGGTTTCGACAGTGATGAGTTTAGAAAGTGGGCTATGCCGTCGTCGGTACTGAAGCTGCGGATGGAATCGACCTGATTTTTCATCAGGGCAATAAGTGGCGATATAACAATGGCCGTACCGTCTAACAATAAGGCGGGTAGTTGGTAACACAGCGATTTTCCACCACCGGTGGGCATCAACACAAACGTGTCGTTGCCTTCCATTACGCTTACGATTACTTTTTCCTGGTCGCCTTTAAAACGGTCGAACCCGAAATGTTTCTGTAATTCACTTGTTAAATATTGTGAGTCTGTCATCCTCTGGTATAAACTTTTTCCCCATTTTTTCAGATCGGAACACTAAGATAACAAATAATAGAGTTTCAAAAAATTGAACGGGGTTTTTTACTGCTGTAGATTGAATTTTTTTAAAATGAATGGGTTGCCTTTTTCGGGTGTTTCTTCTGGCAATGCTTATATTACACGGTATTCAGGCAAAATATGAAAGAAAATTTGTATTCTTTTAAAAGATGTTAAAACCGGAAACATATTAACTTGTTAGCTTTTAAAATTACAATTTCAAAGTGACACTATTTATTTTATGCATGTAACTTTACCATTGGAGTAGTGAATTGGTTTGTCATTCTATTCAGACATAGTTTGAACCATTTCAAGATGTTGAACAAACTTTTTATACGCAGCGGCTTTTTCTTTATCGGATAGTTCAATTCCTTTTCTGATAGCATTCATGGCATCAACATTTGAAAACTTTTCCTTTGCAGCCATGCCAAACATGGCACCTAAATCGCCTTCTGCTGCTTTTTTTTCAAATTCTTCGTTTTGTTGTTCCAGGTATTTCTTATAAGGGATGAGTTTTTCTCCAACATTTTCCGATTTGATATTACCTTCGTTATCGCCACGTAACCATTTTGCGCCATTCAATGTATAAAATACCAAAACTGTAACTTTCCCGTTTGCAATTTCACTCAAATCAGTTTTATTTCCATCGCAATCATTCAGGCTTATTGGAGGGACAGGCCAACCAACAATTCCTTTTACACGGGTGTCGACTTTAGAGCCTTTTGTTGTTTCCAATTCGCCAACAGGACTTTCTTTAATGTATTCCCGTTTATTCTCTTTTAGAATTTTGGCTTCTTTGCCTCTCGACATTTTCCTTATGGTCTTTTTAATATCAGAATAAATTGCACTGTACAAATCACTATAGTTGTCGGGATTAAAACGTTGGGGAGGTAACTGATAAGCGACAGTACCATTTTTATCCAATACATAAACAGCACCTTTGTCGTAAGGAAATCCTTTAGATTTTTTGTATTCACCTCTGTAACTGGCACAGAACCCCATTTTTTCAGGAACCTCTCCATACCATCCCTCCAAATGGGTAGGATTGCCAATGAATTTCTGATCTTCTGTATATGCCATCAACTCACCTTTAGCCTGGTAAAAGTTAAATGCAGGAAAATCTTCTTTGTCTAAAATCTCGGCATTAGCAGGCTCTCCAAAATGTACAGCAATGTATTGCACCTCTACATCATCTTTTGCATTAATTGTACCTGTTAGAATAAAACACATACTCAAAGTCACGATAAGGCATAAAAAATTTCTCATAATTTATTTTTTAGGTTTAACAACATCAATATCAAATTCTCTCAATACCTGTTTGAACCAATAATTACATGTTCATGTAAATTGAAGAAGTTCAGGAATAATGATATTGTTGCAATTTATAAATTAAGAATCAGACATCCAACCTTCATTTTTCTTTAAAGACTAAGGGTTTGATTTGAATATTTTTTTTGGTGGAAGTTGGTTTCGTATTATGATAAGAATACTTAAATTATTCATGAAAAGGATTGATAAAACGGAATTCTTTTTTTGCCTTTGGTGGCGAATATTACGCCATAATTTTTCCTGTTAAAAACCCATTGGCGGTTTATTATTAACTTAACACAGAAGCCCCACCAAAAATTTTGATGAATACGTTTGAACTTTGTTTTAAATCCAAGCGAAGCCAGGTATTCTAAAATCACCTCATAATCGGGCTTTCCGTCAATAATTCCCGATGAATCATATCTTCCGGCAATAACTGTAAGGGCTAAATTACTGGCCGATGAAAGGCCTTTTTCAAAGCCTTTCAAGGTAAAGTATTCTGCTCCGTTATTGGTAATGTTAACGTGGCCAATTCTTTTAACATCAATATTAAGTTTATTGATAATGTTGTCCAGGGTTTCTAATTGTATTTCAGTTTTCCTTCCCGAAAAATCAACGGTTTCGTCGATGGGTATGTTGCCAAGCTGGCTCCACGATGCTTTTTTTCCAAATAGGAAAGTGGCTTTCGTAACCTCTGAAAATGTGCCACATTGAACCAATTTTATGTTCGAATAATTCTGTTTTTTAATCAGGGCTTTTGCAATTTCATGGTTCCATTCATCGGGATCAATTCCGATCACCATTCCGTTTTTACCAACCCTTCGCGACATTTCAAAAAGATCGGAGGTTGTGGCTGAATTCATGTCAAAACCAACCTGGATACCAGTTTCGCCCTTTTTTAACTGCGGAAATTTTAAAGCCTGATCGACCATAGAAAATAGATGAAAGAAAATTGATTTAGGCATTTTCATGTACAATATTTTTCATAAAAGTAAGAATTTTTGGGGTAGATACATATTCCAATTTTGCTGGCGCCAGTTTGTAGCTCTTGTTAATTAGGGATTGGTATTTACAACAAACATCTGTTCCGTTCGATACTATTGTATTCTGTTTAACCTGGCCGGCAGATCGAACGGTTTTCTGCCTGATTTCCTATACCGGGGGTTACACCCCCGGCTATTGCTGTCAAGCCCTTTCAGGGCTCTTTGATTATGCATTGTTAAATATCATTGATGTTTTTTTAAAAAAGACATACATACTGCTCCTGTAATCCCGGAGGGATTGAATAACAATAACTCCGGGTAGATATTGAGCTTGCGAAATATTTACCCGGGGGTAAAGGCATAATATCAAAGCCGTCCGCGGTAAAATGTTTTCAAAAGGTGCGGCCATCCTTCGGACGGAAAGGGCAGGTATTTGTCAAAAGATGTATTCAATGGGTAACCGATCCGTTCGATACAATTTAATTTATTTGGCAACTTGATGTTTTCTTTTGTTATGTATATTTGTCGATCGAAAACGTTTACCATGTTTAAATCGAGAAAGAAAAAGAGCGATGCTGAAAAAGAGATGCCCTTTCTGTCCCATCTTGAAGAATTGAGGTGGCACCTGGTAAGGGCGTTGCTCGTTTCGATGGTGTTCATGGTGCTGGCTTTTATCAACCGCGATATTATTTTTAACGACATCATTTTAAAACCCAAAACCCCCGGTTTTTTTACGAATTATTACCTGTTGAAAATTAGCCAGTGGCTGTCAGGATTTTTTAATACAAACGCTGAAGCACTTGCCATAAACCAATATCCCCTCGACCTGGTGAACATCGACATGGCCGGGCAGTTTATGGCACACATTAAAATTTCCATTGTTGCGGGGCTCATTGTTGCATCGCCTTACATTGTATGGGAAATGTGGCGCTTCATAAAACCGGCCCTGCATTCAAATGAAAAGCAAACGGCCACGGGCGCGGTTTTTTATATAACAACCCTCTTTATTACCGGTGTTTTGTTTGGTTATTACCTTATTTCCCCGCTATCCATTCATTTTCTCAGCACTTATATTGTAAGTCAGGAGGTTACAAATACCATAAAACTAAGTTCATACATCGGTACGGTTACGTCGGTTACTTTTGCATCGGGCATTATTTTCGAGCTTCCCGTTGTTGTACTTTTCCTGAGCCGTATTGGTTTGGTTACGCCCGGGTTTATGCGCAAATACCGCAAACATGCTTACGTGATATTGCTAATCCTTTCAGCAATAATTACGCCCCCCGATGTGTTTAGCCAGCTTTTGGTATGCGGCCCTTTAGTCCTGTTGTATGAAATAAGTGTTTTTATTTCACGTTCGGTAGAAAGGAAGTTAAAACGTGAAGCGAATGAAAACACAAAGGATGTTGCAAAAAGAAGAAAGAAACGATAGGTTTGTAAGGCCTGGTTTCGGGATACAATATATAAATTACTAATGTTTCGCAGATGTGTAAAATATTGATTTTAAGCTAATTTTATATAAAAAAAGTAGCATGAATTCATTGTTAAATCCCTAAATTTTAGTAAATTAGGGGTGAATACAAAAACAAAAAAAACATGCTA
>JAIOZY010000088.1 GCA_021740385.1 Prolixibacteraceae bacterium | reverse complement strand
CCTCTTTGATAAGGCTGTCGCCGCCGCCAAAACTCAATAAAAAAAGAAAAACACTTCCAAAAAAGTTGTACACTTTACTCCGGATCCGGTTGTACACTATTGACCGAATTCAGTTGTACACTATATTCCGAAATATTCACCTGAAGTCAGGATTATAAGGAACAACGCGTTCCACATGACCTGGAATTACCACAACAGGGAGCCATTAAAGCACAATCCATATCCTCAATTAATGAGCGAAAAATGGCTCAGTGAAAATGTAAAGAAGAATCACGGACCGCTGGGTGCGTGGTATCCCCAAAGAAATATCAGCGAGGGAGATACGCCCGCGTTTTTAAACTTTGTCGATAACGGACTCAAGGCTTATAAAGATTATTCCCGGGGAGGATGGGGAGGTCGCTTCCAATCAGAAAGAGGCAATTACTGGAGGGATGCATTTGACGACAACAATGAGCGAAAAACACTTTGGAGATGGATTCCTGATGTTCAAAATGATTTTGAAGCACGAATGGACTGGTGCATTAAATCTTTTGAAGACGCAAATCATTCGCCTGTAATTGAACAGGTAACCGTCCCCGGGTTGGTAGAACCAGGTCAGAAAGTGGAGCTAAAAGCGTCCGCAACTGATCCCGACGGCGATCAGGTGTATTATTGGTGGTGGCATTATCCCGATCCGTCAGGTATAGATAAACCTATTAAAATCGTTCATGAAACTTCAGCCACTGCTTATTTTATTGTTCCGGAAATAAAAAGTGAATATTTGCACATCATATTGGAAGTTACAGATGATGGAAGTCCATGCCTAAAACGATACAGCAGACTAATCTTTAAAATCGAACAATAAACTGCAGCTGATCCGCCGCGGCGGACCGGTACACCTCTCACAATTCTCCGCCGTAATGAAATGAAGGCGGGACAGGATTAAACAACAGGAAAGAGCGCAAAGGTGAATCTGTGGGGAACGATCTTTTGATACCATGGGAACATGGATTCGTAACCTCGTTTACAAAGCAAATCAACGGTGATGGTGGTATTCAGAACAGGGCGTTGAACAACTGCCTTTGAATGCTTGCCATCCGGAAAGTATTTACCCATCCCCGCTGGACTTAAATAACAGTATTGCTTATTTAAGAAATTTGACTAAATCTTAAATAAGCCCTATCTTTGTTTAAAATTTAATCATGGAAAAGTTTAAATCAGGACAGTATATAAGTCAGGGTTACTATAAAAGCTTCCAACCTGAATTGATAAATAGACAATTGCAAATTGAAAATATGGAGATTTTGCAGTTGTTGAGTCAGGCAGACAGAGAATTGGGCCGCCTGGATATGTATTCAAAATATATCCCAAACATTGATTTGTTTATCAGTATGCATGTAATTAAAGAGGCAACTCAGAGCAGTAAGATTGAAGGGACACAGACAAATATGGATGAAGCCTTGTTGGAAAAAGAGGATTTGCCATTAGATAAGCGTGATGATTGGGAGGAAGTTCAAAATTATATTAAAGCAATGGAATGGGCTATTATTCAATTGGATAAATTGCCATTTTCATCAAAATTAATGCGGGAAACCCACCGTGTTTTGCTTCAAGGAGTCAGAGGTGAAAAAAAACAACCTGGTGAATTTCGCATTAGCCAAAATTGGATTGGTGGTGCTGCGATTAATGACGCTGTGTTTATCCCACCTGTTCATACTTCGGTTCCAGAGTTAATGAGCGATATTGAAAAATTTATTCACAACGAAGAGATACATATCCCGGAACTATTAAGAATTGGGCTGGTTCATTACCAATTTGAGACTATTCACCCATTTCTTGACGGGAATGGAAGAGTCGGCCGATTGATAATCCCATTATATTTGGTTAGTAAGGGAATACTTCAGAAACCTGTTTTATATCTATCTGACTTCTTTGAAAAAAACAGAAAATTATACTACGATAATTTAACGAACGTTAGAGAAAAAAATGATTTAGGACAATGGTTTAAATTTCTTCTGGTAGGAATTCTTGAGACAGCTAAAAATGGCATAAAGACATTTGACGGAATCATGCAACTTCAAAAGCTGACTGATATAAAAATTCAGTTATTAGGTAGCAGAGTATCAAAAGCGAAAAAGGTTATAGATTATTTATACAAACGTCCAATGATTACAGCAAATAAAGTAAGTGAGATTGCATCCATTTCAATGCCATCTGCATATAAACTGATTTCTGATTTAGAAGACATAAATATTCTAAAAGAAATGACTGGAGGACAAAGGAGTAGAATGTATATATTTGATAATTATATAAAACTTTTCAGATAACGCCCAGTCGCCAATCGGGTAGATGGCCGGTGATCCGCCGTGGCGGACCGGAGCACCTCCCACAGTTCTCCGCCATAATGAAATGAAGGCGGGCCGCTGTATCCCGACATGAAGTCGGGACAGGCTATTAAACAACAGGAAAGAGCGTAAGGGTGAATCTGTGGGGATTTTTTTCAAAAGTCTTGCCTCAGGTTCACAAATATTTTCCTTAACTTGATTTCTGACGTGATATTTTATATACGGAAGTGTTGATATATAGGGCTTGCTGAAACAACTTATTATAAGATTATTTCTTGTTTTTCAGCAGGCCCTAAATATTGACTTACTATACTTTATTTACTACCTTTAATTAATAGTAATTCTCTGTCAGTCAATGAAAAATATGTCATATTAGGAATAGTGTTGAGGTATTGTTAATCATCCACTTAATACTTTTAAAATAATTACAAGTTTTTATATAAAACAAACAAATGAAAATTGCATTTATTGGCACATACCCACCAAGGGAATGTGGCATTGGTACATTTACCAATAACCTGTATAATTCTGTTATCGTCAATAACGCAACAAAAAGGAGGGCGAATGATGGATTTGTTGTAGCATTAGACGACTATAACGGGAATTATGAATACCCTGAAGAGGTAAAACTTACCATTCGCCAGGAATACCAGAAAGATTACATTGAAGCTGTAAAATACATCAACCATAGCGGTGCAGACCTTTGTGTGCTCCAACATGAATTTGGGATCTTTGGAGGCCAGAACGGGGTATATATCCTGCCCTTGCTGCATCGTTTGAAAATTCCATTTATTGTTACATTACATACAATACTGAAAGCGCCATCCTATAATGAAAAGGCTGTTTTAAGTGAAATTTGTAAAATGGCAAGCAAAATAGTGGTAATGAGCCATAAGGCCATTGAATTTTTAATAAGTATTTATGACGTTCCACAAGAAAAAATTGCGCTTATAGACCATGGTGTTCCTGACCTGCAATTCGACGCAGAAAAATCAAAAAAAGAGTTTAAGCTTGAAAACAAAAATGTACTCATGACATTTGGTTTTATTGGCCGCAGTAAAGGAATTGAAACGGTAATCAAAGCTTTACCGGAAGTAATTAAAAATCACCCCAATGTAATTTACATGGTTTTGGGCAAAACCCATCCCAACGTATTGAGGCACTCAGGCGAAGAATATCGTATTTTTTTAATGCGCCTGATTAAAACCCTTCAATTGGAAAAGCATGTGGTATTTTTAAATGAATTTTTAGATGTTGAAGACTTGTTTAAATATCTATCGGCAACCGATATATATATTACACCCTATTTAAACGAGGCCCAAATCACCAGCGGTACTCTTTCATACGCCATAGGTGTTGGATCGGCAGTGATTTCAACACCTTACTGGCATGCAGCTGACTTACTGGCCGACGGAAGGGGAAGACTCTTTAATTTCAACGACTCAGCTGAGCTTGGTTCAATCATAACAGGACTACTTGACAATCCCGATGAACTAAAAAAGCTTAAAAATAAAGCCGGTGAATATGGTAAGAAAACAACATGGCCAAAAACTGGTGAAAAATATATTGCCATTGGTGAAAAGGCTATAATGCAAGGCGACGAAAAAATGGCAAAAAAGGACACCATACTGGATTTACTTATCCTTCCTCCATTTTCCCTGGCACATATTAACAGGCTGACGGATGATACAGGCATTATCCAACATGCTAAGTTTGGCATCCCAAATTTAAAGGAAGGTTATTGCCTTGATGATAATTCAAGAGCCTTGCTAATGGTATTGATGACATACAGACAATTGAAGGATGTTCGTGCTCTCGAATTGTCGCCTGTTTATTTGAGCTATATCCATTACATGCAAAACAAGGATGGCACTTTTCGCAATTTTTTAAGCTTTGGCAGAAATTACATGGATGAAATTGGTTCTGAAGATTCATTTGGAAGAACAATATGGGCATTGGGATATTTACTGGGAAACGCACCCAACGATGCCTATTACCAGACAGGCCGGTTGATGTTTTTTAATGCAGCCCCAAATTTCGAAAAATTAAAATCCATACGCAGCATTGCAAATACCATGATAGGGATGTGTTATTACCTTAAAACAAATCCTGCAGATGATTCTATGACCGAAAGGTTGCGGAACATGGCTCACAAGCTGATTAAATCTTACAAAGAAAATGAATCTGATGATTGGAAATGGTTCGAAGCGCTTCTTGCTTATGATAATGGCATTTTGCCCCTGGCACTTCTTCACTCAGCAGAAATCCTAAACGAAGACAAAGTATTGGAAGTAGCCATAAATTCTATGCAGTTTCTTACAGGGCATACAATGAACGAAAATTACCTGTCAATAATAGGCAACGAAAAATGGTATAAAAAGGATGGTGAGCGCTCCATATTTGCACAACAACCTATTGATGCCATGGCCATGGTTTTAATGTATCACCGGGCTTATCTTGTAACAAAAGACGAAGAATACCTGGACAAACTATACACCTCATTTTTGTGGTTTTTGGGTGAAAACGATCTTAGATTGAGTTTGTATGACTTTGAAACCAAAGGCTGTTGTGACGGATTTGAAAGTTATGGTATAAACCGTAATCAGGGAGCTGAAAGCTCGCTGGCCTATTTAATTTCTCATATAACTGTATTGCAAGCATATGAGGAATTTTATAAAAATTGACAAAAATGAACCGACCTATAATAATTAAAATTGACAGATGAAAGTCGCGATACTCTCACCAGTAACATGGCGTACTCCGCCTTTAAAATATGGGCCATGGGAACAAATAGCCTCAAATATTGCCGAGGGGTTGGTTGAAAAAGGATTTGAAGTTACATTATTCGCAACCGGCGATTCCATCACCAAAGGAGAATTGTCTTCGGTTTGCGAACACCCTTGTGCCGAAGATTCGTCTATTGACCCTAAAGTAGCGGAATGCCTGCATATTAGTCATTTAATGGAACAGGCAGATAATTTTGATATCATTCATAACAATTTTGACTTCTTGCCGCTTACCTACTCCATGCTAATAAAAACACCAATGGTTACTACCATACATGGTTTTTCATCTACTAAAATTATTCCGGTATATAAAAAATACAACAATACAACCCATTATGTTTCAATAAGTAATTCCGACCGCAACCCGCAACTTACCTACGATGCAACTGTATATAACGGGATTAATATCGACGAGTTTATTTTTAGCCGGGAACCAGAGGATTACTTGCTATTTTTTGGAAGGATACATCCCGAAAAAGGAACGTATGAGGCTATTGAAATTGCTAAAAAATCAAAAAGAAAACTTATCATTTCCGGTTTAATTCAGGATCAGGAATACTTTAACCAAAAGATTCAACCCTATATTAACAATGACGACATTGTGTATGTTGGCAATTCAGGCCCAAAGGACCGGCTAACGCTTTTAAGCCGGGCATGTGCCCTTTTACACCCCATACGTTTTCCGGAACCTTTCGGACTAAGTGTTGTTGAGGCCATGGCTTGCGGAACCCCGGTAATAGCGTTTAACCTGGGCTCTATGCCCGAATTAATTCTTCATGAAAAAACGGGTTTCTTAGTTTCTGATATCGATGAGGCTGTAGAAGTTGTAATAAATATTGGTTTAATTAACCGGAAAGATTGTACCGATTGGGTATCATCCATGTTTAGTCGACAAAAGATGGCAGAGGGTTATTTGAGGGTATATAATGAAATATTGGGGCGGTAGGTAGGCAGGGCAGTGAAGTGTTGGTAGGCGTAGGCGGTGATTAGATAGAGTCTGTCAATAAAGTCCAGTGGCTGGATCATAATGTTCGTTTGCAAGACCTGGGAAGTCGGGAAATGCGGAGCCCCGATATATTATCGGGATGAGCAATGTCCCGACAAGCGTAACTCGGCAAACGGACATTATGGACAGACACTATTTAAGGGTTATTTCGGGTTCTTTAACTCATTTAGAAGTCCCCTTAAATTAACGGAGCCATAAGTAGATGAATAGTCAGACATCGCGTAAGGTATAATTAAGTCATCATTATGCACCATTGAACCACAGGAATACACAACATTGGGAACATAACCCTCTCTTTCTTCGGTATTTGGGATTAAAAGAGGGGTTTTAGCCCTTCCTATTTCCTTTTCCGGGTTGTCAATATCGAACAATGCAGCCCCTAAAACATATTCGCGCATGGGGCCTACCCCATGGGTTATTACCAGCCAGCCTTCTTCTGTTTCTATAGGCGACCCACAGTTGCCAATTTGAATAAGTTCCCAGGGGTATTTTGGTTGTTGCAAAATTTTGGCCTCACGCCATATGTTAATGTTATCGGAAAAGGCGATGTAATTATTAAACCCATCCAACCGGCAAAGCATCGCGAATTTTCCATTCACCTTTCTTGGAAACAATGCCATTCCTTTATTCCGGGCAATTTCACCATGCAGGGGCATTATTTTAAAATGATAAAAATCCTCAGTTTCAAGTAATTTTGGAAGGATGGTTGTCCCATCGTAAGCCGTGTATGTGGCAAAGTATTTTGTCTTGTTGTCGTCATCTGTGAACTTCACAAAACGGGCATCTTCAATTCCGTTTTTTTCGTTGTCAGAAACGGGAAAAATAACCCTTTCAGAAATATTGGTGTCTAAAGAAAACTGCAGTTCATAATGTGAAGATGCAAGCCAAATGATTTGATTAAAAAGGTACTTTTTGTCTGAAGCCAAATGAACAGCCTTTCTTGATTCTTCAATACATTTGCGAAGTTCGCCGTAGGTAAATTCTTCCTCTAGTTTATCCAATATCAATTCAGGCGGTATAATTCCATGGGCTTCCTGCATTTCATCCAGTTTAAGGGCAAAGGATTTCTTGTTGTAAGTATGTCGCCGTATATGTTCTGCCTCTTCCAGCATATTGCCAATAGGTTCAAGGGTTAGTTTGTTGGTTTTGTCGAGTATACCGGTTCTAAATACAATGGAAGAAATATGTCCTTCTCCCGTAGCCCTGAAACTAATAATAACCCTTTTGGCTCCCGTTTTAATCTCAGTCTGATCAGGATGCTCAACTATTGACGGATTAAAAAAAGCTGCCGATTCTATAGAATATTCCATGGTGAAATAAGAACCAATAAGAATTTTTTTATTATAATCTATTTCTTCCGGCCTTTTGTTCAAAGAAGAAAGTAGATGGGCAACTTTATTAAAATGATGCTCAAAAATTCTGGAAATATTCCGATGGCGCATTGAAAAGTCCCTAAGCGTTTTCTTAAGTACAAAAGATGCATCATCTTCAGGCATTTCCAAAACAAAACGAATCGTATTTACGACCCTTTGGTCACCCGTAAAAAGAAAACGGGCAATTACCCTGCTGGGGTCCGGGTTGAATGTTATATTTTTTCTACCAACAGTAACCTGCATTCTTTTTAAGTTTTCATAAAGGTAGTTGCAAAAGATGGAATATTATTTTAAATTCCAAAATTAGTTGAACGATAAAAAAAATAAAACCCTCCGTTTTGCCGGTACAAATCATACCGCTGGAACGTAAGGGAGCATTCATCCAAAAGAAGATCACTTTCTCTAAGAACGCATGGGAGGATTATAATTCCTGGTTGATTGAGGATCAAAAGATGCTAAAAAAAATCAATGATCTGATTAAGGATATTCAGCGAACCCCATTCACCGGTTAAGTATAGCCGGAACCTTTAAAATATGATTTAACAGGACTTTGGTCAATACAGATCTCCCACGAACATAGGCTAGTGCTTGTCAATAAAGTTGGAGTGGCTGGATTATAATGTTCGAGATCAAGGCGCGCAAAAATTTTAAACCGCAGTATCCGCCTACGGACGGATTCGAGGATTTAAAATTTTTGCAGCAATGCAACTATCGGACTTTATGGACAGACACTAAATAACAATTAGATAAGCCATAGGAAAAGCTTATTTACCAGGTGCTAATCCTATGGCTTATAAACAACCTTACATGTCAGGTTGAATTTTTATATCAATCCGGCGGTTTTGTTTTCGCCCCTCTGACGTTTCGTTGTTGGCCACGGGGTTGTTCTCCCCATAACCCATTGAACTTATTTTATTATTTCCCGGTGTGTCAGAATTCGCGATTAAATATTGGGTAACCGCATCTGAACGTTCCTGGGAAAGCACTAAATTCGCTTTATCGCCTCCAAAAGAATCGGTATACCCTTCAACAATAACATTGCTTTTTGGAAATACCTTGATGGCTTGCTGTACCTTGGTCAACAATTTAAAGTTGACCGGTTTAATTTCTGACTTGCCTACATCAAAACCAAAACCATGCATGCTTATAACAATTTCATCTCCCGAGCGAAAAACCGAAGCTTCTGAGCTGTCAAATATTAAATAAACTGTTTCAAACTGTTCATTTAGTTTTGTTTGTTTATCAATCCTGGCAGCAAGCAGGGCCTTTTCGTTTTCAAACTCCCTGGTTTGCGATTTCATGGCATCTGTACGTCTGTTTATTTCGTCATTAAACTCACTGTTAAGTGCAATATTTTGTTTTTTCAATAACGCGACAGTCGATTGTAAATGCCATATTTCATTGTCTTTACCAAGGTTTTCAGCAATCAGCATTTTATTATTTTTCTGTAGTTCCGAGACATATTTAATTATTTCTTGTTCAGGCTTTTCGATACCTTCGTGAAACTGGGCTACAAAACCAATTTTTTCTGCAATTCGGGTAAGGGGTGCTTCATACCTGAGAATTACATCTTCCATTTCCATGTTGTTGTCATCAATTTTCGATATGGTGCTGTTAAGGTAAATGGCGTGCCTGGCTTCATATTTGGCTTGTTTTGCCAAAATCCGGGGAAAATCCATATCATACCGGTTCGTCTCGAGTTCTTTTTCTGATTCTGCCAGCAGTGATTCTGCCTTTTTAATTGTATTTGGAGCATTGCGATCAACCTTCATATCATCTGCTTTTTCAAGCAAAGCCCGTGTTTCGTCGAGTAAATTGGTTTTAATGGAAGATAATTCAGCTTTCCGGTACACTTTAATTGCTTCTGTTGAGTATTTGTACGAATCATCCCTGTCTCCTTTTTCCAACTCTTTTGCTGCTTTATTAAACGCTTCTTCTGCCTCAAGCCACATTTCTTTGGAAAAAATATCTGCCCCTGCCGATAATGCATCTGCGCGGGCATCAAGCGTATTTGCAAAAATTAATTTGGCTGAAACGCTAAAGTCGGCAGACCGGTTAAAATAATTAACAGCTTCTGCGAGCGATGATTCTACTTTCTCAACACCTTTTTTATCAGCATAATAGTCTTCAGCATCCTTGTAATTCTCAATCCCTTTATTGAATTCGGTGGGGACAAGCAGATCTGCCTGCATATACTTCGCATTGGTCATAGCCTTGTTGGCTTTCAAAAACAAGGCGCTTTTTGATTGCTGGGCATAACCAAACGTACTTATCATAAGTAATGATAAGCACCATAGTATTACAACCCTGGTTTTTCTTTTTTCAATTGTTTTCATTTTATTAATTTTTAATCTATTTCAATCTTCAAATCAGTAGTTATCAATTTAAAACTGATGAACCTTTATGGTATAAATTTACATAAAGAGAGTTTTTAATGTGTTACACTCTTAAGTGAATATGTTACATCATTATTAAGCGCCTTTATTACAATCGTTTTAAGTCATTCAGATTAATACCATCCGTGTTTTCATTGGTAATATCTCGGGAATTATAGTAATGCAGGTTTCCGTGAACGTCAAAAATCATTTCAAAACATTTCCCTGCCCCTTTTTCCTGAACCGGCCCTACATGAAAATTAAATACGGTATTTGCAGGATCGGATTCAATTTCTTTCTGAATTTCATCACCATTTAATAATTTAAAATAATAGGGATATTTCGTTTTTATTTTTTCAGGCGAATCGGCATTTAAAGCCAATGAATTAATATTTAAAAGCAAAACCTTGTCCTTAAAGTCCGATGAACCGTTGTAATATTTCAGCCCCCTCAGTGATATCATAAACCGCTTTTTTTCAAGATTTAATGCGTGTTTTTGCATAAACTTAACCATTGCGGGAATTACATATCCGTATTCCATTGTATTGTCATCGCTATAAGAAACTGGTAAACTGCATAACTCAGGCATGTTCGTCAAGTCTGTTGCCGCATCGCCGAGCACAAGACTTAAATAGTTATAACTTACCCCACCAGGATCCTTATCAAATACTCCTTTCATAAGTACCAAAAAAGAATACTTCGAATCAAAGTGGCGCTGTTCAAACTCCTGTTGGCTGATAAATACAAAATCGGTGGATTTCCAATATTTCTCAACTGCATCTTTTATAAATACATTATATGCAATGCTTCCATCTTCAAGAACCACACACAGGGTTGAGTTTTTAAACATGCCGATTTGCTGTTTCGATGCCATAGGCGGTTGTGCCATTGCACCAAGGCTTATAAATCCGAAAACCAAAATGAAACTTATATATTGCATTTTAATTTGCTTGCTAAGATTTATAACTGCGTTTGAAAAAATGTTGATGTTCATAAGAAAATAATTAAGTTATACTACACATTCATCCGAAACTTTTTCAAAAATAGCATAATTACCCTTTGTGTGCTTTTATTTTAGGGTGTTCTATTTGATTTTTCCGGTAAAAAAGTAGGCTATCTATTCAAAATAGAGTTCCTTGTTTATCTATATCAATTG
>JAIOZY010000037.1 GCA_021740385.1 Prolixibacteraceae bacterium | reverse complement strand
TTTTAAAAGGTTAAAGATCTACACCCAAAAGGGCATTGTTAACTAAACGTTGGCAAGCTACCAATCGGACATTCCCCGAAGGGAAGTACCATGCATTATGCCTCAATCTTTTGGAACCATACTCGCAAACAGGTAAAAAACACTAAACAAGCCGCCAACCAACCCCTCCTCCCGACGCCAAAGATTTGGATATGAGTGTCATTGCGAGAGGAAACCCATTTTTATGGGCACAATGCGAAAATGACAGTTGTAAAAAGCGTGTCATTCCGAGGGAAGCAAAGCGACGAGGAATCTCTCGTATCGGCAGATTCCTCCTCCTTTCCCGATGGCTATCGGGATCGAAATGACACTAGAACGAAATCTGTCATTGGTAGCGTAGCGAAGCAATCTCTTTTTTAAACCGGACAGTAATGATAATTATTCTTATACAGGTAAACCCCTGGATGAAAATTTCTTCTTTAAATGCAACAAACAACACATAGAACCTGGACATAAACGTATTACGAATATTATCAGGGAATTCGTGGTTTTAAAATCTGTTTATTGGGTGAGATAAAAAAAAAGGTTGCCGTTTCCGGCAACCTTTTTAAATCATTTATATGAAGTTTATTTCAGTTCATATTATTCATTAGGTGTAAATACAAAATTATACCACCCAAATGAGCCCTGGTCAACAGTAATCTCAAATGCCATAGTATAGGTTCCTGTGCAGGTATCGTAAGTACCGGATCCCTCATAAGCCATATTAGTATAAGGCAAACCCCACGGAGCCAATGAAGAAGCAATGATCTGACGATCACAGGTAACAGAATAATTAGGCTGGATTACCAATTTTATCGGCCCATTATCTTCAACAAGTCCTTCCATCTCTTCAAGACCACTAACCCATACGACCATCGGATCATCAGGGTCAGGAATTATAGTAATTGGCCCAGCAGCACCCCAGTCAGCACTTACAGAAGTAAAGCTGCCAACGGCCATTTCGGGTATAAACTCGCAAGGCACTGTAATGTTAACATCGGCGCTTCCAACCCCTTTAAGGGCCGTAAGGTTCTGCATAACGCTTGAACTGTAAGTCGCATACGATTTTCCGCCCAAAGTCTGGTAAGGAGGATATTCCTTACCATCGATGGTAGGTACCACATACACATGGTATTGATCGCCCACAGTAATGTCTGAAAGCGATGACAGTTCATCGATTGCACCCACAAGGTCATTTGATGTAACCTGTATGTTTACGGGAACTTCCGTAATATCACCCTGCAAAACATAGGGTTTATCGTAATTGCCGTTATAAGCAACAACAAGGGTAATTTTATCATACGGAGCATCTTCAAACAACACATCAACAGTACCCTTCATGATGTAATCTCCCGGGCTGCTTAAATTGATAAACGGGCTCGATTCGGCCGCATTCAGTTCGATATACGGAAAACAACCTTCCTGGATATCGTTTGGCATAGGCCCGTTTGTGTCTAATTCACAGCTATAACTGATAAGCAGAACAGCTGCAATTATTGAAACATATCTTAATAGTAATTTCATTTCGCTAACGTTTTAAAATTATTAATTATTTATCCCAAAAAACCGGAGATGTAGCCGGAACTTTCTGCGAAGGTGCATTTTCGTTCATGTTCAGTTCATCGGAACTCCACGGGAACGACAAGGCATAATCCCTTGTAGCCTGGCATGGCACGTCGCCGTTGCCATCGGGGCCGCCATCGGCAGGCATCGAATTCGGGTCAAACAGTACAGGATATCCGGTACGGCGGTAATCGGTATATGCATCGATGGCTGCGCCAAATTTCGATATCCATTTTTGGGTCATTACAATTTCAAATTGCTTTTCGGCATTTGCTGCATCGAATTCGGCCAATACAGCAGCCACATAATTGGCTTCGGCATCAGAGCCTGACAATAGTTCAGGATAACCAACCTTAATTGTATCAAGTTTATTATCCGTAAAAACCTGTCGAACAATATCTGATACCATATCAACTTGGGAAAAAGCCTCATAAATTGCATCTTCTAAAAGTAATCGCAAATCATCAGAAGTTTTTCCTTTTGCAGCTAATTCTGCTTTTAAGAACAGAACATCAGCATAAGTTAGTATTCTAAAAGGAGCAACACCTGTTCCATTTTCAATTCCTAGTTGGCTTGATTTATCCAATAATGGATCATCAAAGGCACCGCCAACTGGATACATGCCAAGCATGGTAAAAGTGTTACGTCCGCCATGGTCGCGGTTTACACCAACAGAACCAAAATAGATCGAAACAAAATTACCGTTTTGGTATTCCGACGGGTTTTCAACATCTGCCGGATCTGCAAGCTGGGTACAGAAATAGTAAGGTATCCTCGGGTCCTGAATTCCGGTGAAAATATCGTCATTTTCACCATTCAGTATTTCAAAGAACCAGGGGCTGATGTATGAACTTATCTGGCTGCCGCCATACTCGCCTACAAAACCGGGGTTCCGGTTATCGGGTGAACGTTCGGGCCCGTAAGGGATCAGCATGTCTTCGCCCGGTCCAATCAGGTCACCGGCCAACAGTGCATCCACTTCCGACTGGCTGTACAGGTCGGTGTTCATGGCCTGAACCATCAATTTCAGTTTAATTGAATTGGCTGCTTTTACCCATAGTCCGGGATCGCCACCATAAATAAGGTCATCCGATCCTGGAACGTTCAAATTTTCCGACTCTTCGTTGGTCAGGTCAACAACAGCTTCATCCAATAAATCTAAAATGCTTTGATATATTTCTTTATCTATATCAAAAGCGGGGTTGTAATTTTCAGAAACACTTGCTTCTGAGTAAGGAACATTTCCAAACAAATCGACTAACTGACTAAATATATATGCTTTATAGACCTTGCCAATACCGGCATAAAACATATTATCCTTTTTTGTTGCTTCTTCAATCAATGTTTCTATTTCCTTTACAGGTCCAACATATATACTTGCCCAGGGATTATTAACATCACTTCCATTTATACCATACTGGTCGATGCTTTCGCGTGTGGTCAACTGATGAGTGTATACCGAAGCAAAATACCCAAGCCTGTAGTATTGCATACCAAATTCATACGCCATGTCGTAATTGACACCAGGTAGAATTTTATCAAATATTATCTCGGAAGGATTGTTCGGATCGGTATTAATATCCAACCATCCTTCACACGATGATAGCATAAATGCCATCAATGCTATTATAGGAATTAACTTTTTCATACGTTGAAAATTTAGATTCATTAAAATACAAGTTTGATATTAAAACCAATTCGTCTTGTCGATGGTGCCGCGCTGTATTCTACACCAAGTACGTTTGAAGCGCCATACGTACTGACTTCAGGATCGAAGTTGGTGTATTGCGGGATATTGGGTACCCAATACCAGAGGTTGCGTGCTGTTACGCTCAGGTTTATCAAACTAAACGGTGTCCGCTTCAGCCAGTTCGATGGGATATCGTAGCCCAGTGAAATTTCCCTCAAGCGCAGGGTTGTTGCATCGTACACCTGCCATTCGGCAAACGAGTTGATAGCAAACGAACTGAATCCCGAGCAGAAATACTGGTCGTTAAACGAAATCTGCGTGGTGTTCGGTATCGTGTTCCCGTTTTCATCAAGTATGGGTTTCACGGTATTGGCATCGCCATAAACACCGGGTATAACCACTGTTTTTTCACGGTCTTCGGTATCTTTCGTCACACCACGTCCGAGCAACGACACGATCGAATTTGAATAGAGGTCGCCGCCGTATTTCAGGTCAATCAGGAACGAAAGTGTAAAGCCGTATACTTTAAACGTGTTGCTCCAACCGGCCATGAAATCGGGGTTCGGATCGCCAACAACGCCTTGCTCCGTAGCTTCAATCATCAAACCGGTTGCGGGATCAATCAAAAGGTTTCCTTCGTCGTCCCGGGCAGTCATACTTCCGTAGAATACACCGTAAGGCTGTCCTACAATAAGGGCCGAAGCCGGGTCGCCAAACAACTGGCTCACGTAAACGAGCGAATCAACACCGTTGATGTCAACAACTTCACCGCGGTTTTGTGTAAAAGTAATACGTGTATTCCAGTCGAAGTTTTTCGTATCAACGGGTTTTGCATTAACGGCAAGTTCAATACCGGTGTTAATTAGTTTTCCCACATTAGTATTGTATTGATAATAACCTGAAGAAGGTGGAACATAAACCGGGTAAATCTGGTCGGTTGAGGTACTGTTGTACCATGCAATATCGAGGTTCAGACGATTATTGAAAAAATTAATCTCCGCACCAAACTCAATATCTTCCTTATATTCAGGTCTTAATCCCGGATCATTTTTCGTGTCAGGTGTATATAAATATGACTTGCCCATAAAAGGCGTACCTATGCCATAGATTTGATAAATCATGTAAGGATCGGCATCCATACCTACTTTACCCCAACTGGCACGCAACTTACCGTAACTCAGCAGGTCGCTTTCTATGCCAAATGCATCGGTAAAAATAAATGAAGCATCAACAGCCGGGTAGAAATAGGAATTGTTACCCTCTGGCAGTGTCGACGACCAGTCGTTACGTCCGCGAAGGGTTAGGAACGCATAATTTTTGAAACTAACGGTAGCTTCACCCATCACCCCCATCAGGCGGCGAAGTGAATAGTTACCACCGTAAGCAATCACATCTTCAGTGTTGTCAATATCGTAAATACCTTCAACAACAAATGTCGATCCCTGGTATGCCTGACGGTTTGTTTCGCGCTGGTTGTGGTTTAAACCTACCAAACCTGAAAGATTTAAGTCAGACGTAAGGTCTTTATCAAAATTCAGGAACAATTGCGATTCCAGTTCAACACGGTTGTAATTGTCGTCAATTATCCCACCAAGGCCACCGTATTCATTGGCCCTTGAACCGATATCAACAATTTCCTGACGGTTTTGCGTAAAGGTGTTGAAACCAAAACGGTATGTAAGGTTCAGCCAGCTTGTGAAATCGAATTTCAGGTTTACATTACCGGCAACACGGTCCATCCCGGTAATGATCTGGTTGTGTTTCCACGACCACAGCGGGTTATCGAACTGTGAACCGTTTGGCTGAACGGGTTTACCTTCTAAATCTTCATACGGGTTCATGATCCAGGTACGACCAAGCCACAAGCCACGGGCAAACGATGAAGCACCGTAACCGTCACTTGCTTGGTTGTTCCCGAACAAGCCTCCAACCTGCTTGGTTGACGAATAAGTAAGAGAAGCACCCGCGGTTAGTTTTTCCCACAGGGTTGCACTACCGCCAACACTGATGCTTGAACGGTTAAAATTGGAATACGGGATGTAACCGTCGTTCCGCGAATCGGAAACGGTCATGTTAAATGATGAAATTTCATTTCCGCCTGAAACATTTAATGAATTGTCGAACGAAACGCCCGTTTCGAACAAATCAGCAACGTTATTTGGTTGGGCTTCGTAGGGAATCATGTCGCCCCATCCCATCAATTCGGAATAAGCTGGTTGCCATGTTGGGATCGAATCAAGCGCATCGAAACGCGGTCCCCATGAACCGTTGGCATTCGAATAATTGAATTCCGAACCGTTACCGTAGGTGTTTTGGTATTCGGGTAAACTGGCAATGGTTTCGAAGTTAACCGAACTGTTTACGGTAACCGAAAATTTCTTTGCCTTGGCACTACCCGATTTTGTTGTGATCAGGATCACACCGTTTTTGGCCCGCGAACCGTAAAGTGCAGCAGCAGCAGCGCCTTTCAGCACAGTAGTTGTTGCAATGTCGTTCGGGTCGAGGGTTCCGATACCGCTACCGTACGCACCACCAGAGGTACTCATGTTGGTTGTACTTACAAATTCGTTACTGTAGGGTATCCCGTCAACAACAAACAATGGCTGGTTATCGCCGGTAAAGGATGTATTACCACGAATGGTAACCCTGGTTGCCGAACCGGGTGCACCACCGGTTGAACGAACTTCAACACCGGCAATTTTACCATCGAGTGCACGCAGCATGTCGGGTTCCGACTTCTGCAGCATCTCTTCCGATGAAACTTCGGTTGAAGCATACCCAAGGGCCTTTTTGGCCTTCGATATACCAAACGCAGTAACCACAACTTCGTCAACAGCCAATCCGGCTTGCTCCATTGGAACGTCGTAATTGGTTGCCGAAGTAATCTCAACCTCTTTGGTGGCCATACCAACAAAAGAGAACCTTAGAAACGTAGCATCGCCAGGTACGTTTAGCGAAAACTCCCCGTCAACATCGGTTACTGTACCAATACTGGTTCCCTTAACAACAACCGATACTCCTGGTAACGCACTACCATCATCGGCGTCAGTTACCGTACCGGTAAGTGTCCGACTTTGGGCAAAAACTACATGCATCCCACAAACGAGCAGGCATGTAAGTAAAAGCGCAAATTTTCTCATAAAAGTTTAAATTTAGGTTAATAAAAAGACTATCTCGCAATTCTTTTAATTTACTGTTTTCAGGCTAATACAACAATAAAAAATGTAATGCATGATACAATAACCTATCCGCATTACCTTTTTAAAATATCTTGTTGCTATTTTTGATTTTTTGTCTCTTTAATTTATTTCTATAATAATATTGTCTGTGATTGTCCCTTTTTTTTACATAGCAGTAAAATTAAAAAAAATTAACATTTAACAAGGATATTTGGGGCATTTTTTAAGGTAATCGTAAATTTATTCCGGTTTTCTGTTATTAAACAAAGTGAACATTCCGTGGAATCATCCCTTTTGATTAATCAAAATCTATCCGAAGAATAAAAAAAATCTACAATTAAACAACAAACATCCCATTTTTACCAAAAAAGGCATCAATACAATGAATTTCTTAAATATTAAAAAATTATAAAGTATTTTCATTAAAAAATTTTTATATTTGAATGCTTACATTATTGGGGAAAATTAATTCTAATGTTTATGGTACGTAAGACTAAGGTCATCTTACAACCGGTGAAATTCAGGAAAAGAGACCATATTGCTGTTTTGAGCCTTAGCAATCACGATGTTGATGAAATTGTCAGAAACATCGATGGTGCAGAATGGAGTACCGGTTATCGGTTTTGGCATCTTCCATACAGTGTTGAAACTTTAGACGTTTTAGATCGTCAATTGGGTGAAATTGCTGTTGTTGACAAATCTTCTTTCAGAAATTTTAATCCTGAAAGCCAGCCTGAAAAAAAAATCCGGAAGAAGCGGGTTAAGGTTGGCCCACCGAATACGGAACAAACAAAAATCCTTAAAACCATGGAGGAAAAATTCCGGAAAACCTACAGTGAAAGTACGGTAAAAATCTACATGAGCTTACTGAATGTTTTCTTCGGGTGGTTTAACCAAAAGAAGGAAGAGGATATTAGCAGGGAGGATATTCGGGATTTTATCACCAGTTACATCGATAAAAACGAATACTCACCTAACTACAAGCGCCTGATGATAAACATTATCCGAAGGTATTTTATATTAAAGGGAAAAGAAGGGCTTGTTAAAGGGTTTGCTTAAATGCTGTGTCTATTGTTGGTATTGAGCCAGCCACGCTTTTAATTCTGAACCTATCTCCTTATTTTTCAAACCATAAATAAGGTTTGTTTTGATAAAATTTAATTTATTGCCAATATCGTAACGTACCCCGTCGAAACAATAGCCATACATTTCTTCTGTTTTAAGCAACATGCGCATGGCATCGGTCAGTTGTATTTCATCGTTTAACCCGATACGTGTTTTTTCGAGCATATCGAATATAGAAGGTGTAAAAACATACCGGCTTGCCACGGCCAGCGAAGAGGGGGCCTCTTTTGCCTCCGGTTTTTCAACAAAGTCATTTGCCCTGAATAAGCCTTTTTCCACCTCAACCCCGTCGATAACGCCATACCGGTGGGTTAGTTCGGGCGGCACATGCTCGAGGGCTACAACCGATTTACCCATTTTATTATATTGTAGAATCAACTGCCGGGTAACCGGAACGGTATCGCTTGCAAGCAGTGTATCGCCAAGCAAAACGGCAAAAGGTTCATCGCCCACGAAAGTTTTGGCATGCATAATGGCGTGGCCCAACCCTTTTAGTTCTTTTTGCCATACAAAATGGATATTGGCCATGTTGGTAATTTCACGCAACTGGTTTAGCTGTTTAAGCTTTCCCTTTTCCTCAAGGGCTTGCTCAAGTTCCCAACTCCGGTCGAAATACTCTTCAATGGCCCTTTTCCCACGGCCTATTATTAGCAGTATATCCGTAATACCCGATTCGACGGCCTCTTCAACTACATATTGAATTACCGGTTTATCAACCACCGGTATCATCTCTTTGGGTTGTGCTTTAGTAACGGGCAAAAAACGGGTTCCAAAACCTGCTGCAGGAATAACGGCTTTTCTTACTTTCATTTTTCAGTGGTTTGATGAAGTTACAATGCTGGGCTTAATAACTTCAATTTCTTTTTTTTGCAAAGTGGTTTTCAGTTTTTCGAATTGAGCCTCGCTGGCATACGTACCAATAATGGCTCCTCCCGAACCGGTAAATTTCGCGCTCACTCCGGTTGAACGGGCCAATTTTACCATTTCCCTGTTGGCATCCGAAATATCGATTAATGATTCCCTCAGGTCGTAATTGCGGTTAATTAGTTGATGTATTCTTTTGAAATCGCCCCTTTCCATTGATTTTAAAAAATCGACGGTAAGGCCGGCCCATTCGGCCATTGCCATGTGTACAATGTTTTCACCAATATCGAAGCGGGCTCGCAGGTTGTTGTGGGTTATTTCCGAGCCTTGCGACTGGTCTTGCCTGAACGCGATGTATAATTGTGGAAGCTCATCGATATCGATCAGGGAATAATCGCCATATCCCTGTTTTTCCATCACTTCTTTTCTGAAATCCATAAAAACGGGATGTTCGTATGCCTGGGCCACACGGTCCTGCAGCCCGGCCGAAATCCCAAGCTGATCGGTTTCTACAGAAAGTACCAGGTTTGCCAGAACAGGCCGGGGAATATCAACCCCGTAAAATTGCATCAGCGCCTTCATGGCTGCTGTAACAATGGCACTCGATCCGGCAAGCCCCAAGCGTAAAGGGATATCGGAATGGTAACAAATTGTGAAATTTTTTGGGTCAAGGGCTATTTTCATTTTTTGGCAATGCCTGTAAAACGTTTTAATAGTGGCTTTCAACAACCTGACTCCCCCGTAATACCCGTTCAACTTAATGCCATCTACCAATTCTTCAATGGAATTGTAAACGGGCTTATCAAGCTTCTCGGGCTTTATTTCGAGCAAAGGCGATTCATACAATTGCACCGTTGCCGAAAAATTGCTGAATATAAATGCGATTGTTTTCCCGAAATACCCGTCGGAAGGGTTTCCGATAAGCGCTGCCCTGGGATGTGATTTTGTCTCAATAATCATGTTTGCTTCACTATTTTTCAAACAAAACTAAAAAAAGGAATAAAAATAACGGTATTTCCCGGATAAAAACAAAAGCCGGTTTGCCGGTTTTATTTCACCAGTTTTGATATGCTCTTGAATTCCGGGGCCTTCGATGTCCTTGTTAACTCAAACAATACCGATTCCATGCTTGCAACCATGATTCCCTCGTAAGCGAAACGTTGCAATGCAATTCTCACATCGCTTTTTGAACGCGACGTAATGCAATCGGCTACAACAACCGGCGAATAACCCGCTGCTTTAAGGTCGATGGCGGTTTGAAGCACACAAACGTGCGATTCTATACCGGCAATAATGACATGCTGCACATCCTTCTGCTTCAAAGCCTCAACAAACGAGGGTTCGTCGCAACAACTGAATGTGTCTTTTTCAATATAAGAAAAACCGCCAATAAGCGTCGAAACATCGGGAATTGTTTCTCCAAGCCCTTTCGAATATTGTTGTGTAAACAACAAAGGGACCGACAATTCCTGCAGGCCCAGGATCAACCTTTTCAAATGACCAAGGGTTTTGTCCATTTTATGCATTGCCGGAACCAGCTTCTCCTGTACATCAATAACTAATCCGACACAATTTTCACGTTCAATTCTCATTTTTGCAAAATTTTTTGCCCAAAAATGGGGTTTTACCAGGTATTTCGGAATTTCACAAAATAATAAACAGCTATCGTTAACCTTTTGTTGATGATTATAAACCTGCCTTGCGTGATTTTTTCCGCGACATGTGCCCCAGGTAACCGCCATGGTGGCGCTTGGCGTAATCGGCACTGGTAAACCCAATTTTTTTCATCATGGATACAACCAACGCATCGCCAATAACGGTCATAACAGTTGTAGAAGTACTGGGGGTTAGCCCAAGCGGGCAAACTTCCTGTGGGTTACCGGTATAAATGCAGGCCGAAGCGTATTTTGCAATAACACTCCGGCAGTTGCCGGTAATAGTAATAAACGGCACCCCGGGATACAAATTTCCGGCCAGGTCAATCAGCTCAAGTATTTCGCGTGTTTTCCCCGAATTTGATACCAATAATAATATATCGTTTGAAGACAATACCCCCAGGTCGCCATGTTGCGCCTCGCTGGGATGCAAAAACAAGGCAGGAGTACCGGTTGAACTAAACGTAGTGGCCATGCTCTGGGCAATAATCCCCGCCTTGCCCATTCCGCATACCACAAGTTTCCCGCCTTTTAGATGAACCCTGTCGTAAATAAGTTCAATGGCCTTTTCAAAATTTTCGTCAATGGGAATACGACTGATGGCTTCAGCTTCGTGCTGAAAAATTTCATGAATCGAATCAAGCATTTTTTTTCTGGTTATCGTGTTTCGTAATGAATGTGGTCAAACATTAAATAATAAACGTTTGGATTCGAAAAATCTTGCTCCGTTCCCTGTTTTTTTTCAATGGTAAACGCGCACGGTTTTACCATTTCTATAACATCCTGACTAACGTACTTTTAAGCACAAATATTCAACACAATAATGAATACCATTGTCTCAAAAAAACACCGCAATAAACCTTTCATCTATTGTACGGGGCATTGAACTTTAATTTAAGCATGTTTTTATTGCGTGTATTTTTATATTTTCACCCTGCGAAACGGAAACAAACACAATGGTAAATTCAAAATGGCAGGTAATCCTTAATCCCAATGCAGGGGGAAGGCAGGCAGAGAAAGACTGGCCCATGATTAAGGAAGAACTAATAAACGAAGGTTTTAGCTTTGAGACAGAATTAACCCAACATCCACTTCACGCCATTGAGATTGTAAATCAGAAAGTTACTGAGGGTTTCCGTAACTTTATTGTAATTGGTGGCGATGGAACCCTTCATGAAATTGCCAATGGCATTATGCACCAAAAAATTGTAAGGCCCGACGAAATACTGCTTGCCATGATTTCGGTTGGTACCGGCAACGACTGGATTAAAACGCACCAGATTTCGCCCGATTACAAAGAAGCAATAAAGCAAATCAAAACCGGGAAAACCATTAAACAGGACGTTGGAAAAATTGTATTCAAAAACGGCAACCCCGATCCCGATATCCGCTATTTTGTCAATTCGGTTGGTATTGGTTTCGATGCACGTGTTGTTAAATATATCCTCCCACGCAAATTGAAAGGTAAATCACGAAAAACTGACTACATTAAAGGATTGATCCGCTCCCTCGTTTTTCATAAAAACATCAAGAGCCTTTTACATATTGACAACCTAAAAATCGAAACAAAATTATACAACCTCACCATTGGACTTTGCAAATTCAAAGGGGGAGGTTTCAAGTTGCTGCCCAATGCCATCCCCGATGACGGGGAACTTGATATGACACTGGCATGTAAAATATCGAAACGGAAACTGATAGCAAGCCTTCCCAAACTATTTGGCGGAAAGGTCGATAAAATTAAATATTTCGATTTTTACCGCCTAAAAGAACTGTTGCTCGAAACTTCAAAACCGGTTTGTACCGAGGCCGATGGTGAATTCCTTGGCGAATACCCAATACAAGTTTCAATTATCCCCAATCAATTGAATATCATTTCAAATTATGAAACGTCCATCTGCAAATAATCATAATCTCACACACGACCATGATTATTTGCAAATGGTAAGTTACATCTTATACCGAATGAATAAACAATTTTAATAAGATGAAATACCTGATTAACAGAACAGGGTATTGGGCTACTTTTTTTACTTTGTAAACTATACACGGTTATTCTTTTTCCATACACAAAAGTGCCTTTTTCAAAATATTAAAATGATAAATATCTAAGCGGCACTTAAAATCAATATGCCCGAACAGTAATTACGGAAAGTTTGACATTAAAGCTATACGACTGTGTGCCATAAAAGGGCTGCACAATGCCATTTCGACAGCCGATCTTTTATGGCACAACCTTTGAAAAGAAGCGGAACGCCACCCGGTCTAATCTTTCTGCAAAACACACCGGTGTGCATGCAAATGAATAATAATTAAAATTAAATACCATGGCAAAAGGAAAAATTGGCGTAACGAGTGACAACCTGTTCCCCATCATCAAAAAATTTCTCTATTCCGATCATGAAATATTTCTGCGCGAAATTATTTCAAATGCGGTAGATGCAACCCAAAAACTCAAAACCCTTGCCTTGAAAGGTGAGTACAACGGCAACACCGAAAACCTGAACATTGAAGTAAAAATTGATAAAAAGGCAAAAACACTTACCGTTTCCGATAAAGGGATTGGGATGACTACCGACGAAGTTAAGAAATACATCAACCAGATTGCTTTTTCGGGGGCCAACGATTTTCTCGAAAAATACAAAAACGACACCGCAGCCATTATCGGCCATTTCGGACTGGGCTTTTACTCCTCGTTCATGGTTTCCGATAAAGTTGAAATCATCAGCAAATCTTACCAGGAGGAAGCCGAACCAATTATCTGGAGTTGCGATGGAAGCCCTGAATACAACCTCAAAAAAGGGGAACGGACCGAAGTTGGTACCGACATTGTAATGCACATAAACGACGATTCGAAAGAATTCCTCGAAGAACACCGCATCAAAGAGATGCTCGAAAAATATTGCAAGTTTCTGCCCATTCCGGTTATTTTCGGGAAAGAAAAAGAGTGGAAAGACGGCAAATACGTCGATACCGACAAAGACAATGTCATTAACGACACAACCCCGGCATGGACAAAAAAACCCGCCGACCTGAAAGACGAGGATTACAGCGATTTTTACCACAAACTGTACCCGGGTGTTGAAGACCCGCTTTTCAACATCCACCTGAATGTTGACTACCCGTTTAAATTGACCGGGATTTTGTATTTCCCGAAATTGAAAAATTCGGTCGAGGTGCAAAAAAACAAAATACAGCTATACTGCAACCAGGTATTTGTTACCGACCATATTGAAGAAATTGTACCCGAGTTCCTTACCCTGTTGCACGGTGTAATCGACTCGCCCGATATACCTTTAAATGTATCGCGTTCGTACCTGCAAAGCGACCAGAACGTTAAAAAAATATCGAACCACATCACGAAGAAAGTGGCCGACAGGCTGGAAGAAATATTCAAAGACAACCGTGAAGAGTTTGAAAAGAAATGGGACGACCTGAAAATTTTCATCGAATACGGCATCCTTTCGAACGAAAAATTTGCCGAACGTGCCAAAAAATTCTTCCTGTATAAAAACACCGATGGTAAATATTTCACCATCGAAGAGTACGAAAAGATCATCAAGGAAAACCAGACCGACAAAGACGGTAACCTGATACACCTTTACACCAATAACAAGGAAGAACAGTTTTCTTTCATCAGCGCCGCAAAAGAAAAAGGTTACGATGTGCTGATGCTCGACAGCGTGCTTACAGCGCCGCTAATAAATAAGTTTGAGCAGGAAGATCCAAAGAAACGTTTCTCACGGGTCGATGCCGATGTAGTTGAAAAACTCATTCAGAAAGAAGACAAGGATAAAATTGAGCTTTCGCAACAGGAAACCGATGAACTTGAGCCTTTATTCAGTGCCGTAACACCCAAAGGCGAAGCCGGTTACTATGTTACCTTCGAAGACCTGGGCGAAAATGCACAACCCATGGTTATAACCCAAAACGAGTTCATGCGGCGTATGAAAGACATGAGCAACATACAGGGCGGCATGAGCATGTACGGCAACCTGCCCGATAACTATACCCTGGTGGTGAATGTTGCCCACCCCCTTGTAAAACAGGTCATTGAAGACAAAAGCAGCAAACTGGGCAGCGATTTGGAAGGCCTGAATGCAAAACTTAAAGAGCGGGAAGATGAAAAGAGCGCCCTCGAAAAGCTGAAAGAAGGCAAAAAAGACGAAGAAATTCCGCAGGAAGAAAAAGACAAGCTCAGCGAGGTTACAAAATCGATCACCGATATTGAAAGCCAGAAACGCGAGAAGTTATCGAATTTTGGTACCGATAATAAACTGGCTAAACAAATGGTGGACCTTGCCCTGCTTGCCAACAACATGCTCAAGGGCGAAGCACTCGATAAGTTTGTAAAACGCAGTGTTGAACTGATAAAGTAACACACATCCACCATATATAACTTATAATGAAGGGGCAATACATTGAGTGTTGTCCCTTTTTTTTCAGAGCAGGAGACTGCTGAAACTAAAAACCATGACTTTCCTCAAAGTATAGCTTTTACAGATTTGTTTACTTTAAGGCGCTAAAATTCCGATATCTTTATGAAACTTTCACCCGCAAATTTGTTATTAAGTAAAACCAAAAATAGTAGTATATGAAAACGTATCGTTTATTATTTCTTATAGCAATAATCTTTTTTTCTTCATGCACCATGAACAAAGAAACCGATGTTAACCCATTTTTAGAAACGTATGAAACACCTTATGGCATACCTCCTTTCGAAAAAATTGAGATTGGAGATTATATGCCTGCATTCGAAGAGGGTATTTCGGCGAACAATGCCGAAATTGATGCAATCATCAATAACGAAGAAGCCCCAACTTTTGAAAATACCATTATCGCCCTTGAATACTCAGGCAAACTGATTGACAAAGTTCAAAATGTATTTGGTAACCAGATGAGCGCCAATACCAGCGACACCTTGCAGTCACTTGCCAAAGAAATTTACCCGCGCCTTTCGAAACACCGGGACGAAATTATCCTAAATGAAAACCTTTTTAAACGGGTTAAAACAGTTTATAACCAAAAAGAAAACCTTGACCTTAACCCTGAACAAAAGAAGCTTCTCGAAGAAACCCACAAAGCATTTGTACGCCGCGGGGCCAACCTTCCACCCGAACAAAAGGAAGAACTCAAAAAAATAAATGAAGAACTCTCGTTGCTCTCGCTCCAGTTTGGCGAAAACGTGCTGGCTGAAACCAACAGCTATAAACTTGTTATCGATAACGAAACCGACCTGGCCGGGTTACCCGAAAACGTAATTTCGGCCGCTGCCGAAGCATCGGGCGAAGAAGGCAAATGGGTATTCACCCTGCACAAACCAAGCTGGATACCTTTCCTGCAATATGCAAACAACCGCCCGTTGCGCGAAGAAATTTACAAGGCCATGTACAACCGTGGCAACAACAACAATGAATGCGACAACAAAGAGATCATCAAAAAAATGGTTGCACTGCGTGCCAAACGCGCCAAAATTTTGGGGTACGATAGTCATGCCGACTACGCCCTTTCCGACCGCATGGCCAAAGAACCGGCAAATGTATACGACCTTTTGTACAAGCTTTGGAAACCCGCGTTGAAAAATGCAAAGGCTGAAGCTGCCGCAATGCAGGCCATGATCGACCGTGAAGGCGGCAATTTCGAACTGGCAAGCTGGGACTGGTGGTACTATGCCGAAAAAATCCGCAAAGAAAAATACAACCTCGACGACTCGGAACTAAGGCCCTATTTTGAACTAAACAACGTACGTAAAGGCGCATTCCTGCTAGCCAACAAACTATACGGGATCACGTTTGACCCCATCGACAATGTGCCGCTTCCCCACCCCGATGCGATGGCTTTTGAAGTAAAAGAAGCCGACGGCACACACATTGGTATCTATTTTGCCGATTACTTTCCACGGGAGAGCAAGCGTGGCGGTGCATGGATGAGCAGTTACCGGAAACAGTCGAGAACTATCGACGGCGAAAACATCCCGCCCATCATCACCAATGTAACCAACTTCTCGAAACCCACGGGCAACAAACCCGCCTTGTTAAGTTTCGACGAAGTAACCACCCTTTTCCACGAATTTGGGCACGGGCTTCACGGTTTGCTTTCGAACTGCACTTACAACAGCCTGTCGGGAACATCGGTGGCCCGCGACTTTGTTGAGCTGCCATCGCAAATTATGGAAAACTGGTGCCCCGAGCCCGAAATGCTTAAAATGTTTGCAAAGCACTACGAAACCGGCGAAGTAATTCCACAGGAACTGATCGACAAGCTGACCGCAGCCGGGAAATTCAACCAGGGCTTTGAAACCGTTGAATACCTTGCCGCCTCTTTCCTCGACATGGATTACCACACGCTTTCACTTCAGGAAGCTCAAGGCATCGATGATGTTGTAGCTTTTCAAAAAGAAAGTATGGACAAAATCGGGTTGATTGATGAAATTATCCCGCGTTACAAATCGTGGTATTTCAACCACATCTTCTCGGGTGGATATTCTTCGGGCTATTACAGCTACATTTGGGCCGAAGTACTCGACGCCGATGCTTACCAGGCCTTTGTTGAAACCGGCGATATATTTAATAAAGACGTAGCCCAATCGTTCCGCGATAACATCATATCGCGCGGCGGAACCGATGAACCCATGAAACTGTATCTGAAATTCAGGGGCAAAGAGCCATCGATTGAGCCATTGCTTGAAAAACGGGGATTGAAATAACAGGTAAAACAATTTACATAAAACCGCCTTGGAGACAGGGCGGTTTTTTTTGGTCCACTATCCCACTTTCAATAATTTTCACGCAACCATATTATATATCTTTGCATCTATATTTTATAAACCAAAATAAAATATATTTCCATGAAGAAAAAAATTTATTGTTTGCCTTTACATTAAACGGTTTTATGCATTTACGTCCGGCTTCTGAACCATAAATACAACCCGCTCATTTTCGTAAAATTTTTCGTTAAAATGAAACGGGCGTTTTTTACCATCGTGCCCGATAATCAGCAATGGCAATGCCTGCTTGTTCTCTTTTTTAAATGCTTTGATCCATTTATTGGCCGGACCTTCACCCGGTTCGACTTCTAAAAGTGAATAAGAACCCGAAAGGATCAGGTTATTCCAAAAATCGAGATCGGTTTTCATGCCAAAAATGGTTGAAGCACCCAGGGGGATTAGCATATTAATATCGGCCCCTTCTTTACCCGGTGAAAGTAAAATGAGTTTTTCGGGTACCAGAAATTCATCGTGCGCCATTTGTCCGGCAAGAATATTAATTTCGCTGTTGCGGGTAATGGCTATGATGGTTTTTACACGCCGGGCATTGGCCTGCAACAATATTTCTTCTTTCAGGGCATTCCCCTGGATACTCTCAAACCCCTCGCTTCTTCCTTTTTTTATAACGTCTTCATTCGAATCGATCAGGGTAACAGGTACAGTTTTTTTCAATTCGCCGGCAAGCATCAAACTAAGGGGATTAATACCAACAAAAAGAACCCCCCTTCGTTTCTCCATTTCAACAAGCTCACCACGCTTTCGCAGCCATTTCGTAGCCATGGTTAAGAAAAATGGAACCGTTAAAGTGGTAATAATGGCCATTAAAACAAGTATTGAAAAAATTTCTTTTGAAATGATCCCCATTTGCAGACCAATTTCGGCAATTACAATTTGCACAGCCCCCCGGCCATTCATTCCAATACCAATAGTCAACCCTTCGCGCCAACCGTAACCGGTAGGCAGGTAAAAAAGAACGGTTCCAACTATTTTCCCGATAATGGCAAGAAGAATTACAGTAACCATTAACCATGTATCGGTTAAAAAGACATCGAGATCGACATAAAACCCTGAAATAACAAAAAATACCGGTGCAAGAAAACCGATTGAGATATCGTAAAATACTTTATTTACTTCCCTTATAAGCTGGCGGTTAAACACCCCGTCGCGCACAAACAAACCGGCAATAAAAGCGCCCAGTATACCGTGCATGCCCATCATCTCGGCCATTTCGGCAAAAGCGAACGTGATAATTAAAAGCATTGTAAAGCTGAAGGTGCGGTTCGAAAGTCCTGCACGGTCGAGTAATTTCCCCAAAAGGGGGAAACCATAAATACCAATGAGTGAAGTAACCCCAAAAAAAAGCAGGGCTTTTCCCGAAACGATCAGCACCTGAACAACATGAATATTTCCAATTTCGGCAATACTTGCAATTCCAGCGAAAATAATCAATGCCAACGTGTCGGTAATTAATGCACCGGCCATCAACACGTATGCAATGCGGGTGTTCAACAGTTTTAGATCGAGCAAAATACGGCTTTTGGTTGCCAGCGAAGTAACGCTCACAGCCAGCCCTGTCATTAACGCAGCAATTTGAGTGCCTCCGAACAAAATCACAGAATAATACCCAAGAATGAACGGCACAATAAAACTGCCTGCTGCTGCAATAAACCCGGGCCACGATGCCTTTTTCAAATCGCCAATGTCAATTTCCATCCCGATGTAAACCATCAGTAAAAGGATGCCCACATCGGCGAGTGACGATACCAGGTGTGAATCGTGTAAAACACCAAGCAAAGCCGGCCCAAGTATTATACCTACAGTCAGTTCGCCCAAAATGGCCGGAAAACCAAGCTTGTTGGAAAGGATTCCACCGCCCCACGCCGCCAGTAATACCAATAATAAATTCAGTATCTCCGATTCACCCATTACATTCCGTATATATTAAACTAATTAAACTAAAAAACTTTCACAGCAACAAGTTCAAGTTAAAAAAAACTTACTGTAATATAATGAAAGTTTTTACCCGTTTCTTCAATAAAAGAATATTAATATTTGCTTAGTGAGGATATTTCAGCGGTTTCAGTTCCCCTTTCTGCATAAGGAAAGCATTCATGGCCAGGGCCGCCATTTCGTCTTCGCCGGCAAAAATGGTAACCGGTGCAATAAATGCAACCCGCTCTTTCAATTTCGCTATAAGGGTTTCATTATAGGCAATTCCTCCTGTGAACAAAATCGCATCAACCTGCCCCTTTAAAACCGTTGCCATTTCGCCAATGGCTTTCGAAACCTGGTATGTAAATGCTTCGAGATAAAAAACAGCCTTTTCATCCCCGTTTTCCGACAGTTTTACAATATCGAGCATGCTGTTGGTTTTCATATACGCAACCATGCCCCCTTCGCCGGTAATCATGTGGCGGATTTCCTCTTCGGTGAAGTTGCCGCAAAAACAAGCCTCGACTATCTGACCAACCGGAAGCGTGCCGCTGCGTTCGGGGCTAAACGGCCCTTCGCCATCAAGGGCATTGTTTACGTCAACAACCCGGCCTTTGCAATGGGCGCCAACCGAAACGCCACCGCCCATGTGAATGACAATGAGGTTCAGATTTTCATATTTTTCCGATAATGAATTTGCAAACATTCGTGCCACGGCTTTTTGGTTAAGCGCGTGAAAGATGGAACGGCGTTCGAAACGTGGGTGCCCCGAAACGCGGGCAACCGGTTCAAGCTCGTCGGTCACCACCGGGTCGGCAATATACGCTTTGGCACCGGGTATTTCCTTCGCAATAGAATGCGCTAAAACCGGCCCCAGGTTCGATGCATGTTGACCCAATACCCCCTTCCTCACGTGAGTAAGCATGCGGTCGTCAACCTCGTAAACACCCGATTCGAGCGGGTAGGTTAAACCGCCCCGCCCCATGATAATTTTTATATCCTGAAGACTGATGCCCTCCATTTCGAGGGTTCCTTCAATCAAATCTTTTCTAAATTCGTATTGTGAAATGATGGTTGGATAATGCACCAGTTCATCAAGGTAATGCCGAATGTTGTTTTCCATAATGCAGGTTTCATCCTGAAAAACAGCAATTTTTGTCGACGTTGACCCGGGATTGATAACCAATATTTTCGGAGAATTGCTCATCGTGTTATCCAATTTTGGCAGCCAGCGCTATCGAGTTTAACTTGGTTTCCATGCTGTCGCCCCTCGACGACAAAACGGCAGGAACAGTAGTCCCTACCAAAATAGCAGCCGTTTGGGCGCGGCACAATTTGGTGTTCGTTTTATAAAACACGTTGCCTGTTTCGATGTTGGGGAACAACAGGCAATCGGACTTTCCGGCCACCGGCGATTCGAATTTCTTAATTTTGACCGATTCTTCATCAATGGCAAGGTCTAATCCCATTGGGCCGTCACATACCGAATTGGGAAAAAGCCCGTCTTCCCACATGCGCTTTAATTCAAAAGCATCGACAGTAGCCTGCATTTTGGGGATGATTTGTTCGGTGGCCGCCACAAAAGCAACCTTTGGTTCAGCAATACCAATTTTGTGGGCAACATCAATCAGGTAGCCGGTAATGATTGCCTTTTGATCGAGCGTTGGCTGTGGAATAATGGCCACATCGCTTACCAGCAGGGGCTTAGGGTAATTTCTATTTTGAATAACTGTAACGTGCGACAATAAAGTTCCCGGAGGCAACAGCCCGGTTTGCTTGTTTAACAGTGCCCGCATAAAACGGTCGGTGTTCAGCAAACCTTTCATGATCAAATCGGCATTGCCTGAACGGCACATTTCAACGGCCTTCTCAATGGCTGCCTGCTGGTTATCACAATTTATCAGTGTAAACCAATCGGTTGAAATGCTTAATTTTCCGCAACTTTTGATTATGTCATCCTTTTTACCCGTAATGCTTACTTCAACCAGTTTCATTTTACTGGCGATGTGAGCTGCTTCTATCGAATGTGTGTCGGTTCCGTTGGCAATAACCAGGCGGCTGGTTGTTTTGCTTTTGTCCGTTTCGATCAAAAAATTAAAATCCGATAAATCCATAACCAATTTTTGTTTGAAATTACCCCATTTTGCAAAGAATTACAATGGTTTTAATATAACTTTTGTCAGGTATCCATCAAAAATGTAAATTCAAACCGCATTCCATTTTATATGATCGATTATTTAGACATACACACCCATCAGGCTGATCCGGAAAACAACCGTGTTTTTTCGTTGCGCAATTACCGGCTTCCCGTTAAGGAAATCCCCCCGGTGGTGTATTTTTCGGCAGGCTGGCACCCCTGGGATATCAACAACGTTCCTCTTGCCGAAATTGAAAAAAGCCTCAGCAGCATACTCGCGTCAAAAAACATGTTGGCCATAGGCGAATGCGGCCTCGACCGTACAATTCAGGTACCCATTGCATTTCAAACTGACGTTTTCATGCTTCACCTGAAAATGGCACTACGGCACAATAAGCCGGTTATTGTTCATTGCGTAAAGTCCTGTTCCGATCTGGTCGGTATACTGAAATCATTCAAACAGCGGCCAAAATGCGTGATTCACGGCTTCAACGGAAATAGATTTGAGGCCAACAACCTGATAAAATTCGGCTGTTACCTGTCTTTTGGCAAATCCATCTTTTCAGAAAAATCGAAAACAACCGATGTGTTACCAGCCATTCCCCTTGAAAAGTTGTTTTTTGAAACCGATGACGATGATATTTCCATTGCCGATATTTATCTTCGCGCCACTGAAATATTGCGTATCCCCCTTGTGGATTTAATTCAACAAGTGAAACAAAATTTTAACGAACTGATGGGTTATGAACTGGCTTGAACGGACACAACTTTTACTGGGCAAAGAAAAACTTGAGCGTTTGAAAAACGCCCATGTGCTGGTGGCCGGACTTGGCGGTGTGGGCGCTTATGCTGCCGAAATGCTTTGCCGTGCAGGCATCGGAAAGCTCACACTCATTGACGGCGACAAAGTGGAACTGACCAACCTGAACCGCCAGTTGCCGGCAACTTTAAGCCACATTGGGCAAAACAAAACCGATATTCTTGCCGAACGTTTCAGGGACATTAATCCTGAAATTGAACTCGATATCATAACCGAATTTATCCGCGACGAACGGATGATTGAAATACTAAACGGAAATTTCGACTACGTTGTTGATGCTATCGACACATTGTCGCCAAAGGTTTTTCTGATATACCACTCGCTTCAAAAAGGCTTAAAAATTGTGAGTTCGATGGGCTCGGGCGGCAAGCTTGATCCTGAACTGGTAAAATCGGCCGATATCTCGAAATCGTACAACTGTAAACTGGCCCGCATGTTGCGCAAAAGGCTCTCGAAACTGGGCATAAAAAAAGGTATCACGGTTGTTTTTTCGCCCGAGGAAGTGCCCGAAGCGGCAGTAATCCCCGACGAAGGACAAAACAAAAAATCGACCGTGGGCACTATTTCCTACATGCCCCCGGTTTTTGGCTGCCATATTGCCTCGGTTGTTATACGGGATTTGGTTGGAGCAAATAAATAACATTTTTATAATCAGGCGCCTGTGAAAATTTGTAATGGCAGAAACCTTAATTTGGAAATGTTGTTAAGGTTTGTCATAGTTATCATTGTTATCATTGTTATCATTGTTGTTCTCGACGTATGTCAGGATTGTCGATGTTGTCCAAGCAAATAACGATGAGAACACGAAGCGGATAACCATAAGAACTTTCCAACCCTAACCTTCTGCGAAACAGGAGCAGTCCCGCGAAGCGGGAAACCTCAACCTCAACCTCAACCTCAGCCTCAACCTCAGCCTCAACCTCAACCTCAATCTCAACCTCAATCTCAACCTCAACCTCAACCTCAGCAATTGCCCTGAACTAAACTATTTTCAGATTATTTGGAATTTCTTATTAATATTTCAGAATCTTCATCTCGCAACGCCGGTTTAAAGCCCTCCCCTCGTCCGATTCATTATCGCTCTCGGGCTGTGTGGCGCCATACCCTTTAAATTTTATCCGGTTTTCCGAAACGGTTTTTTCCAAATACGCAACAACAACTTTTGCCCGGTTCTCCGAAAGGGATTGATTATATGCCTCATCGCCAACATTGTCGGTATGTCCCGAAATTTCAATTTCAACTTTTGGGTTTTTTCTTAAAAATAAAACAAGCTGGTCGAGTTCGGCAAACGATTCCTCCTGCAATTGGTACGAATCGAAATCGAAAAACAGGTTATTCAATACTACTTTTTGCCCAATCTTGATGGGTGTAAGGTAAATATCGAATTGCCGTGCCCGGGCAAGTTCGGTTTTGGTTTTGAGGTTAAAGTGATGTGAATAAAACAAATAACCCTTTTTATTGATATTGAATGAATACAAACGGTCAACGGTGAGTGTAACGAGGTATCCTTCGGAAGGAGTTGAAAAAACCTGCTGTTTTGCATCCTGATCGAGAAGCCCGATTTCAAGCAGGGCTTCAAGGTGCTGCCCCGATGTTTCATCAAAAACAAAGCCTTTCACGTAGCCGGCGGGCAAAGGCTGAAATTTTTCGGGAAGTAGAAAGGTGTATAAATCTTTCGAATTGTTTGATATATCTCGATCAGAGGAAAAAACAGCCGTTTGAGCAGTTGGCGAAACGGTCAATCCAAAATCATCGGAAAAAGAATTGACCGGGTAGCCCAAATTTTCAGGCCCGCTCCAGTACGAACTGTTAAAACGTGTCACGAAAAGGTCGCTGCCCCCCATCCCAATTCGCCCATCGGAAGCAAAATAAAGGGTTTGCCCATCGGCATGGATAAAAGGTGAAAAGTCGTTTTGAGGGGTATTCACCTGCTCGCCCAGATTTTCAGGTTCTGAAAAAACAGGCAGTCCGTCGGCATTTAACGATATTTTACTTCGCCATAAATCCATCCTGCCCTGTCCGCCTTTACGGTTACTCGCAAAATACAAAAACTGCTTATCGGCCGAAATGGAAGGCTGTGCCTCCCACGAAGTTCCATTTACCGGAGCCCCGATGTTTTCAAAGGGCATCCATCGTCCATTCACTTTACGTGAAAAAAACAGGTCGCAACTTCCCATTCCCCCCGGTTTGTTGCAGGCCGTAAAAAACAACCACTGTCCATCGGCCGACAAGCTTACAGCACCCACATTTGTTTCGTCATATTGAAATCCATTCATTTCCACCGGCGGCACCCATTCATCGCCCCGTTTTTCTGAAACAAAAAGTTTTTCCTGTGCAAAACCTTCATGCTTTATGAGGCGGGTAAAATAAAGAAAACGATCATCGGCCGAAACCAGGGGCCAGTATTCATCAAAGAAGGTATTGATATAAATATTTAAGGGATGAATTTTGACATCAACCGGATTTCCCAACGATGCTTTTATAAAACGGCACGAAGCCATGCGAAGGGCAATAAAAGCCGAATCGGTACGTGGTTTAAGATTTTTGTACTTTTCGTAATTAAGCAGTGCGCCCATCCATTGGCGATTATTAAAATATATGTCGGCCAAAAAACGGTAACATACCGGGTAGTTAACAGAGTCAGCTTCAATAACCGCTTTCAGCGCATCGGTTTTTTGCCCTTCGTTTCCAAGTTCATCACTGATATCGTAAAGGAGAAGGTTAGCATCGATGAAAAGGGAGTCGTGCTTTAAACTTTTCAGCACCTGTTGTTCAGCTTCGCTATACCGTCCATCGCGGTATGCAGCCAGGGCCTTTTCGAAAAGGCGGTCGCGCTGTTTTTCGGAATTAACAAATAACTGGCCTAAAGCAATGTCGAAAGAGGTTACGAACACAAAAAGCAGAAGCATATAACGGAAATGCATAACCGGAAGGATTAAAGGTTTTCCAGCAAAAAAATCATTTAACAATAAGGCGGACAAATCCCCCTTTGGGAACATCAACCTCGGCAAAATCCCTGCGGAAACGCAGTGAGCCCCTGTCCTGGTATACCCCGCTGTGATTATAAGTAATGTAATCTACTTTACCGGTTGGAGTACCGTACAACGTTATTTGCGGATAATCGGAAGAGTTGATCACATCGGCTGTTTCGAAGGAAAAATACCCCATATCGACATAGCTAACCCGGCCATAAACCGTAATAATTTGTTTGCGCTCAGTACCGGCTTTCAGTATCGAATACCGTTGAACGGGGTTTAATGCCTCAAAATCGCTTTGCAGCAAAATCTCCTTGTTAGCAATCCAGTACCTCACCCAAAAATTGACGGTTTCGCGCAATTCTTCGGACAAGGTGTAGGAAAAGAAAGACAAATATGGCGTTCCATAAAGAATGGATTGAAATTTAAAGGCAACTTCCAAAGCAGGATCCCGGGGGTGAATCCCCATTACTTCCATAAACGGGGAATATTCGCCATACATTAAACGGTTGTTAACCAGTTTTTCCCGCACATCGCTCAATACCGTTGTACCCAAAAAACCG
Source organism: Prolixibacteraceae bacterium (assembly GCA_021740385.1). Lineage (GTDB taxonomy): Bacteria > Bacteroidota > Bacteroidia > Bacteroidales > Prolixibacteraceae > DAIMEA01. The sequence goes on along the minus strand of JAIOZY010000037.1, from coordinate 29,241 downwards.
TTAATGGTTTTAGAATTTGATGTATGTAAAGGGCCTACCGACGGAAAGCTTTGGCTGATTTCTATTTCAGGGTTGTTGTAAACCAGTTCATCCCGCATTCTTGTGCGCAGCGAATCGAGTGCCTTGCGCACCGAAACAAAATCCCTGCCCCTGTCCTCGATCACAATAATGTGTTCATCGGGGTAATAGCCGTTTAAAAAATCAAACAATACGGCATCAACCCCCCACTCGCTCAGAACATTTTTATACATATCGACAAGGTAATCCCTTACCCGGGGATAACGAATATCGAGTATTGGCTGGCTCGAGGTAATGTATTGCACATAATATCCGTCAAACCGTTTAAAAACATAGTTATGTGCCCCGATAAACGGTTTTGAATACCATAGTGCAACTTTCATGTCCTTTTCATGCACCATGTTCATGAATTCCTTAACAACAACCGTTTCGGAAGGGTCCCAAACCCCGGAAGTATCAACGTTAAACCTGACAACATCCTGCCAGCCATCATCGAATAATACCGAACGAAAACCCATTGAAGCAATTGAGTCGAAATAATAGGTGACATTTTCAACCGGAATATTTCGGCTAAGCGGATACCACATTGAATAAACAGGCAAAAGGGACAGGTCGATTTTTTTTAGCGATGAATGGTCCTGTTTGTCCAAACGCCACTGCGCACATTCGCGAATAGCATCGGAATAAACCGTATCGCGCAGGTTAACAAAAATTTGTGTTTTATACTCCAACAATTCGGCATCGGGCACCGAATGTTGGAAATAGTTCATTGAAAAGATGATTGAATCGGCATCGCGCTGAATATCGATACCGGTATAGCGCCCTTCAAAGTTATCAAATGAAGCAAGTGTTAAACGGTTTCTGTTGTTTTGGCTAAGCGCCGAAACCACGTTGTAATCAGACTGCAACCTGGAATAATTGGAAATGTTGATAAACGACTGATTGGACCATGTGCGCGAGCTCCAAAGTACATCAACCAATTCCCGGGGATATTTAATGTTAAACTGAAATGAAGGTAAGGCCGAGGGAAAATCGGTATAGAGGCTTAAATTGATAACGTATTTGAATTCATCAATGGTATCGACACGAATTTCGGTATTAAAAGGCTGCACATTTCCGGTTACTTCGACCTGATTTAACGAAAATTCAGGGGTAATGTCACCTTCTGAAACATAGTCAGGGGAACTTTGATCGACAGAAACACTGGTACTACAAGCCTGAAATACAACAACAAAAGCCAGTGCATATAAAAACCATTTTATTTTTTCTTTAACCATACTTATAAACCCAAACAAAAAAACAATTTAAAAGTATATTTTATAAATTGCAAAAAGTACAATTTTTTACCCTCTTCTACGCAAATATAAAGATTTTAAGCTTACTCATTGCAACTTGAAAAAATATGTTTTATAATGATTTTGTTTAATTTCTCTTTTCAGGAAATAAAATTAACGATTAAATTTTCATTTCAAACGTTCCGGGGAAAATTATTCATTAAAACAGGTACGAAAAAACACAATATCGCTTTATAGAACAGCGTCAAATATTAATCATAAGTCGCATACAGCAGTTAAAATGTGTTAAAACTTAAATCGATTTTTTTACGGATTTTTTCCTTTTTTTAAATTCGTCACCACAAAAAATTAATGGAACAAATCTATGGATATAAAACTTGAGAACTTAACAAAGACTTATGGCTTTCAACGGGCTGTTGACGACATTTCGTTTGAGGTTAAAACCGGCGAAGTGCTCGGGTTTCTTGGCCCCAACGGTGCCGGAAAAACAACAACAATGAAGGCCATAACGTGTTACTTAACACCCAGTTCGGGCAACATACAGGTTGGTGGCATTTCGGTACTCGAAAACCCCGACGAGGTTAAAAAACACATTGGGTATTTACCCGAGAGCAACCCGTTGTATTATGAAATGCCGGTTATTGATTATTTGAGGTTTGTTGCCGAGCTACAGTGCATACCCCGGGAAAAAACTGACGAACGGATAGCCGAAATGATCCGGGTATGTGGCTTGAAAGGTGAGAAACACAAAAAAATAAGGGAGCTTTCGAAAGGGTACAGACAACGTGTAGGCCTGGCACAGGCACTGATTCACGACCCCGAAGTTTTAATCCTCGACGAACCCACAACCGGGCTCGACCCCAACCAGATTATCGAGATCAGGGAACTGATTAAAAAAATCGGGAAAGAAAAAACCGTCATACTCAGTTCGCACATTCTGGCCGAAGTGGAAGCAACCTGCGACCGTATTCTTATCATCAACAAAGGGAAAATTGTTGCCGACGGCAGTTCCGAACAACTACGAAAACAGGCACAGGGCAACGAAATATTAAAAGTCCAGATACTTGGTGGCGACCGCAACGAAGTATTTCAGTCGCTACGGCAAATCAACACCGTTTCACTTGTCGACATGCTTGAACCCGATGAATCAATCTTCGAAATTCAAAGCAAAAACGAAGCACAATCGGCCCGGCCAATATTCGATATGTGCAAAGAAAAGGGCTGGTATATTGGCCAGTTAACACCTGTTGAAACAAAACTTGAAGATGTTTTCAGGGAAGTAACAGCCAATTAATTTTGTCGAAAAAGCTTAAAACGTAATAAAATGAAATCAATATTAACCATCACAAAAAGAGAGTTGCGTTCATTCTTCGATTCGCTCATGGCCTATATCATGATTGTTGCCTTCCTCGGTTTCAGCGGATTCTTTACCTGGATACAGGGACGCGACATTTTTTTCGTAAACCAGGCCAGCCTGCAATCATTCTTTTCAATTGCATACTGGACCCTGTTTTTCTTCATACCGGCACTTACCATGCGACAAATTGCCGAAGAACGCAAAACAGGCACCATTGAAATGTTGCTGACGAAACCCGTTTCCGAATGGCAAATTATCAGCGGCAAATTCCTGGCTACACTGGCACTGATCATTATTGCCCTGCTGCTAACCATTCCGTATTACATCACCGTGGCTCAGCTGGGACCCATTGACCATGGCGCTGTGCTGCTTGGATACCTGGGACTCATTTTAATGAGCGCTGCATACATTTGCATTGGCCTTTTCACCAGCAGCCTTACCAACAACCAAATTATTGCCTTTTTGCTGGCACTGTTTATAGGTATCTTTTTTCACATCATTTTCGATATCCTGTCAAACGGGCTTCCCGGAATATTGGGCAATATTTCGCACTACCTGAGCATGTCTACCCATTTTGAATCCATTTCGAGGGGCGTTTTCGATTCAAAAGACATCATCTACTTCCTCTCCATAATCATGCTTGGACTGGTTGGTTCTGAAGCCGTTTTAACAAAAAGGAATTAATAAAAATTTCAGCAAGATGAAAAACAAAAAATCAATCATATTATATGTTGCACTAATTGCAGGAATTGTTATTGTTTTGAACGCGCTTTCGAGCAAATACTTTTTCAGGCTCGATTTTACCGCCGATAAACGATACACCCTAAGCGAAGCAACCAAAGACATTATGCGCTCGGTTGAAGACCCCGTTACAGTAACAGCCTATTTTACCGACGACCTTCCACCGGCCATACAACAAATAAGAACCGATTTTAAGGACATGCTCATCGAGTATGCCAATGTATCGAAGGGCAATCTGGTTTTTGAATTCATCAGTCCGAACGACGATGAAGAAGTTGAACAAGAAATTGCACAATACGGCATTGCACCGCAAATTGTTAACATGCGGGAAAAAGACCAGGCCGTGCAAAAGAAAGTTTACCTGGCCGCCATTATCCGGTATGGCGAAAAACAAGAGGTTATCCCGCTGATTTTGCCGGGTACGGCCATGGAATATTCGCTGTCAACATCGATTAAAAAACTAATAATCGACGACAAGCCGCTTGTAGGTTTTATTACCGGCCACGGCGAAAGCACGCCTGCTGCCATGCAACAGGCCATGCAGTCGCTCGAAGTTTTATACGAGGTAGAAGAAGTAACCCTTTCCGATACGGTTATGCTCGAAAAATACAAGTCGCTCGCCATGGTTGCGCCGAAAGATTCGGTAACGGAATACGAGCTTGCTTTTCTCGACAACTACCTGGCAAATAGCGGCAACCTGTACATAGCCCTGAACCGTGTTGACGGAGACTTTAACGCTGCACAGGGCTTCGAAGTAAGCACCGGCGTGGAAGGATGGCTTAAAGATAAAGGAATAAACATTGACAATAAGTTTTTGGTCGATGCCAGTTGTGGAAACGTATCGGTGAGGCAGCAACAAGGTTTCTTTACCATGACATCGCAAGTAAGCTTCCCATACCTTCCAAACATTACAAATTTTTCAGAACACCCTGCCAGCAAGGGTCTCGAATCGGTATTGCTGCAATTTGCCAGCCCCATGTCATTCAACGGCGATACCACATTTACGTTTGAGCCCCTGGCCTATTCGTCTGAAAAATCGGGTTCGCGTTCAGTACCGCTGTATTTCGATATTCAGAAAAAATGGAACAATTCCGATTTTCCCCTATCGAATATACCGGTAGCCGCTGCCATCGAAGGGCCCTTTGCCGGTAACACAAATGCCCGCATGGTAGTGGTTAGCGACGGCGATTTTGCCATAAACGGCGAGGGGCAACAAAGCCGCCAGCTAAATGCCGATAATGTAAACCTGATGGTAAACGCCATCGACTGGCTATCGGACGATACCGGTTTAATTGAATTGCGCACGAAGGGCATTACCAACCGCCCGTTAGATCAGATTGAAGACGGCAAAAAGGCTTTTTTAAAATACCTGAACTTTTTATTGCCGGTATTGCTCATAATTTTATACGGGCTCTTCAGGCACAGGTATAATAAAATAAAAGAAATAAAACGGATGCAGGAAAGTTACATAAAATAAATTGTCAACCATGATTAAAAAATCGAATTTAAAATACTTGCTCATTTTGTTTTGTGTGTTGCTGGCACTCTTAATTATCGTATCGGTAATCGAAAACAAAAAAGGTGACCGTTCGTTCGAAAAGGATCTTATAGCCCTTAATGCCGAAGACGTTACCAGCATAACACTTTTCCCGCGATCGCTTAACGGGAAAACCATTAACCTTACCCGCACAGGCGATGCCACCTGGGAGGTTGAAAGTAACGGGAGAACCTACCCGGCCGAACCATCAAATGTGCAATCGATGTTATCGGCACTTGAAACACTCGAAGCCACCAACCTGGTTTCAAAATCGGAAGAGCGCTGGGGCATGTACGAAGTAACCGACTCGCTCGCCACACGGGTGCAGGCCTTCAAATCGGGGAAAAAAGTAGCCGATGTTTACATTGGCAAATTCAAGTTTTCGCAACCCAGGCAAATGAATACGTATGTAAGGCTTCAAGGCGAAAAAAATGTATTTTCCGTTGAAGGTTTCCTGGGCATGACTTTTAACCGTACCCTCAACGATTTCCGGAGCAAGGTAATTACCAATGCATCAAAGGACAATTGGACCAGGTTGGATTTCAACTACCCGGCCGACAGTTCGTTTACACTTCAAAAAACAGGCGATTCGTGGACCGTAAATGGAGAAACAGCCGATTCAACAGCCGTTGCTCAATACCTAAACGGCATCCAGAATCTCCGCTCACAAAAGTTAATCGATTCGGAAGAGAAAGGCAACAATATTTATTCGCTTAGTATTGAGGGCAATAACATGACCGATCCCATTACCATTAATTGTTACGAACTGAATGGCAAGAAAGTACTGGAAAGCTCGCTGAACAAAGGTGCGCTGTTTGAAGACTCGACAACCACTACTAAACTTTTTGTTCCGGCCTCAAAATTTTAATTGATATTGTAAAGAATTTGTAAGCCGGGCAATGCACTTTTGCCCGGCTTTTTTTTACCTTTTATTAACGAAAAATAAACGCACGTAATCAACCTTTTAAAAAAGCAAGTGTTATATTCGCAACAAATTTAAATATTGACACTTATGGGTAGAAAAGAATTCTACGAGAGGCTTGAGGAGTTAAACAGGATTCGAAAAAGGCTCATCAGCAATTTAACCAACGCTGATAAAAACCCACACGAACTCAAACTCCTCGAAAAGATCGAAAACGAGATCAGCCACCTGAAGCTTTTACACTAAAGAAAATGTAAAAGCTTTTTTTTGTTTTACCGCACATCACTTTCCCTTTTTATATATTTGTTCTTATGTCGTGGTTAAGCCAGCAATATAAAAACAACATTAACGGGATTATCATAACCCTGGCCTTTCACATTTTGGTATTTATTGTATTGAACATTACCCAGTTCAGGAAGAAATTTGAATACCACGAGCCTGAGATTATCATTGAGTTTCCGACAGAATTGCTACAAACCGAAATGGAACCCAATAACCAACAGGAAGAAGCGCAGGTATCTTCTTCGTCAGTTTCACGCACCAATGTTGCCGCAAACAGGGCAACCCCTAAAAGAAATGACTTTTTCGACGAAAATTACCAGGAAGAGTTGAACAAAGCACAACAACTGGTAAACGATGTCTCGAAACAGTTATCAAAAGAGATACCCACGGTCGACGATCTGCAAATGCCGGTTGAAACATCGGAAGGGATCGACATCGATTCGTTAAAAAATAAATTGTACAGCGGCGACAGCAATGTTGAATATTATCTGGAAGACCGTTTTCATCTAAGCCTGCCAATACCCGTTTACCTGGCAGAAGATGGCGGTGTGGTAAAAGTTATTATTGAAGTAAACCGCCATGGCGATGTTGTAAAAGCAGACCCAATACCCGAAGCACATTTAACAGGACAAATACTCTCGTATGCAAAAACAGCAGCGCTGCGCACAAGGTTCAACCCCGATGACGAAGCACCTCGTAACCAACAGGGTTACATTCAATATACCTTTGTAGCCCAATAGGATATCGATAAATGTTAACTTTAAGTAAAAATTTCCGACATTAACAAGTATTAACGCCAAAAACATTGACATAAATACCAAAAAACATAAATTTGCAGCAGGTTTATTTTTCATAAGTTTTAGGTTTAGTTAGATTAGTTAGTTGAGAAAAGGATAGATCGTTCGAATCTATCCTTTCTTTTTTTATGAGCTAACTTCTTTTTTTTCAAATATTTTCTTCTTAATTTTCAAATTATTTAAAAAAAAATTGAATATTTTTCCATTTTGATGGTAACCTTTTTTCAATTTATGGAATAAATAGGTGAACATGGCAAATTATAGTAACGACGAATTACTCAGGGGGATTCTGAGGAATAACAGCGCAGTGTTACGGTACATATACAAATCGTATTACCACAAGATAAATGCATTTGTAAATTGGAACAGTGGTAATTCACAAGATGCAAATGATATTTTTCAGGAAGCGATAATTATAATATACCGTAAGGTTAAAGAGGACAAGTTGATTATTAGCGATGATTGTTCTTTTGAAACATATTTGTTTTCAGTTTGCAGGCTTTTATGGCTCAAACAACTACAATCGAGAAAAGAAAGTATTGTAAAACTTGAAGACACCGAAGATTTTTCGGAAACCATTTATGACGATGGCCTGACAGAAATAATTGAAAAAAACGAACGATACAAATTATACCAGGACCATTTCCAGAAAATGGGAGAAGAGTGCAGAAAAGTGTTACAGTTGTTTTTTGAAAAAGTGCCAATGAAAGAAATTACACGGATAATGGGTTTTTCGAGCGACAGTTACACAAAAAAAAGAAAGCACCAATGCAAGGAATACTTAGTTAGAAGCATAAAACAAGATAATAAATTTAAAAAATTAATCGACTATGATTTTTGACATTAATTACATCATTGAAAAATTCATACTCGGGAAACTTAAAGGAAAAGAACTCCTCGAATTTCAAACCCAGTTGAAGAAGTCACCCGAACTAACCAAAAAGGTTAAGTACAACCGTGAATTAATCGATGCCATCGGTGAAAATGACATCATGGACCTCCGTTCAAACCTTAAAGTGATCATCTCTAACAAAGGCAACAAGGAAAAACACCTGTTCGATCTGGCCAAAAACATCAGCCCCGATTCGGTCAGCTCCCATTCTCCAAACGGGGATATCCCAACTGGAGAAAATTCATTGCAGCACATTCACATTGAGAACCACATTAAAAGCCTTTCCGAACGTATACACATCATTGACAAAAACAGCAAAAAGCAGCAACCCGTGAACATGGAAAGCGTTAACGAAACAGGCTTGTGGAATGAAATTGAACAAGCAGTAAGTGAAAACGATGTGATGGAGCTCCGAAACAGCATCAAACAAATACTGGCAACCGGCAACATCGATGTAACCGATTTCGAAATTGACAGCTACCTTTCAGACGATATGCCGTTGATATATGTTGAAAACATCGAAAAGCTGATTAAAACAAATAAAGCAGTGGATAAACAGGTTAAACTGCACAGGGAAATCAACGAAGCCATTTCTGAAACGGACATCCATACATTAAGGGCGGCCATTACCGGCATTATTAACGAAAACCAACAGGTTGACGCAGCGGCCCTCAAACAAATCGACGATTACCTGCTCGACTACCTGAATGAAAAAGAACGCCTCGAGTTTGAAGCTGAATTAAGTGATAACGAAAAACTGAGAACAGAAACCAAATTAAACGATGAAATTAATCAGTCTGTTATCGAAAAAGATATTCTCAGGCTTCGGGCCTCGCTTAAAGATATTACCGGCGAAAATAGCGAAGAGACAAAAATCCGCCGGCTTATTCCCGAACCACGAAACAAACACTTGCGATACATTGGCGCAGCCGCATCAATTACAGCCATTATTTCTGCCGGTGCTTACAGCCTGTTTAAACACAACCCCTCCAACGACAAACTGTTTGAACAAGCCTATAAACCTTACAGTTCGGTTGGGTTATACCGCTCAATAGCTTCATCCGACAATGCGTTTAAAGGCATCGAACAATACAACTTGCAAAACTACGAAAGCGCCCTGAAACATTTCGACCTGGTAATTTCAGAAAACAACATGCACCCGGTAGGTAATTATTACAGCGGGTTGTGTTACCTCGAGATGGAACAATACAACAAAGCCATTCAACGCTTCAAAAAAGTGATTGAAGAAAACAACAACCTCTTTATTGAACAAGCCGAATGGTACATGGCATTGGGATACCTGGCCAACAAGGAAGAGAAAAAGGCATACACAACCCTTTATGCAATTATTGAAAAGAAAGGTTACTATAAAAAGAATGCTAAAGAATTGCTCAAAAAATTAAAATAAAAAAAGCGGGAGAAGAATACTAAATCGACCTTCACAAGACCTTCAAAAATTAATGGAATTCTTCTTACTTTAGTTTTCTCAGAACAAAGATTAATACAACACTAAAATCTCAGGTTTTTCCACACGGTTAAACCTGATTTTTTTATAATACCATTCGAAAAGAAGCAGCTAATATTCAGCTTATCGGAAGTGAACCATTCACAGACAACACATTACAGCATTAATGAAGCAATCTTTCCTCTATACGTGTAGCGCCCGACAGCGCATTAACATCGACATTGGGATCGAACATCACCGGTGAAGCTTTGTCCCTTGCCTTTTGAAGCAATGCCGGACGATTTACATTAACCGGACCGATAGCCAATTCGGGTACGTTGTAATTGTTTTTGAACCCTTTATAAAACAGCGGGTCTTTTTGTGGCATTACAAAAGGCTTGGTCGAATGTCCGTTTTCATCAATATGTGTAAAAAAGGGCCGTGTGCACAAACCATCAATGCGTTTGCTACTGAAAACCAACCACCGGCTGTTTTGCGACCAACTATGAAAACTATCGACATCGTCGCTGTTAAACGTGCACTTTTCGAAATTCCCGGTTTCCAAATTGAGCAAAAAGATGTCGCTTGTTTTGTTGTAAATGGTAAAATAACCGTGGCTTCCCCTTGTAAAAGCGATGAATTTCCCGTTAGGCGAAACGCGCGGAAAAGTAATGCTTCCACCTGCCTCTTCGGAAGTAAGAACCGTATCGGGTTTACCCCATTCACTGGTTTCGGCATTAAAAGCAATCCGCAGCAAATCGTACCGAACCTCAAGCCATCCAATTGAATCGTTCATTGGCGCAGTAGAACAGTAATAGAGGTATTTCCCGTCGGGCGACCAACATGGCAGGGTTTCCCGGTTTTTTGTTGAAATATCGGGCGATGTAGTTACCGTGTTCGTTTCTATGTTGTAGACAATAATATCGGAAGCCTTGTCGTACACTTCGTTGCGCTTGTCAACACCATGAAACCACTGGTTTACAATATCGATTGAATAAGCAATGTGTTTGCCCCCGGGATGCCACGATGGATATACACCAGCCGACATGGTATACGGTGTTTTCGTATTAATTTTTTTCATTGAATCGCCCGCAATGATCAGGGTACCGGCATGCTTTGCCCGCATGTGGAACATTGTTTGGCCGGGGTTGCCCATACAAAACGAATGACAGTTCATACAATTCCCGTCGGTATTGCGGTTTACCATAAGTGGTTTTTCGCTAAACGAAGTAAGGTCGCGCATGTACAAGCCCATCTTCTTCCATAAAATATAGCCAACGTTAATGAGGCGATATGCCAAATGGCTGTCAATACTGTCGTTTGAGATATGAATGGTAAAGGTTGAAAATTTGTGCCACGACTGATCGTCTTTTGCAAAAACCTCAACAATAACATCCTTTCCCGTATTTTTCTGCAATAATTTTCTCCACTTTTTTACCGGAATATCAACCACGCCATCGGTTGAATTTATCACAATTTTTTTCCCGTCGTGCGAAATGAAATTCACCGTGAAGCGATCCGCATTTTCCTCAACAAAGAAATTGAGCGGGGCAATATTGGGTGGTATGGTAACATTTGTATAATCGGGATATAACGAAGGGGCATTTTCTTTTTGCACATAATCGTCAATATCGCCTGTGTTTGAACACGATACGATAAATACTGCTACCAGTGCTATAAAAAATATGCTTTTCATCCGTTTCATCTAAATTATTGCAATAAGGTGTTATTCAACTACAATTTTCCGATTTGTTGTTATCGGGCTCACATAATGGATGTAATACCAATAGGTATTTCCAAATTTTTTCTGAAGTTCAGCTTGTGCATCGGGCCTGTTCCCTCCGTAACTTTTTAACACCGAAAGGTATTCAGTGAAATCATCAACAACCGCTTCATCATAATTCAAACGGGCAAACGTTTTTCCCTGGCGATTCAATTCGTAGGCATACATAATCAATGCTTGCTGGTACAATGTGGGTATTGACGGATAGCCGAACTGTTTTCCCAACGAATAATATTTTACAAACGAAGCCAAATCGTTATTCAGCAAATAAAAGGCCATGAGGTATTCGTAAGCCATTTGGTTATCGGGGTGGTCGCGTAACAAATTCAGCAAATCGGACTGTGGTGCCATGCGGTTTACGATGAAATCGGTATAGGGTTTCAACGCTGCTTTTTCTTTAATTATCTGTTCATAAGCACACTCGTCATTATTTTCCGATAAGCAATTTTCATATTCACAGGCCTTATTCCGGAATACCGGATAGGTTTTGAGTTCGGTAATATACATTTTTGCCGATGCTTCATTACCTGCTGCAAGATTGGCCAGTATGAGCTGTTGGGTAACCTGCGGCGAATTTTCGTTTTGCGACATGGCCTCATTTCCATAATGGATCGCTTCATTCAGGTAACCCAAATCGAAAAATAATTCGGTGGATGGCAACAAAACCTCATCGGCAAAATACCGGGTAAGAAACAAACCGTCGATGCCCCATTCCTGCGGGAAATCGAACATTTTTTCGGGTAGTTGCCCGGTATGGTAAAGCGCCCGGGTTGTTTGGAACTGGATCAACCGATCGGTTGAAGTGTTTTCACCTGCCAGTTCAAGCAATTTTCCCCACTGCCGATTGTGCGCCAGGTAATCGATGGTTAGTTTCTGTTTCTCATCGCGGTCAACTTCAAGTAAAACCCCCGCTATCAGCACGATAACAATCACAATGTACTGTATTGCCTGAAAATATACCGAATTCAGAAAACGCCACTTATTTTCACCATTCCTGTAAAATGAAAGCAACTTCGAAATCAAAATAAGGAAGGGCAAGGTGAGCAGAAAAGCATGCAACATAAATCCCGGTTCATATTTGCTGAAATAAGGCACTAACTTAAAAAAGGCATCGTGGTAACTGATAAAGAATAACCAACGTGCAGAAACAATTGGAATGATAATATTCAACACTGCCAAAAATGCAACATTCAATAAAATACCAGGCCTTTTAGCAAGTATCAGATAAAGCATGGATGAAACGGTAAAAACCAGAAGAGCAAAACCACCAACGAGATAATATTCAATTGTATATATAACGAGTATGAAAAAGAATCTGATGAGTGTAGTTAGTTGGCTTCGAAATACTTTTTTGAATGCCCAAAAACCTGCAAAAAGAAAAATAACGGCCACAAAAAAGTAATGGTGAAAACTATAATCGCTCAGTAGTACAGCAATAATCACTAAAGGTAAAAACTGCAAAACAACGCCAAATTTTCCGCCCCGCACAAAAAGTGTGTTTTTCACAAAAAGAATCATCAGGGCTACCAACCCCGTATAAATCAAAGCACCCCAAAAGGGATAATAAAGAAACTGGAAAAGGAAAAGCGAAATGTACTCGGCCATACCCCCGGGATACGCGGCATATTCACTAAAAAATGTTTCGGATGTAGAAAAACCAAGCTGCTGTGCATGAAAGATCAGTTCGGGCCTTACCCATAAAAAAAGCAACAGGAACGTGATCATTCCAAGAAAAAAGCCTGTCGGATGTAACCACTTATTCTTCATTTGATTTGAATTATTTGAACGTTTTTGTGCAAACAATTTCAGCACAAGAAACTAAAATTACCAAATATTTTTCAAGTCGTTGGCACCGTATAGGTGGTTGCGTTCACTCCAGAAAGAGGTATAGGTGTTTTTTCGCTTCAACGAATCTTTATTAAAAAGCCTGTACAAAAATGAAATGGGAACCAACAGGACAAAAAACACCAGTGTAAGCACAACTTTTGAAACAACAAACCCCAGTACATCGCCAAGTTTATACCAACCCGTTGCAATAAGCCGGGCAAGTGGCTTTATGAATATGCCAATTATTCCTGCCCCAAGAGCAACATAAAGCATCCAATCCTTATCCTTAAGGAAAAAAAGCAGTAAAAAGCCGGTGGCAATTACGAGAATAGCTTCTGTTGTTTTATCTTTCTTCATTTTAATTTCTTTGAAAAAATCAAAACAGGGTATAAATAAATGGTGCCAATGCGCTGCCTGAACTCAAAACAATAAGCAGGCCCAAAAGAATGAAAATAATGAACGTGGGTATGAGCCACCATTTTTTTCGTTCTTTCATGTAATTCCAAAAGTCTTTGAAAAAATCCATTTAATACTGTTTTATTCGTTGTAAAATTAATTGATGTTGCCTGATGAACCAACTAATCGGGCTTAAATTGTTCACGCCAGTTGTCTTTTTCGGTCCATTCGGGTTGTTCTGTTTTTACAAAAAGGTAATCGTTTATAACCAGGTAATCCATTTCGGTACGCATAAAGCATCGGTAAGCATCATCGGGTGAACAAACAATGGGTTCGCCCCGTACGTTGAAACTTGTATTAACGATTAAACCATAACCGGTTAACTTTTTAAACGTTTCAATCAACTGCCAATACCGCGGGTTGGTATCCCTGTGCACGGTTTGAACACGTGCCGATAAGTCGATGTGGGTAACGGCCGGAATGTCGCTGCGTTCAATATAAAGCCTTTCCATTAAAGGCAACTGGAAATAATTATCGGGCAACGGTTTTAGACGTTCTTTATTTACCTGCGCCACCAGCAACATGTAAGGTGAATTTACATTAAGGTCAAAATAATTCCGGCTCTCTTCTGCAAGCACCGACGGGGCAAAAGGCCTGAAACTTTCGCGGTATTTAATTTTCAGGTTCAGTTTCTTTTGCATATCACGGTTACGCGCATCGCCCAGTATGCTGCGGTTTCCGAGTGCCCGTGGCCCAAACTCCATCCTTCCCTGGAACCAACCTACCACATTCCCTTCATTGAGCAAAGCGGCAACTTTTTCGGCCAGTTCATCAAAGTTATCGAAACGGGAATACACAGCATTATAAGTTGCCACACCTTTTTCAACCTCCTTGTTGGTAAACGAAGGCCCAAGAAACGCCCCGCTCATATTATCGCGGTCAAGTTCAACACGTTGGTTATCAAAATAAATATGGCAGGCTGCCAGTGCTGCCCCAACAGCGCCCCCGGCATCGCCGGCCGCGGGTTGAATGTAGATTTCTTTAAAAATGTTATTCAACAAAAGTTTACCGTTTGCCACACAATTCAAAGCCACACCACCCGCGAGGCAAAGCCTGTCGGCATTTGTAAGTTCCTTAACATGGGTTGCCATAGTAAGGATAATTTCTTCGGTAATTTGCTGTATGGCATAAGCCAGGTCGCAGTGGTGCTGTTCAATTTTATCCTCGGGCAACCTGCGCGAAAAGCCAAACAACTTCGCCCACTTTTTGCCGGGCACCATGCGCAACCCGGTTGCATACGAAAAGTATTGCTGGTTTAGCCATATTGATCCATCGGGCTTAATGGCAATAAGTTTTTCTTTAATGAGGCGCACATACTTTTCAACCCCGGGCGAACCGGGTATCCCATAAGGTGCAAGCCCCATCAGTTTGTATTCGCCCGAATTGACCCTGAATCCCAGAAAATAGGTAAATGCCGAATACAATAACCCCAGTGAATGCGGAAATTTTAACTCCTTCAGGATTTCAATCTGTGTACCCGCTCCCCTGCAAATTGAAGCCGTAGCCCACTCGCCTACCCCGTCGACGGTAAGGATGGCGGAATTTTCAAAGCCCGAGGGATAAAAGGCACTGGCGGCATGTGACAAGTGATGCTCGGTAAACAGCAATTTCAGTTTGCCCTTATCGTAATCCGATATCTCTTTTAATTTATCGTGAATGATTTTTTTCAGAAAAACCTTTTCTTTTAACCAAACCGGAATGGCCGTAACAAACGAAGCCAACCCCTTTGGCGAAAAACCGTAGTACGTTTCGAGCAGGCGTTCGAATTTCAGCATGGGCTTGTCGTAAAACACCACGGCATCAAGTTGGTCGATAATTACAGATCCTTCGTCGAGGCAATACCTAATGGCATTTACCGGGAAGCCTGCATCCTGTTTTTTACGGGTAAACCGTTCTTCCTGCGCAGCAGCAACAATGTGCCCGTCAATGATCAGGGCTGCCGCCGAATCGTGGTAAAATGCCGAAATTCCTAATATCTTCATGCGCTAATTTTTCCTGCTACTTATTATCAATTTAATCAATTTTGTTTTGCAACTCGTCTAAGGCCGGATACTCCGGATCGACCAACTTCAGTTCATCCAAACATGCTTTAGCGTTAGCCGTATCCTCCAACTCAAGATAATTTTGGGATAGCATGTGCAAAAAACGCGGGTCGAAGTTAAATTCTTTTTTCGCCTTCTGAAGTTGGATAACAGATTGGCCGAATTTCCCTTGCTGAAAATACAACTCACCGAGCTTACGCCGGGCAAGAGGTGAATCCATCACCCTTAACGATTCGTTAAGCTGTTGTTCTGCCTTCACATAATCCTTTTCCTGCACGGCTTTGTCAGCCTCAACAATAAAAGGTTTTATGCGTGCCGGTATGTAATTCAGATAAGTATATTTTCTGGCAGGAATTTTTATTTTTTGTCCGGGGTTAAGTTTAGTGATCTCTTTACCAATTCGTTCAAAATTATCCCGGTCGCCCTTGTAGGCATAGGCCACGTAAAGCTTTGCCAGCACGTTTAGCTTTTCATCATCGGCCATGCTTAGCGCTTCTTCAAAATGTTTAATGGCACTGTTAATGTCATTTTTAATCATGAAAATTTCACCAATGCGGTAGTTGGCATAAAAAGAGTTATCGTATTCAAGGGAACGGACATAGTACCTGAGCGCCCCGGGCAGGTCGGCCAGACTCAACAGGCAATCGGCTGCATTTCGAAAATAAACCGGCCAGTACGGATTGATCTTTGTGAGTGCATTGTATTCCCTGAAGGCGTTCCAGTAATCGCCATTTCGTTGAAATATTTTTGCCACTTTTTCGTGTGTATCGGTCAGGCTTACATCGCCCCGGGCCATAACATTAAAAGCCAGCGAATCGAGTACCGAAACCGGTTTGTACACCTGGCGGTAATCGGTAAACCCGTGCGACTCGTCGACAAAAGGCCAGTGGTAACTCAAGTTGGTTACCCGGTGTTTCCCCACCAATTTATCGAGCATGGTATAACCGTAGCTTTCTTTGTACTTTTCATCAAAAACCGGGGCATTTTCCGAAACTTCTTCGCCAATTAATTCAGCAGTTACCAGGGCATTGTAAAAAGCATCGGCCATGAGGAAATAACCGTCAATATTGGGATGCACGTGCTCGGTCATTAACCCGTTACCGACAAGCCCGTTGGGCGAATTTGCCTCAAAAACATCCAACACCGGTACAAGGGTTGCACCATATTTTCCTGAAAGATCGTTAATAATTTCGTTTACTTCGCCCGAAGCCCTGAAGCGGATGCAATCGTAATCGCGTGCCAGGCTGTAGTTTTCTTTTGCCCCGGCGAAATCACCATTTTCTTCAAGCTTTTTGCCAAGCAGGTAATAATCGATAGCCGGTTTAAGTGTTGTTGTTTTTTTCGAGTTAAAAGGTTTTATATCGCTGATGTTACTTACTACCTCGCCAATAAAAACAGGCACATCGCGGCTGCCGGCCAGGGCAAGCATTATTTCGAGGTTACGGCCATAATAAGCCATGCCCTTCTTATACTCTTCGCTATCGTAAGTAATATCGGCGTTTTTCACAATGCGGGTCATGAGTGTTCCCCGTTTGTCGGTGGCTGTTTTAACCCGGGCAAACAGGTCGCCCGCCCCTGAAATAATATTCCTGACTAACTGGTAAACCCGGCTGCCCATCAGCTTTAAATGCATGGCAATTAAGGTGGGATTATGGGTTACTGCCTCGTTCGAACCTACGCCAAAAGCGCCATAATACTCGTTATGACCGGCATAAAACAAAACAGCATCGGGTTTTTCTTTTAAAATTTGAGGCATAAAATCGAGCAGGGTGAAACTGTTAATGGCCGTTATGGCCGTATTTACCACTTCAATTTTTTTACCGGGATAAGCTTCGCGCAAACGCTCGTGCAAAATACGGGAAAACATGATGTTGTTATCATACGGAAAACCAACAACCGTTGAACTGCCCATGACAAAAACGCGAAAAACGTCATCGTCCTTTTTTTTCAGGAAGATATCTTTTGCCGGACGCCCATATTCAAAACGCTGAAAGTACTTCTTGCCAATTTCGGGATTAACTACCTTATAACCGGCATAAGCAGCATCGGGATGTTTGACAAAAAGCCGCAGGTTATCGCCATAGCCCACCACCCTCAATAACAGTTCGAGGATTAACAAAATAACAAACGGCAACAAGGCAATAATGATGTTGTATGTAAGCTTCTTTGATCGCGACAATGTAACAGGTTTTGTTTTCCCGGCTCTATTCTTCATTTTTCTGTTCGTTTATTCTGGCTTTGTTTACCTAAAGGATACATGCTCACAAATATACATTTCTATTGATTAAATGGAGAAATAAATTGCGGTTTCGGAAATTCGTGACAATAAAATTACCGTAAGATGGTCTTCATTTATGTCCTGAATTTTATTTTTTTCCTTCTGCAAAATATTCATTGTCCACAGATGCACTCAGATTTTCACAGATGATTTTTTCTTTCTTTCTTAAAAAAACAGTATTAAGCCGGGTTAGAAAACCTGGCCTATAAAGTGGCTACAAAAAAAGCGGGTTATCGTTTAAGATAACCCGGCTGTTCATAGTTTAGTTAGATCAGAAAATAGATGATGGTTTAAAGAGAAAAGGAAGATTATTGTGTTTTGGTTTCTAAAATCATAAATTCATTTCTTTTTTCGGGAAGCTAATATAGGATTAATTTTTAAAATGCTAAAAAAATGGAAAAGAAAATTTTAAGTTAATTTTACATTGCAAACGTTTTCGATGATACTTTCAGCGATTATTCACCTGAATTTTAGTCATTCAGAATGCCTGCCAAATCATTTCAAAATTGTATATTCGGCGTAATTTCAAAACCATGGAAAAATTTTTAAAACAAACAGCCGAATACCTGCTTAAAAAATTCGATAACAACCTGTCGGAAATTAATGTAATATTTCCAAACCGCCGGGCAGGCCTCTTTTTTCAAAAATACTTAAGCGAACTTATTGAAAAACCGATTTTCTCGCCGCGCATTTTCACCATATCCGAACTGATTGAGTCATCATCGGGACTTAAAGCAGCACCGCCCGAGACACTCGTTGTTGAACTCTGGCAGGTTTTTTCATCCATAACCAAAAGCGATGAAACCCTCGACGATTTCTATTTCTGGGGCGAGATGCTCCTGACCGACTTTAACGATATTGACAAGTACCTGGTCGATGCTAAAAAGCTTTTTAAAAATATTGTATCGCTAAAAGAAATAGATGCCGGGTTCGATTTCCTTACCGAAGAACAACGCCATTACCTTTCAACATTCTGGAAAGCCATACTGGACCTGAAAAATTCGGAATCGAAGCAAAAATTCCTCTCAATTTGGAAAAACCTTTCTGAAATATACCACGCATACAACAACGTTTTAAAAGCAAAAAACCGGGCATACGAGGGCATGATTTACCGCGAAATGGCCCAAAAAATCATTTCAGGGGATTTTTCATTACAAGGCGAAAACTGGGTGGTTGTTGGTTTTAACGCGCTTAATACCTGCGAGAAAAAAATCTTCAGGTTTTTACAGGCTAACTGTTCGGCACTGTTTTTTTGGGATTATGATGAATATTACCTCGATGCGCCGCAACATGAAGCCGCTTTATTTATCAGGCCAAACCTGGTTGATTTCCCCATGCCGGACGATTTTTCGATGCCAACAGCTAATTTCAAAACACTGAAGGAAGCCACACTTGTTGCTGTCCCCGGTTTTTCGGGTCAGGCGCTTTACGTTTCCCGCTGGCTCGACACCAATCGAGAAATTGTAAACACACGTTTCGATAACACCGCCGTTGTAATGTGCAACGAATCGCTGCTTATGCCCGTACTTACTGCAATACCCGAAACCATTGAAAAACTGAACATTACAATGGGTTTCCCCCTTAAAAACAGCGCGCTTTTCAGTTTAATAAAAAACCTGATTGATATTGACCGAAACAGCCGCCCCGACGAACAGGGCAATCCGGTTTTTTACCACCGCAACGTTTTAACGGTTGTAAACCACCCCCTGCTGGCAGGCATCCTGAATGAAGAACGGGATAACCTTAACCGGGAAATAAAACAAAACAACCTCGTATACCTCTCGGCCAATCATTTTAAAGAGGTGCCCCTGCTACATCATATCTTTTCGATACCCGAAAACACGCAGGCAGTAAAACCGTACCTGCAGGAAATTATTATCAAGCTGTTCGAACTCATGCCCGATACCGACACCCTTACACGCGAAACGCTATACCAGCTTTCGCTGGCCCTGAACCGCATTTTTCAATCGCTGTTTGAAAACACGGATATTGCTCCCGGAAACATATCAAAGAAACTGTTTTACAAATTAATGCTCAGGCAACTGGAACGTATAACAGTGCCTTTTGAAGGAGAACCACTAACGGGCACACAGTTAATGGGCTTCCTCGAAACACGCTGTCTCGATTTCGACAACCTGATTTTTTTGTCGTTCAACGACGACCGCCTGCCCGGAAACAGCCACCGGCATTCGTTCATCCCCTTTTCGCTCCGGAAAGGTTTCGGAATGCCGGGCCCGGAACAACACAACGCCATCTATTCCTACTATTTTTACCGGCTCATTCAGCGGGCAAAAAACCTGACAATGATTTACGATACCCGCAGCGAGGGATTATCGAAAGGAGAACCCAGCCGGTTTGCCACACAATTAAAATACGAAGCAAAACACCTGACAATTAACGAACAACAAGCGGTCTTTAATTTTGAACCGGTCGAAACAGAACCCATCGTTATTGAAAAAACAGCTCCTGTTACGAATAAACTGATCAGCTACCTTACCGGTAAAGGATTAACACCAAGCAGCATCAACAATTACATCGACTGCAAATTGAAGTTCTACTTTAAATACATTGAAGGAATTGATGAAAGCGACGACATTGCCGAAGAAATTGACCAGATGATGTTTGGCCGCATTGCCCATAAAGCGCTCGAAAGTTTATACAAGCCGCTTATTGGCAAAGATATTGAAAAACAAAACATTGAACAATTATTAAAAGACAAGCCCCGGATTGAACGCTGTTTAAACGAAGCTGTTGGTTCGGAATATTTCAAAGGCCGGGACTTTCAACTGAACGGGAAAAACCTGCTTGTATATGAAATTATTCGAAAGTTCGTGCTTAAAGTACTGAACTATGACCTCGAAATAGCGCCATTCAGGTTGATTTCGCTTGAAAACGATTTTGAAGATTTTGAGGTGATCACCTTGGGGGAAAAAATGGTTAATGTCAGGCTACACGGCTATGTCGACCGGCTCGACAAAATGGGGGATTCGGTAAGGGTTATCGACTACAAAACCGGAAAAGACAAAAACGAGGTAGGTTTAATTGAAGACCTTTTTGCCGATAGCAGCAAAAGGAATAAGGCCGCTTTTCAAACCCTGATGTATGCCCGCTGTGTGCAAAAAAACATGCCGGAAGAAAATGCATTTATGCCGGCCGTTTACGGAGCCAACAGCATTTTTAAAACCGATTTCAACCCGGTATTTTCATTCAAAGACGGATCAACGCTTATGTATGAAAATGTAGCCGGCGAGTACAACGAACACCTCCGAAAATTAATTCTCGACATGCTTGATCCCACGATAGCTTTTACCCAGACCGAAAATGATAAAATGTGTAAATTCTGCCCTTTTAACGGGATGTGTAACCGCGACGTCGATCCGGGATTTTAACCGTAAAAAAACACCTTCCCAATTACAGGGAAGGTGTTCATTAATTAACCTAATAACTCTTTTTCTATTCGCTGTAAGCACCTATAAACGGCTTTGCTTTTCGTGGTAACTTCAATAATTCCGATATATTTTGGGGCAGTGATGTTGCATACCGGACATAAAAATCGGGATTGGCCAACCTGAAGTTCTGAACATCGGTACTCATAAACGGCAGGTAAACATCCGATAAAGAAGCCCCGTTGCGGTTATATCCGGGGTAAAAATTTTGCAATTCGGAAATGTCGTTTGCCATAAGCTGGCACTGTTCACCTTTTACCGGGCTCCACAAAATCAGCGGCGCTTCCGGTGCATTTTCCTGTTTGAAAAACACGTTGTTATCAAGCGTTTCCATAGGAGAACCGGGTAAGCGTTCGCAAAGGAAATCGGGCTGCCACACAAACAGTAAAGGACGATCAAACTGTTCATTGCCAACCAGCAGGTTGTTTACAAATACATGCCCTACCCGCTCTTCAACACCGGGGCCGGTACTGGGGTGCCAGCCAAAATGGTCCCCCTCGGCACTGCGCCCGTCGCGGCCAATGCAGGCAATGCTGTTGTAAAATGTGTTGTTGTATATTTTAGCATCGCAACTGTTCAGTATCATCATACCGTGGTCGCAGTTTACAAAAACGTTTCCGGCACAGGTTACCCCTTTCGATATTTCGAAAAAGAATCCATTCTGGCTCGGCCAAAGCCTATTGGTGGCAATATCAAAATCAAGTCTCCCCACGTTCTGAATCCGGTTATTGATAAACACGCCATCGACATTGCCTACATCGTACCAAATCCCGTTCGAATTGGGATGATCGATTACCAGGTTGTCGTTGCAAACGGTACGGTAACACTGGTTGAAAATTTTTACCGCAGCCGGAAAATAGCCGGTTATATTTTCGATGTTGTTGCGGGCAATGATGTTCCGCTCGAGCAATACATCGTTCGATGCAATAATGTACAGCCCCTCGGTGCTGGTATCGGAAATTTTACAATTTCGAAAAATCATATTGTCGCCCCTGAAATAGCCGGCAACCCTTGAGCAGAAAGAGATGGTGCAGTTTTCGAACAACGAGCCCACCACATCCTTGCCGTGGTTTGCTTCATCCGACAGGCCATTGGGTTCGTTCCCCTCAATTTCCAATGCACGGTAAGCATATTGTGTAAATGTAATGCCTTTGATTTTTGGGCCAATGCCGTCGGATTCCTTCCCGTGACAATCGTTCATTGTGCGTACAAGCGCGTTGTCGAAAGCAGTGATTTCGACCAGCTTATCGGTCGGGTCAACGCCAATGTAAACCCGCTTGCGTTCATAGTCGATGTAAAACGTGTTTTCATCAACCGTGCTTTCCATGCCGGTCGACTGCAGGAACTTTCCATCGACAAACACCATGTCGTCGTTAAAGCGGTGAAGCGGGGTCTGTTTTATGTTGTGGTCGTAATGCCACCAACCGGCAGGCTCCGACGGGAAAAGGTGTTCCCATTCGGTAAACCAAAGGCCATTCTGCATATTCCGCCAGTTTTCGGCTACATACGTGCCCTTTATAACCGGATTTTCGTCCTTGTAGGGTTGCATGGTTATGCCCTGGTTTAAAAGCAGGTCACCGGTACGGTATGTTCCGCCCCTCAAAACGATAACATCGCCGGTAACCACTTTCGTTATGGCCTGATCGAGGGTTGTGGGCTTCGTTAGTTCCTTCCCGTTGTTTTCAGCTTTCCCATCGGGAGACACATAATACACGGTTTTGGCATCATCCGGTATTTCGCAGGTTTTGTTTACCGGCCCGTAAGGCCCGCCCGAAGACTGCGAGTATGCCTGGCTGAATAGAAATAGAAGCAACAGGATAAAAAATGGCTTCTTCGTTAAAACTGACATTGGATACTTCATGCGTATAGATTTAATTTTTTACAATCACTATTATTAACAGCTATAAATTTACAAACAAAATTAATTGTGCAGGAAGCTACTTTGAAGCAAATGCGTTTGAATTTGTTGCATGGCTTTCGCTTTGAATTTTTAAAATATCAACTCAAAGAAAAATTCATACAATCAAATATTAATGAAAGTGAAAAAAGATGGATAATATCCCCTCCAAATAATTTACACCTACCTCACCGGGTACTTCTTGAAAATCTCATCGGCATTTTTCAGAATATCAACGTACTGTGCCCGGCGGTATGGGAAGTCATCGGTGGTATTGGCCTGTGAAAATTTTCCCTTAAAATCTTCGACTTTTGAATAACCTTTTTTGTCCATCCATTTTTCCACATCTGTCAATACTTTTTTCAGGTGGTCCATGGTGTTTTCATAAAATGCACTTACCATCTGAACGGCATCGGCACCGGCAAGCAACATTTTCACGACATCTTCACCGGTTTTGATTCCACGATTTGCAGCAATACCGGCCTTAACATTACCGTAAAGCAAACCGGTATACCGTAAGGTCTCTTTGTACTCACCCTCTTTTGTCAACTCCCAGGGAAAATGGAACTCCTCCTTGTTGATATCAATGTCGGGCTGAAAAAAGCGGTTAAAAAGCACAATGCCGTCAGCACCGGCTTTATCGATTTTTTCAATAAAATTCAACGGGTTGGAATAAAAAGGGCTCAGCTTTACACTAACCGGAATTTTCACAGCTTTCTTTACCTCTTTCAAGACGTGCAACTGATGGTTTTCGATTTCGCTTCCGTTGGCTTCGCCCGTTACCGGAACACGGTAAAAGTTGAGCTCAAGACCGTCAACCCCTGCTTCTGCAAGTTGCCGGGTATATTCAACCCATGTAACGTTGTAAATGGCATTCAGGCTGGCAATAACCGGCACCTTTACTTTTTCTTTAAACTTTTGTAGTTTTAACACATGCTCTTCGGCTCCGGCATGTTCAATTTCAGGAAAGATTTTTTCCATTTCAGCATTCCGGTAGTCGTATTCGTGCAACTCCTCGTCAAGCTGAAGCGACTCAAGCTGTACTTGTTCTTCGAAAAGCGATTTATAAACAACAGCGCCAATACCGGCATCTACAGCTTTCCCAATTAATTCCTGATCTTCAACCAAATTGGATGCCCCCAGTATAACCGGCGACTTTAAGGGAATTCCCATGTACGATGTAGCAAGATTAGCCATATTATTAATGTTTTATTATCAATTATTTTCTATTTAAAACAATTAGAATTATAATTTTGTTTTACTGATTATTAAAAATCAGTATTTGCACATACTTAAAAACAGACATAAAATGAAACATTTACCTTTTGTATTGCTGTTTCTTTTAACATCAACAGTACAAGCCCAGGATGTTGTTATACTGCATACTAACGATTTGCATTCACACCTGAACGGACTGGCGCCCGAATCGGAATACACACCGCTTGAAAACGACCGGGACCCGACGTTGGGTGGTTTTTCGCGAATTGCCGGTTACATAAACAGCCAAAAAGAAAAATACGGCGACAAACTGCTGGTTGTAGATGCCGGCGATTTCCTGATGGGAACACTTTTCCAAACCCTTGAAACAAATGGAGGCTTTCAGCTTAACCTGATGAAGAAAATGGGCTACGAATTCATGGCCATCGGGAACCACGAATTCGACTTTGGCGCCAACATGCTTGCAAAAATAATTACCGACTCAAAAGCAAAAGGTGAAATTCCCCGGTTGTTATGCTCAAATTACCTTCCATCGAAAAAGAAGAATGATGATGAACTGCTGCAGCTCTTCGAAGAAAAAACCATACTTCCCTATGCCGTTACAGAAAAAAACGGTCTGAAAATAGGGCTTATCGCATTGATTGGCGAAGGGGCTGAAGGTTCAATCCCCGGAGATTTTGGTGTCAGGGTAGGCAACATTAAACGAAGTGCAAGAAAAACCGCCCGTATGCTGAAAAAGGACGAAAACGTTGACTTCGTTATTGCGCTGTCGCACAGTGGAGTTGAAAAAAACAAGCACGATGAATGGGACGGCGAAGACGTTGATCTGGCAAAAGCCGTGCCCGATATCGATCTCGTGATAAGCGGCCACACCCACACCTACCTTCCGGAACCGATAATAACGAAAAACGCGCCTGTTGTACAAACCGGTTCCCACGGTTCGTACGTTGGAAAAGTTGAAATTTTCATGAAAGGAAAAGAAAAACCCCAAATAGACTACGCCCTTGTAAAAATGGACGACAACATTGCCGCAGATAAAAACATACAACAACAGATTGACGAAAAAGCAAAAGTGATTGAAGAAAATTTACTAAAACCCCTTGGCACAACCTACGACCGCCCGGTTTTTGAAACCAGCTACAAAATTGCATACAACACCAACAAACCCGAAGTCAGCCATATAGGCCCGCTGGTTTCCGATGCAGTTTATTATTATTTAAACGAAATTTACGAACAGGATATTGACATATCGATTGTTGCCAACGGGGTAATCAGGCATTCAATTGTAACCGGCAATAATGGCAAACAGAACATCAACGACATATTCAACATAATGCCTATTGGCCTGAGTGAAACAGAAATGCCCGGCTCGCCCCTTGGTAAAATATACATTACCGGCAACGAACTTAAAAAAGTGATGGAGCTGATCCTTACGGTTTACCCTTCGATGTACGATTATTACCTGTTCTTTAGCGGCATGCAGGTTATATACAACCCCGACAAATGGATATTCCGTAAAATATCAGAAATCATTATCGGAGATGAAAGTAGCGGTTATCAAAAAGTAAACTTTTCGAGAAAAGATACAACCCTGTATTGCCTTGCAGCCAACAAGTACATTCTTGGGTTTATAGGTGAAATTAAAAAAATGAGTTTTGGAATTGTTAACGTTACACCAAAGGATGCAGCGGGTGAAGTAATTGAGAACAACGATTTTCTCATCGATACCGACCCTTACGCCGATGGTATACAGGAAGCCAAAGAGTGGCTGGCGTTGTATTATTACCTGAAATCGTTTCACGATACCAACGGGAACGGGATTCCCGATATGCCTGAAACCTATAAAAACAAAGTCAATCCGGTTTACGTTTCGACACAGTAATTACGCAACGCAAAAAAGGCTTTAAGGGTGTACATATTCCGACAGCACTTCATTAATGTATTTATTGATGGAGAGTCCTTTTGTTTTTGCAGAAGTTGCAATACGCCGGTGTAGCTCAGGACTGATGCGGATATTAAAGCTACCTTTATAACTCTTTCCGGCATCAACATTTTCTTTTTCACAATCCTTTATGTGTTCATCCACAACATAATGAAAAGCATCGGTTAATTCTTTTACTGAACTACCTTCAAATGTAACCAAATCATTTATCCCTTCAATTTTCCCAAAGAAGACGCCGTCTTCTGCTGAGAAATGTACGCTCCCAATAAATCCTTTATATTTTAGAACATCTTTCATATTATCCTCTCCTCCTTTAACTTTTCAATTATATATTTTATTTGATAGTGTTTCAATATATTACCCGGATGAGGTTTATGAAGTTTAATTTTATGATCTTTAGTTTTAAAACAAACCCTTGCTCCACTACACTGTTCCTCAATATATCCCAATATACCCATCAATGTTTTCAATTCTGAATATGAAAAATCAGAAGGCCTTGATAGAAAACGGGTCAATAATTTTTCCGCTTTTGTCATCCGCTTTTTTAATGCAAAGATACAATTTTTTTGCAACTAATATATAGTTACATTTTCAATTCTCTGATAAACATATCTGAAAGTTTAACTTCCGGGTGGCGATACCTGATGCCTTCTTTGCGGTTCCAATGTATTACAGCCTGTTGCGGACACCACTCGGCACACGCCATACACATTTCGCAACGGTTTTGCCATACCGGCTTTGCGTTTTCAAGCTTAATGTTTTCTGCCGGGCAAACGTTAATACATGTTCCACAGCCGTTACAAGCTTCAGTATAATAAATACTGTTGTCGGAGAGGTGAACCAATTCTTTGTAACTGAGTGAAGAATCCGGGGCAACATGTGCTTTTTTCTTTAAATCCGTTACATACAAGCCCTTCAACATTAGGTACAATGGAGTCATTATCAGGTTCAGTATTGTTTTCAGTAGTTTGTGACGATTCTTTTTTCTGCTCTTTATCCGCTCACAAATGTCCTCTATTTTTTCACGGCTGTCGGAAAACATCTTATCATGGTCGTGACTTACGTAAGGCGGATATTGCAAATTGTTCATGGGAAGCCTTACTGAAAATTCAGCCGTAAGTTTTCCGCCTTTCTGCTTTATAATTCGTCCCAACTTCTTCAATGTTGGGAGGGCATTAACATTTTCGTATCCACCACAGGTGCAAACGGCAAAGAGATATTTGAAATCCATTTTTTCAAGCTTCCTGACAAAATTTTCAACCATAACCGGAACGCCGGTATGCTGAGCCAGGTATGCCGGAAAAACAATGCCAATACAATCAGCAGTGGTTTCAATTCTGCTTTGGTTAATAACCTTAGGTATTGGTATTAATGTTCCTTTTATTTTTTCGGCAATGCTCCGGGCTACATATAACGAGTTACCCGTGCCGGTAAAGTAATAAACCTCCACATCCATAAGCTAAATTTTAACAAACACCTTCTTCCGGTACATTAACCATACCGGGATGTAACAAACAACAACATAAACCACAGCCCATAAAAGCGAGGCCAGGTTTTGGGGCAAAAAGCCCGAAAAAACATCCATGAAATGGCTTTGTAACGAGCCGCTGCCAAAATTGATGTATCCCAAAGGATAATACAGCAGATAATGTAAAATATATGCAGTAATGGCATTGGCCCCGAACACCATTCCGGGTTTTGCCCATCGCACCCATCCTTTTTGATCCATTAAATATATCATGAATGACCAAAGCATTGATGCCAGTCCGGCAGTTACCAGTACATACGAACTGCTCCACACGTTTTTATTCAGCGGGAAAGAAGATGAAAGCAGCAAACCTGCAATGAGCAATGCACCACCGAAAATTAACAGTGCCAGGCTTTTCCGAAAATACTTTTCAAATTTTTTGACCAACAGTGTTGCCCACATTCCAAGTAAAGTAGTAACAATAGCTGGCAACGTGCTTAGAATTCCCTCGGGATCCCAGGTTTCGAAATACATTGAACCCGGTAAAAGCTTTCCATCTACCCAGGCAGTCCAGTTCATTTCGGGCGAAAAAACCACACCGTGCCCGGGAACAGGTATAAACATGGTCAGTATCCAATACCCCAGCAAAAGCACCAACCCGATGATAATCTGCACAGTTTGCGAAGCATAAATGAACAGTAAAGAACCCGCCAGATAACAAAGCGCGATACGCTGTAACACGCCGGCTACCCGCAAAGGAAAAGTAAAGTGAGCCGACATCCAATTCAGGAAAAGTCCGATAATAAATATCAAAACTGTGCGGTAAACGATTTTCCCGACGATCTTCCGTTTAGGCACATTTTGTCCGAGCCTTTTACCAAGTGCCAGTACAATGGAAGCCCCCACGATAAAAAGGAAAAACGGGAAAACCAGGTCGGCCAGGGTAAGCCCGTTAAATTTGGCATGGCGCAACAACGGGTAAACATGGTTCCACGAACCGGGTACATTCACCAGTATCATACCGGCAATGGTAAACCCGCGCAGGGCATCGAGCGATAATAATCGTTTGGAAGTTTTACGTTCAGAATTCATCGGAAACAAATTACATTTATTAATCTGGCTTTATCTAATAATATAACCCAAAAGCCCAAAGGGGTATTGTATTCTGGTAACCGTATTCAATATTATCTTTTACAATATATGATTTTCCATCTTTCCCAATTTGTGATTGCTGTTTGTTTTTTACACCTACCTCAAAAGTATAGTCATCTAACCTGCATAATTCATAAGCTTTGTATTTCCTTTGTGTCCTAGAGGCTTAGTGGCAAATTTTTTTTAGCCACAAAGGCACCAAGACACTAATTTTCACTAAGATGTATGTATTTATGAATTAATCAGACTAAAACAAAATCAGCAAATATTTCAATTATTGCTCAATTAATAGTGCGATATAAAATTTAGTAACTATTCAGTCGTCTAAAAATACGAATTTTCCAGAAGACTTTAATTCTTTTGTTTAACCCATGAGGTTTTTATGTGGTTGTTTTTTCTCTTCTTTTTGCAGATATCCTATTCTCGCAGGGTTCATTTTTCAAAACA
>JAIOZY010000036.1 GCA_021740385.1 Prolixibacteraceae bacterium | reverse complement strand
AATCATCAGAGCAATTGGCCTCGCAATTAATTGAATATGTCAAAATATATAATAACACAAGGGCTAAACCTTTTCGGTGGACTTACACTGGTGAGGCTTTGAGAATAAGTTAACTTATTAAAGAATTATTACACTAGTAAACGAAGTTCAGGACATTGTAAAAATATTAAAATGGGATTACAGGATTTTCAATAAGTCTTTCCCAGGGAATGAAGAAGAAATCCAAAAACATAATGGCAAAATATATGGAATGAATTTTACTCCACCCGGATGTGAAACTGTGTCAATCTGTTTTCTTTCAAATCGAAGAATGTCATGTCTTTCTAATTTAACTTTTTACGGGAATGCCAGTAAAAAACCCGAAACCGATTATCTTTATATGCTCTCAACAAAAACCCAATTTGCCGGAACATCAATTCATAAAACAATCATACAGATTTTTCATTACTTAATTAAAAAGAACTATTTTGAAGAATTCAACTTACTAGATGATGGTGATTATTGGGAGAC
Source organism: Prolixibacteraceae bacterium (assembly GCA_021740385.1). Classification (GTDB taxonomy): domain Bacteria; phylum Bacteroidota; class Bacteroidia; order Bacteroidales; family Prolixibacteraceae; genus DAIMEA01. The sequence goes on along the minus strand of JAIOZY010000036.1, from coordinate 54,779 downwards.
AAACAATGAAGATTTGCTTGAACAAAAATTCAGGATAAACGCCGGTTTAATTGATGATTTTTCAATTGCAGTTGAAAGTATACCTAAAAATAGTGATGAAAATTTCGATGAATATTTTAAGCGAATCATTCAGAAAATTGAAAAAAGAAATTTCAAATAAACATCCAGAATCCAGTATCTTGTATCGAGTATCAAGCTTTATCCCTCTTAAACTTTTTTGTTTCTTTGCAGTTTAAATACAAATTCTAAGGAAATGCCGAAAGGAAAGGTTTTATTATGCATGAGCGGGGGCATCGACAGTTCGGTAGCTGCCATGTTGCTGGTCGATCAAGGGTATGATGTTCACGGGCTCACTTACCGCCCGTACGATTCCATTTCGCCGGCCTGCATGGAAAAACAAACGGGTTGCTGCACCGTCGATTCCATTTTTGAAGCCAAAGCCCTGGCCGACAAGCTTGGAATTCCGCACACCGTGCTCGACATACGCGATGAGTTTGAAAAAACCGTCATTTCCGATTTTATACAAGAATACCTTTCAGGCCGTACACCAAATCCCTGCGTTTTATGCAACCGCGTTATCAAATGGGGCGAGGTACTCAGGAAAGCCGATGAACTGCAATGCGACTATATTGCTACCGGGCATTACGCGCAAATTGGCCAACAAAACGGACGCCATTTTCTCATAAAAGGAAACGACGAAAACAAAGACCAGACCTATTTCCTTTGGCAACTTTCGCAGAGAGACCTGAAAAGGACTTTGTTCCCGCTTGGACGTTTAACAAAAGACGAAGTGAGGAAAATTGCCCACCAAAAGGGTTTTGAAAAAATGGCCCACAAACGCGAAAGCCAGGAAATTTGCTTTATTCCCGATAACGATTACCGCCGGTTTATTAAAGAAAATGTTAAAGGAATTGAAGAAAAAATTGGGCCCGGAAACTTTGTCAATCTTGAAGGCAAAATTTTAGGGCAGCACAAAGGCTATCCGTTTTACACTATCGGGCAGCGCAAAGGGCTGGTTATTGCCCTCGGTCACCCGGCGTATGTTGTCGATATTATTCCCGAAACCAACACCGTAGTACTGGGCCAACGTGCCGACCTCAACCGCAAAGAGCTTTGGACAGATAACCTCAACCTGATGAAATACCCCGAAATTAAAGGCGAACTGGAGGTTGCCACGAAAATACGCTACAACAACAAAGGCACGCTTAGCCGCATTTCGCAACACGGCAATAAAATAAAGGTTGAATTTTACGAAAACACCTGGGCTGTTACGCCGGGACAGTCGGCTGTGTTTTATGAAGGAAGCCATTTGGTGGGCGGCGGTATAATTTGTCGATAGGCAACCTGTTTTATTCCACCTGCTTTTTTTATCTTTATTTCCTGAAACGGACATACCCGTTTCTAAACAATCAGCAAATGAGAAAATATCTTATTTTTATATTGATTTTTTCATTTCAGGCAGCCTTTACACAGGAACCCGAAGGGAATATTTACTGGATCCAGTTCAACACAAAAGCCGGCACACCTTATTCGCTCAACAATCCCGAAACGTTGCTTTCGCCACGTTCGCTCGAACGCCGAAACCGCGTGGGCATACAGATCGACTCAACCGACCTGCCGGTCAATCCGGCATTCACCGATTCACTTCAGGCACTCGGCTTCTACATAAAACACACCAGCCGCTGGCTGAACGGGGCAATCGGGGTTTTTGTTCCCGACATACCCGTCGATTCAATCATAAAACCCTCGTTTGTCGACACATTCCTACTGCGAAGAACAACACCTTTAAAAAGCATCAGAAACAAATTTGACGTTACAGACTCTACAATACAAAACAACCTATATGGAAGCGCGTTAACACAAATTGCCCAACTAAACGGCAACAAACTGCATGAATACTCGAAAGGCAACGGAGCACATGTTGCCGTTATTGATGCCGGCTTTCTTAATGCCGACCTCATCGGGCAAAATTCATCGCTTTTCGAAAACGGACAAATACTGGGCACACATGATTTTGTAACCCCGGGTAACGATGTTTTCAGGGAACACAATCACGGCACAATGGTGCTTTCGACCATGGCCACAAACCTGCCCGGCGAATTTACAGGCACGGCTCCCGAGGCATCGTACTGGTTATTGCGCAGCGAAGATGTTTACTATGAATACCCGGCCGAAGAAGATTACTGGATAGTGGCACTTGAATTTGCCGACAGTGTTGGCTGCGATGTTGTGAATACTTCGCTGGGATACACCACTTTCGACAATCCCAAATTCAACCACACGTACAGTGAATTCAACGGCGATTCAACAAGAATTGCAAAGGCTGCCAACCTTGCCGTTAACAAAGGCATGGTGCTGGTTTGCAGCGCCGGTAATTCGGGAAACGATGCGTGGCATTACATTTCGGCACCTTCCGAAGCAAAAAACGTTTTATCGGTTGCGGCAATCGATAATGCCGGTGAAGTTACCGGTTTTTCATCCCGCGGGTTTGGCATCGCGGGGCTGCCTCCAAAACCCGACATCGCAGCCATGGGAACGGGTGTAAGCATTATTAACCAAAACGGGGTTGAACAATACGCTTCAGGCACCTCGTTCTCGTCTCCCATTATTGCCGGAATGACTGCCTGTTTAACCCCCCTCTTCCCCAACTGTACGGCACACGAAATAATTGAAGCAATAAGACAAAGCTCCAACCGCTTTCCCGAACACAGCACTGAATACGGGTACGGCATTCCCGATTTTTATAAGGCATATCTACTGCTTAGAGGAACGGACAATGTAAATATGCAAAAGATTGAAAATGTACAAGTTTACCCCAATCCTTTTGCGAATTCGCTATTCATTGCAAACACCAAAGGGATAAGCGAGGTAAAGTTTTACACTTTCGACGGACAATTGAAATATTCAACGCCCCTGAACCAAAATGCAGTCAATTTGAAAGAAATTACACCGGAAAACCTGCCCGCCGGAATATATATCCTTATTTTGCAGGGCGACCAAACAAAATATGCTCAAAAAATTGTAAAACAATAATTTGTGGAAGGACAGCTAACATTATCGGAATTAAACCTCCTCATTAAAGATTCGCTCGAAACCGCTTTCCCGGAACAACTCTGGGTTGTAGCCGAAATTGCCGAAATGAAAATTAACCGTACCGGTCACTGTTACCTTGAGCTTGTTGAGAAAAATTCAGAAACCGATGCCATTTTAGCACGGGCCCGGGCTACTATCTGGATGTGGCAATTCAGGTTCATACAACCCTATTTCGAAACCACAACCGGCCAGCCCCTGACAAACGGCCTCAAAGTGCTTGTTGCCGTCACTGTTGAATTTCATGAAGTATACGGCCTCAGCCTCAATATAAAAGACATTGACCCTGCGTACACACTTGGAGACCTGGCCCGTAAACGTAACGAGGTTATTGCCCGCCTCACGGAAGAAGGCATTATCGACATGAACCGTGAAATACCCCTGCCCGATATACCTTCCCGAATAGCCATTATATCGTCTCCTACTGCTGCCGGGTATGAAGATTTCATGAACCAACTCGAAAACAACGCATCGGGTTATTCGTTTTACACGAAACTGTTCCAGGCAACCATGCAGGGTGCCGATGCCCCCAGGTCAATCATCATGGCGCTTGATGAAGTGTTTGAAATGGCTGACCGGTTCGATGTACTCGTGATAATCAGGGGCGGTGGCTCGCAAATCGACCTCGGCTGTTTCGACGATTATGAACTGGCCATGCATGTAGCGCAATTCCCGTTGCCCGTGCTTACCGGAATAGGCCACGAAAAAGATGAAACGGTAACCGACATTGTAGCCCACACAAAATTGAAAACCCCTACCGCAGTTGCTCAATATCTTATTCAAAAATTCGACGAAGCCGCTGAAATCATTGAACATGCCAAAGAAATTTTCATTAACAGGGTTACAAACATACTCCACAACGAAAACCAGCTCATCAATGCTTCAATACGGCTGCTGAGGCCCCTGGTAAAAAACAGCATTGAAAATGCATCGTTAAAACTCCGGCACAAAACGAAAGAGGTAAAACCCGTGATTGAAGACACCCTTGAACTGGAAAATTTCAGGCAGATAAAACTAAGCGATAAAGTTGCAGCCGCATGCCAAACTGCTTTTCAACAACAAAGAAACCGCATCGAATCCCTTTCTGTATCCTCGAATCATAACACAAAATTGTTGTACCTGAAAGAAGAAAAAATAATTTTCGATAAACTGCACCGGTTAAAATATCTTTCAGAACGGATTCTTGAAAAAAAACAAAGTCAGGTTAACCTGTTCGAAAAAACAACAAACCTTGTTAACCCTGAAAATATTTTAAAACGGGGTTTCAGCATAACACTTAAAAACGGGAAAGCAGTAAAAAATTCCCGCAGCGTAAAACATGGCGACCGCCTTGAACATATTCTCTACAATGGGAAAATTGATACCGTTGTAGAAAAAAAGAAGCAAAAATAAATATTCATTAAAGCATAAATTAAACAAACACCATGGCACAAAAAAAGCAAACCTACCGCGAAGCAATGCAGGAAGTTGAAGACATTCTCAGCAGCATTGAAAACGATGAACCCGATGTTGACGAGCTTGCCGAGAAGGTTAAAAAAGTTTCACAATTGCTCAAATTTTGCAAAGACAAACTTTACAAAACCCGCGAAGAAGTTGAACAAGTTTTAAAAGATATGGATGAATAACTTGAAGAAAAACATCATTTTAACCTTAAACTGTAATTAATCACGTTTACAAAATACATATCATGATGTAGTGAAGAATTTCAATTCCATAATCTTTCTTTCCATTGAACGAATATAAAAATTTGTATAAACTTAAATGCTTACAAAATGAAAACACTTACGAAAAACAAAACTTTCATTATTACGGTTTTAGCTTTTGCCGTATTGGTACTTTTATCGGGATGTGCAAAAAGGGAAGTTGTTGATGCATGCCTTACCGGCCACACCTACGGGTTTTGGGGAGGTCTCCTCCACGGCATCATTGCCCCGGTTGATTTCATCATTTCGCTTTTCCGAGACGATGTTACCATGTATGCCCAAAACAACAACGGCGCCTGGTATGCACTGGGCTTCCTTATTGGCAGCGGCGGATGGGGATTCCTTGGCGGACATGGTGCAAAAAAATGCAAAACCACCGATTAATTTTTTCACATGATGGCTTTTATTTATAAAAAGGGTGCAATGCTGTACCTGATTATCCTTATTGCCTTTTGCTCGTGCAACAAAACACACGAAACACAAAATGAGGATACCAAATCAGGGGCGTATGAACTATGCGAAGAAAAGCATTTTTTGAACGATTTTGTCCCATTTGCTTCGGACAACCTGATAAACGCCGTAATTGAAATACCGGCCGGCACAAACGACAAATGGGAAGTAAACAAGGAAACCGGTTGCATGGAATGGGAGTTTAAAGATGGCGTACCGCGCGTTGTGGAATATTTGGCTTACCCGGCCAACTACGGCATGATACCTCAAACCCTGTTGCCCGAAAATGCCGGCGGCGACGGCGACCCACTTGATGTTCTCGTATTGGGTCCTGCCGTTGAAAGGGGAAGTATCGTTCAGTGTGAGTTAATTGGAATTTTATACCTTACCGATACCGGCGAACAAGACGACAAGCTGGTCGCAGTTATGAAAGGCACTCCTTTCGATGGCATTGAAACCATCGACGAACTTAATGAAACCTTTCCCGGGGTAACAGCAATACTCGAAGAATGGTTTTCAAGCTATAAAGGGCCCGGCAAAATGGAAACCCACGGTTTTGGGGATAAAAAAGAAGCAGAAGGAATTTTAAATACAGCCATTGAAGCTTACAGGACCGGAAATTAGAAAAGCTGTTTTGAAACTTAAACTTCCGGTTCGTTTTTATCGGGTTCCTGGTGCACAATGGCCTCGTAGATGCGGGTAGCAACCGGTGGGCAACCTTTTACAAAAATGCCTTTATCTTTCATGTGCCGCGTACAATTACCCACGAAAACAGTGCCGTCCATGGCTTTATCGACCCCCTTGCCTATGGCAATGTGAAATTTGCCGTCGGATAGCTTGTAATCACTCATCTCTTCGGCAAAACGGTTCAGGAACATCATCAGGGTTGACAAACACGCGCTGCACGAATCGGCATCCTGTATCACAACGTTGGGAAACTCGAGCGATATTTCGCTGGGCGGCCTTTTATACGGCTGTTCAAACGAGGTGTAATTTTCAGGAACCACATTGTAATCGTCCACATTGCACGAAAGTTTATTGCGTTTCGCGATCAGTTTCAGGTGCACAACATCGTCAACAGGTATGCCCATTAAGCGGCATGCAACCACATCGGCACCCATTGGGCTGAACGAAGCTACTGCAAAATCCGATTTCCTGGGTTCGCCTCCCGAAGGCCCCAGTCCTTCCATACCAATGTAACCATCAACAACGGTTAAATCGGGGACTAAAACCGTTGCCAGATCCGAAATGGCCGAATCGAGGGTTTTCTCGGGATAAACATCCTTTATATATTCCAATTGGTGATACCGTACTTTCTCGTGACGGTAAAGGCATCCCTTCATGTTTTTTAGGCCGAGGGTTACACCGGTGTGCATGTGTGTTTTGGTTACCGGCACCGAAACCAGCACATCATATTCGTAAATCTGCTGACATATTTTTGTTTCAGTCAAAATTCTTGGATGATGAATCGTTTTGACTACCGGGGGTTTTGCATTGAATTCTATAAGTTCGACCCCGTAACGGGCAGCCATTTCGGTAAAACCGGCCCTTTGAAAGGCCTTAAAAGTATCGACACCTACTATGGGACTTTCGCCTATTGCAACATCCTTCACCCCCACTTCCCTGAGCACTTCAATAATGGCAGCCACAGCTTCCGGATGCGTATTGTACCCCAGCTCAGGCGGCGCAATACGGCCAACATTGGGTTTTATAAGCACCCGTTTATTTTTTAAATGCGACAAAGAAAGCCCGCTCAATGCTTTTTTTGCATTTTCAAACGGGCCATTGCCGGCAGCAACACGAACAAGCGGTTTGTTTTTCACGCTGCGAATATATCATTTCAAAATATTTTATCAAACCCAATTTAACAATTGTTATTTATTCGCAATATTTTGCTTCATTTTAAAAGCATACAAGCAGCAATTGACAAATTCTTTATTCATTTACGATTTTTGAAAAACACCCGGCGAAGTCGGTTATTTTTATAAATTCCAAATTACAAAAAAATATAATTTTTGCAATGTACAGATTACAAAAAGTCGTTTTTTTTGTTACATTTGTCTTTCTGTCAAAATATGGAATTTTTCAAAGAAGCACATACCAACATGATCCGCAACTCGAAAAGCATTGTAAGGCGCGAGTTGCTTGATGAAATCGACTGGAGCCACCGGTTGATATGCATCAAAGGATTTCGTGGTGTAGGCAAAACTTCATTTCTGATTGACCTGATCCGCGAAAAAACCATTGACCCCAAAAAAAGCCTCTACATCAACCTCAACAGTTTTTATTTTACCAACCGGAAAATATCGGGTTTTGCTGATGAATTTTACAAAAAAGGGGGCAAACTGCTGGTGCTCGACCAAATACACAAATACCCGGGCTGGGCAAGTGAATTACACAATTGCTACCACACACTTCCCGAATTAAAAATTGTTTTTTCAGCATCGCCGGTTTTGCGTGTAACCGAAGGAAACGAACTGTTGAAAAAAATTGTAAAAATTTACCATCTGCCCGGCCTCTCGTTCAGGGAGTTCTTGCAATATAAAACCGGTAAAAACTTCCCAACCTACACTTTTGGTGAGCTAATAAAAAACCACGAAAAAATTGCAGCCGAAATCTCGGCAAAAGTAAAACCCCTGGCCTATTTCGACGATTATCTCCTGTACGGTTACTACCCCTATTTCCTCGATCGTAAAAGTTACTATTCCGACGATTTGCTGAAACACATAAACCTGGCCCTCGAAATTGATGTAACCTACCTGAACCAGATTGAATTAAAATACCTGTCGAAACTCCGTAAACTTTTGTACATCATAGCAAAAGAAGTCCCTTTTACCCCAAATATCAGTAAACTAAGCAACGAAATTGAAACATCGCGGGCCACGGTTATGAACTACCTCCGTTACCTTAAAAACGCGAAGCTGATTAACCTTTTGTATGCCAATGGCAACGAAGACCAGATGAAAAAACCCGCCCGGATATATTTGCAGAATACAAACATTTTAAATTCCGTTGCGCCTGAAAATAACGACAATGCCACATGCAGGCAAACCTTTTTTTATAACCAGGCAGGCTACAGCAACCACATAAAATCAGTCGATGGATTCGACTTTAATGTAAAAGAAAAATATAATTTTACCGTGGGAGGAAAATACATTGAACCGGAAACGCCCGATGGATATACAGCAGCCGACCGCATCGAAATAGGTTCGGGCCGCAAAATACCGTTGTGGTTGTTTGGGTTTGGCTACTAGGCGCTGGTCACTTGGCACTTGTTACTGGTAAGTAGAAAAAATATTTTGAAAATAATTTATAAACATAACGTTCTTTAAAATATTGTATATTAATTTAAAACCCCAAAAGATGTCTTATAAAAAATTAGAAATATGGCAATTGTCAAGGGAAGTTGTGATCGAAATCCACAAGATGTCATTACACCTTCCGAAGTTTGAGATGTTTGAAGAAGGTTCACAAATTCGACGTTCTTCAAAAAGTGTAAAATCAACAATAGTTGAAGGATATGGCCGAAAAATTTACAAAAATGAATTTGTGAAATTTTTAGTCTATGCTTTAGCTTCAAACGATGAGACAATGGATCACCTCGAAAATTTGTGGGAAACGGGATCAATAGTGGATCAGAACCTTTACGAAAAATTACAAAAGAAAATTGAATTACTTGGAAAAAAAATCAACAAGTTCATAACAGGAGTCCAAAACAATTTCTAACACACTATATGACCAGTGACCAGTGACCAGCGACCAGCGACCAGTGACCAGCGACCAGCGACCAGTGACCAGCGACCAGTGACCAGTGACCAGCGACCAGTGACCAGTGACCAGCGACCAGTGACCAGCGACCAGCAAAAAATACGAACAACTTAAAATAAATAACAATTATGTCGAAAGAAAAGAAATTTTTAACCTGTGACGGGAACTATGCAGCATCGTACATGAGCTACATGTTTAGCGAAGTAGCCTGTATATATCCCATCACCCCATCGTCGAACATGGCAGAAAATGTTGACGAATGGGCAGCCAATGGAAAAAAGAACATGTTTGGCCGTCCGGTACGACTGGCCGAAATGCAGAGTGAAGGAGGCGCCTCGGGCGCTGTGCATGGTGCAGCCCAGAGCGGGGCTTTGGCATCAACCTACACCGCATCGCAGGGCTTGCTGCTGATGGTCCCCAACATGTATAAAATTGCAGCCGAACTGTTACCGGTTGTATTTCACGTGAGTGCAAGGGCCGTTGCTGCACACGCCCTCTCAATTTTTGGCGACCACAGCGATATTTACGCAGCACGCCAAACCGGTTTTGCCATGATCGCTTCCGGGTCGGTACAGGAAGAGATGGACCTTGCCGGTGTAGCCCACCTGGCAACCATTAAATCGAGGATCCCGTTCCTGGCCTTTTTCGACGGTTTCCGCACATCGCACGAATTGCAAAAAATTGAAGCCATCCAAATGGAAGACATCAAACCGCTGGTTGATATGGAAACGCTTCAGAAATTCCGCGACAGCGCCCTGAACCCCGAGAACCCGGTTACCCGTGGTACCGCACAAAACCCCGATATCTTCTTCCAGGCAAAAGAATCGGCCAACAAATATTTCGACGCAGTACCTGCCATTGTTGAAGAATACATGCGCGGCATTGAAAAAATCACCGGACGCAAATACGACCTGTTCGACTATTACGGTGCTGAAGATGCCGAAAACATTGTTGTGGCTATGGGATCGGTTACCGAAACCATTAAAGAAGTGATCGATTACCTGGCAGCAAAGGGACAAAAAGTAGGTATGATTGCCGTTCACCTGTTCCGCCCGTTCTCAATCGAACACCTGATGAAAGCACTGCCTGCAACCACCAAACGCATTGCCGTGCTCGACCGCGCCAAAGAGCCCGGATCGGTTGGAGAACCGCTCTACCTCGACGTGCGCAATGCCATTGGCGAAGCACTCGAAAACGGTAAGGCACCGTTCAAACAATGGCCGGTGATTGTGGGCGGACGCTACGGTTTAGGATCAAAAGACACCGCGCCATGGCAAATGATGGCCGTTTTCAAAAATCTTGAAATGAACGAGCCCAAAAACAAATTCACCGTTGGAATTGTGGACGATGTTACCTTTACCTCGTTGCCCGTACTGCCCAACATTAAAGTATCGCCTGCCGATATTGTTGAAGCAAAATTCTACGGACTCGGTTCCGACGGTACCGTTGGTGCCAACAAAAACTCCATTAAAATTATTGGCGATGCCACCGATAAATATTGCCAGGGCTATTTCGAATACGACTCGAAAAAATCGGGCGGGTTTACCTGTTCGCACCTGCGTTTTGGCGACAGCCCAATCCGCTCAACCTACCTGGTAACAACAGCCGATTTTGTAGCATGCCACGTTCCGGCATACCTCAACCAATACGATGTACTGGCCGGGTTGAAAGAAGGCGGCAGCTTCCTGTTCAACACCATTTGGGACGTGGAAGAAACCAAAAAGCGCTTACCGGCCAAAATGAAAAAATACCTGGTCGAAAAAAACATCAACTTTTACGTGATCAAAGCAACCGAACTGGCCGAAGAGATCGGGCTTGGCCACCGTACCAACACTATTTTGCAATCGGCTTTCTTCAAAATCACCGAAGTAATACCTTACGACATGGCTGTTGAGCACATGAAAAAAGCCATTGTAAAATCATACGGGAAAAAAGGCGAATCGATCGTTAACATGAACTACGCCGCGGTTGATGCCGGTGGAAAAAACGTGATCAAGGTTGATGTGCCCGAAGAATGGAAAAACATCAGCATCGAAAACGAAGCAGACGATACCGGTCGCCCGAAATTTGTTAAAGAAGTAGCTGATGTTATTAACGCACAGAACGGCAACAGCCTGCCGGTTTCGGCCTTTGTCGACATTGAAGACGGTTCATTCCCGGCAGGTACCACGGCATACGAAAAACGGGGTATTGCCATTAACGTTCCCGAGTGGCAAGCCGACAATTGCATCCAGTGTAACCAGTGTGCATACGTATGCCCACACGCTGCAATCCGCCCCTTCCTTTTAACTGAAGAAGAAGCTGCCAATGCCCCTGAAGGAACCGTGGTTAAAGATGCAACCCCGGCGAAAATGTTTGACGGGTTAAAATTCCGCATACAGGTATCGCCACTCGACTGTACCGGGTGTGGCAACTGCGCTGATGTGTGCCCGTCGAAAGAAAAAGCACTGATAATGAAGAGCCTCGATTCACAAATGGGCGAAGCCGAACGCTTCAAATACATGGATGAAAAAGTGGGCTACAAAGAAACCGTGGTCGATAAATACAAAACGGTTAAGAATTCACAGTTTGCCCAGCCATTGTTCGAATTCTCGGGAGCTTGCGCAGGCTGCGGCGAAACTCCTTACGTTAAACTGATCACCCAGCTTTACGGCGAACAAATGTTGATTGCCAATGCCACGGGTTGCTCGTCAATTTACGGAGGTTCAGCACCTTCTACACCGTATTGTAAAAACAAACAAAGCGGACAGGGACCGGCATGGGCCAATTCACTTTTTGAGGATAACGCCGAATACGGCTTTGGTATGGCCGAAGGCATTAGCGCACAACGCGACCGCATTGAAATGGTAATGAAAGAAGCTATGGAAAACGGCGCTTCCGATGCCGAAAAAGAAGCATACAAGGCGTGGATTGAAGGCAAAGATAATTCAGCTGCCTCAAAAGAAGCATCGGCAAAAGTGCTCGAGGCTATTAAAGGCTCAAAACATGAAGCGGCTAAAGTCATTGAAGGCCTGAAACAATACCTCGTGAAAAAATCGGTTTGGGCATTTGGCGGCGATGGCTGGGCCTACGACATTGGCTACGGCGGGCTGGACCACGTTATTGCCAGCGGTGAAGACATCAACATACTGGTACTCGACACCGAAGTGTATTCCAACACCGGAGGTCAATCGTCGAAATCGACACCCGTTGGAGCCGTTGCCAAATTTGCTGCTGCCGGTAAACGCATCCGCAAAAAAGACCTTGGCGCAATGGCCATGACCTACGGTTATGTGTACGTTGCACAGGTTGCTATGGGTGCCAATCAAAGCCAGTTCCTGAAAGCGTTGAGGGAAGCCGAAGAATATCCCGGACCTTCACTCATCATTGCCTATTCACCGTGTATTAATCATGGATTGAGGGCCGGCATGGGCAAATCGCAGCAGGAAGAAAAAGAGGCCGTTGAAAGCGGCTACTGGCACCTTTTCCGCTACAACCCGGCACTCGAGACTCAGGACAAAAACCCGTTTACACTCGATAGCAAAGAACCGAAATGGGAAGAATTCCAGAAATTCCTTAACGGTGAAGTACGCTATACTGCATTGAAGAAATCGTTCCCGGCCGAAGCCGATGAACTTTTCAAAGCAGCCGAAGAAAATGCCAAATGGCGTTATGAATCGTACAAACGCATGGCCAACCAGGATTGGTAAAAACCAGATGCCGGATATTATTCACCGGCAACTGTTAAAATTTGATATACAAAAGCCGCACTTCGAAAGGGGTGCGGCTTTTTTATGCCTATTTGTGGTATCCCCTATCAATTATATCCATGTCGATTAGGATATACACAAATTAACACATAGCTTTGTATATCAAGAGCTTTACAAAATAAAGGAAGACTTTCACAGCCTGTCCCTTTTCTTGAGTCGATATTGTTAAAAAAAAGGAGTAAAATCATGAAACGAGCATGGTTGGTATTTATGCCTGTTTTACTGCTATCGGTTCAGTTTCTGGCTGCACAAACTATCGTGGTCTCAAATACGAACGAAGAAGTCAATGGAGACACTTCAAGTCCGGCTACTTTAGCTGCTAACAACGGTGGTGATGGTATCTCGCTGAACGAGGCAATACTCGCTGCAGGAGCCAGTGCTGCGTATGACACCATAAAATTCGATCCCCTGCTAACCGGATCAGTAATTTATCTCAACAATGGGTTAGAATGGATCAGACAAGGGAACCTCACCATTAACGGCGACACCGACAATGACACAATCCCCGATATTACCATCGATGGCACAATTTGCAGCAGCAACATTGGCCTGACTGTTTCCGGTGCACTTCACGTTGTAATTAAATGCCTTGCTTTACAGAACTTTCAGTCGTCCGGCATTTCAGTTGAAACGGCAGTTGATGAGGGCTTTCCACTGGCCGAAGATTTGGTAATACGTCATTGCACGATATCCAACATGGGATGGGCTGGAGTAACTTTAATGATGCATAACCAGGGTTACGCTGCAATACGAAATGTTAAACTTGTTGAAAACACTATTCAATATTGTAATAATGGAGTTCAGGCATACACGGGCATGGGTGAAAATGCATCGGACAATGAAATATCAGGTCTGTCAATCATCAAGAATACGATTATCAATTCCGGCTACAGCATTGGTATTTTTATCAGCATAACGGGTTCGCCAAATGCGTCCCGCAACAGTATCTCTGACGTGCATATCAGGGGCAATCAAATCAGCGGGCATACCAATGCTTCAATTCTGATCGACGCGGCCAACCAGGCAGACTGTATGAACAACACGATTGATGGGATAGTGATAGCTGAAAATATTATAGATGGGACACCCGTAACGATTGAACTCGTCAGCGTTGGTGGAAGCGGTGTAAACGCGACAGGAAACGTCCTGTCTGACGTTACGATTAAAGACAACGTACTTACTAACGGCGGCATTCAATTTGGAGGTGCAACGGGTAGCGGTGCATACAATAACACAATTTCAAGTGTATTAATCGACCGAAACCACATTTCATCGTGCGAAAACAATGGCATCTTCCTTATAGCAGGGAGCGGTGGAGCCCATAACAATCTCATTGAGAATATTGTCCTCCGAAACACCTTTGTCGGCAACAGTTCAGATGCCGGAGTTCTGCTTCATGGTGAGACCTCAACAAGCCCTAATAATGACATCAACGGGGTCACCATTGCGAATATGACTCTTGTGAACAATGGTGTTGGAAGCAGTTGGGCTGGTGGCCTGAACATCAACAGTAAGAACAGCAGCAACCAGATTCTCAACGTAAAAATGTTCAGCTCCATTTTGTGGGGAAACGGCGGGGGTGATGCCATCCGTGGATCACTTGTTCCTGATAGTGTAAAATTCTCCATTCTTGGCGATGGCCGATTTCTGGGTAGTAATGAAAACCTCTATACATCGCCGGATTTTGTGAATCCCGGCACAAACGACTATCGTCTTCAACCTGGCTCACCCTGTGTTGACACCGGTGATACAGTGGCTACAGATTGCGGCCCGGAAGATCTGGACAATAAAATACGCGTATGGGATGGCGATAGCGACACACATGCTGTCGTCGATCGGGGCGCATGGGAGTACAACTCGACGTCTCCCATTATCACAGTGATTTCGCCCAATGGCGGAGAGAGCTGGCAGATGGGGAACGTTCATGACATAACATGGACATCAAGCGGGACCAGCGGAACCATGCAAATAGAGTATTCGACAAACAACGGATCAGTCTGGACGGACGTGATAGACAGCACAGCCAACAACGGCAACTATTCCTGGACGATTCCGGACACATCGTCCAACATTTGTCTAATAAGGGTCAGTGATAAATATGGAACTTCTATCGATCAGAGCGATAGCGTGTTTACAATTACCAACGTGCCGGAAAATTATCAACTTGAAAACGAAACACTCGGAAGTGATGATGTGGCATGTTATGATGCGATCCAAAACATCACTGTAGCCGGTGGTGTTACAACAGTGGTATTCGAAAGTGGTTCATCGTCAACCCTTATTGCAGGTGAATCCATACGGTTTATGCCGGGTTTCCATGCCCGGTCAAACAGTTACATGAATGCTTACATTACAACGGATGGTACTTTCTGCGATATAAGTTCTGTCAAACAGACAGTTGACCAATCAAAAGTAAAAAGTGTGTTGATCAAAACAAATACCATTGAACTGTCAAGTCTTAATGATAAAAAATCGGTTAAAGTATTTCCAAATCCGAATTACGGGAATTTTACCATCGAATTAACAAATTTTGAAAGTTGTACAGATATTTGCATTTACAATATGCTAAGTGAGAAGGTTTATCAATCGTCAGCAAAAAGTACCAGCAACCACGTATTCAATCTTCCGGAAATTAAAAAGGGGATATATTTAGTAAAAGTATCAAACGGAAAAGAACAGTTTATTACGAAAATAATTGTGAAAGATTAATCCGCCTGATTGACACATGCAATTGAAAAAACCAGACATTGCGTTATGTAAGAGGGAATACCCAATCGTTCGTTCAAACAAACAGGCTAAGAGGTATTAAAACAAAGGCTTCTTGTCGGGTATGAAAACCCGAAATACAAAATTTTGGGATCGTAATCCCAATTTTTAATGTATTTTTGGGATCATATTCCCAATTTTTTAATTAATTTTGGGATTACAATCTCAATTTTTATAAAAATGATTGAACGGACATTAGAAAAAATCTTTTACCGAGGCTTATCCCAATTCTTCCTTGGAAGTGATAAATCCCTCAAATTTCTATAAATTCATTCGCTGAAAATCCCAAATTCTAACCTGAACTATTCATAAATTTTAAAAATATGAATAAAGTTCATTCGCCAGCTGGCGAACCGACTTAGATAGCTTGTCCCGAACTTGATTCGGGAAAGTTAAACTTTTTAAAAAAGTTTTACTGAATCTTAGTCGTCCCGATATCCATCGGGAGAGATAGGGATTATTTGTGAATAATCCGGGCTAAATCCTATATCAATGTTTTTTGCAACATCCAGAATCAAGTATCCAACATCAAACAACCACTGTTTTAATCAAGAATGTAAACCAGGCTAAACTGCTGTTGGTTATCAAGTACCCCGTTTGAAATATGAAACGACCAGGAGACACGCCCTTTTACTTTTTCAAAATTCAGGGGTGTAAAATATACATTCGCCCGGATGTAACGTTCGGCATTGTTGTAAAACAGGTCGCCCTGCGAAAACCGGTGCTTATCGCCAAATTTGAAGAACGCCTCAATCCCATACCCCTTGTAATCGGCCACCAGTTCGGAATACCACGAAGCCCCGATATCGAAATCGCGCGTTTCGCCCCTGTTCCGGTATGCCGAAACCAAAGTCCCTGTTTTAATGGTAAACACTGAAAGGGGTACAAGGCCTGAAAAATCGTAACCAAACAGCAAACAGGCACCGAGGTTGTCTTCAATGTGTTCGCCCGTAAAATTCGACAACGTTTTGGCATTGTGAAACATATATGCGTATTGCTCAAAAAGGAAATTGCCTGCACGCTGTTTCCCCGATAACCCAAAAATGATTTGCTCCCGCTGAAAAGAGTCCCGGCGGGCAACCCAGTCGACAAAAGCATTTAAACGGCCTGCCCCGAATTTGTATTTTAACCACAAACCTTCAACGGTATAATTGTAATAACCATACTTTTCTGAGAATAAAGCATTTGGAAAATCCATGATTCCCAGGCGTGGGAAAGCACCCATTTTTAACTCAAAAGCGGTGTTAATGAACGAGTAATACAAAAGCAACTCCGGGGGCAAATAACCCAACTTACCGCCAAATTCATAAAAACCGCTTAACCCGGCTTTTAGCGTGTGTGTACTATCAAACGAAGCACCTACGGAACCGGAGATGCGTGAACCAAAAATGGTTTCATGCTCGTTATAACCGCTGAAGTATTCGCGGTTATCGAATATTCCTTCGTAAATTACATTGTAACCAAAATCCTGTGCCCGGGCAGCAAACAGAAAAACAATGAAAAAAATTGCCAGGAATGTTTTTTTACAACGCATCATACATCCAATTGCATTATTCTTTCCGGCTAAAATAGGTAAACTTTGACAATTTACACATTCAAGCTGATGCATGATTTTTAAATTCAGAATTATATATTTGTACATTAAGCCGGTTTATAATTGTTTTTATTAAAATGAACGAAAAGTCTTTTAAACTGATCAAGAATATAACAACAGCAATTTTCCTGCTGGTTATATTTGTTTTTTTCTACACAAAGGTTAACCCGGAGCTTATTCATTACAAGCAACAACCGCTGTTTTTGTTTGACAAGTTTTTCCTGTACGGCTTTTTAAAATACCAGGGAGGCGTCAGTGAATACATTGCCCTCTTTTTTACCCAGTTTTTCACCTACAAATTCGCCGGCTCACTGCTTATTACCCTGTTGATTTTTGTAATAGCTTTATTAACAGGCTCCGTATTAAATTCTTTTTATGGTAAAACATCCAACACGGTATTGCATTATATCCCATCCCTGCTTTTCGCCCTGCTTTTTACCCATTATTCGTTTCAACTAACCGCCCTGATTGTTTTTGGCCTGTCGCTTCTGTTTGGCCTGTTATACCTGAAAACACAAAAATCGTCGCCGGTTATAAAAACCGCGACGCTACTTATTATTATGCCCCTGCTGTTTTATCTCGCGGGCGGGAGTGGCCTGATCCTGTTTTCAACAATTGTACTGGTTTCAGAAATTTCATACCTGAAAAAAACAAACAGCATTATAAATATTGCCCTTGTGCTACTTTTACTGGTAGGAATTACGCTGCTTACATCCCTGTTTTCGGCCTACACCGGTTTTAAAACAGCACTTTTAGGACTGTTGCATAATGCCGCACAACAAAAAACCATGCTCTGGCTGCTTTGGGCATCCGTTCCGGTATTTGCTGCTTTGCAGCCTGTAATAAAACAAACCGGTAAAATTCCTTTCATCAGCAAAAATATGCGGGTTATAACCGGGGCAAACATGCTTGTTATCTTATTGTTTGCCGTTAGTTTGCTACCATTTCAAAACAATAAAAAAGAGAAAAACTCCGTTTTAGTTGATTTTTATGCAGCACAGGGAGAATGGGACAAAGTACCCGAAACAGCTCAAAATCTTTCGTTTTCCGACAGAAGTGTTATTTTCCAGGTTAACCGTGCATTGTATCACCAGGGGAGGCTTGCCGGCGAAGCATTCAGCTACCCGCAACACTGGGGTGAGTACGGGCTTATTTTAACAACCTACTACAACAGTAAAGTGCTGATGAAATGCAGCGATCTGTTTTTCGAAATGGGGCATGTAAAAGGGGCTCTGCACTGGGCCTACGAAGCCCAGACAAAAAAAGAGAATTCGCCCGAGGTGTTAAAACGCATAATACTGTGTAACATACTGACAGGGGAATATACAACTGCCGAAAAATTCCTGGCGGTTTTATCAAAATCGCCCGTCCACCGGAACTGGGCAAAAAAATACCGGGCGTACCTGAACAATCCCAAAAAAATTACCAACGACAAAAAACTAAATTCCATTTACCGGTTCATCCCCTCGAACGATTTTTTTTCGAACACGCGCCACCCGCAGTATGATTTATTGAAACTGCTTGAAGAAAACCCCGATAACAAAATGGCCTTCGAATATTTCATGATCGACTGCCTCTTAACCCACAACCTGGCACAATTGGCCCTAAACCTGAAATACCTTGACAACCTTGGCTATACAAGCATACCGAGACACATCGAAGAGGGGTTGCTGCTTTTTATGGTGCTGAACGAAAATTTCAGGCCCGATTTAGGGAAATTCAAAATAAGCGCCGAATCGCAACAACGTTTTTCCGACTATTCAAAAATATTGATGAAATACCGGGGCAACCGCAAAGAAGCCCAAAATGAAATTGCCGAAAAATACAGCGATACATTCTGGTACTACATTAACTACTTAAGCCCGATAACTTTGAAGCGAAAGATTAATGAAAACTAAAAAATACATATTACTAAGTTCAGCAATTGGAGCTTTCCTTATCCTAACCATCATATTTTTGATGAACATTATTGTTTTACCCAAAAATTACGAGCAGGCACAAAACAATCCCGCACTGTTCCCCGATTATAAGGAAATTACCGTACCCCCAAACATTGCCCCATTGAATTTTTGCATTGAAAACGACAGTTCAAAAAAGCAGATTGCCGTTTTCTCTGTTCCCGGCCAATACAGCTTTAAGGTTAAGTCCCGCAACCAAAAATTCAACATTGCTGCCCGCAAATGGAAAAAACTGTTAAAGGCCGGAAAAGGAAAAAGCTACACGGTTGAAATATATACAAAAAGCGAAAAGGAATGGATAAAGTACAAAACCTTTGAAAACCGGGTTGCCGAAGAAGTAATTGACAGCTACATCTCGTTCAGGCACATCAACGCCGGTTATATACTTTGGGAAAAAATGGGCATATACCAGCGCAACCTTGAATCGTTCAGAAAAACCCCGGTTCTATTGAATGACCGTACAAATACAAACTGCATGAACTGCCACACGTTTGGGAACTACAACCCAAACGAAATGATGATCCACCTCAGGAGGCCGCCAAGCGGTACACTTTTATGCACCAATGGCGAAACCCGTTTCCTTAACACCGCAACCGATTACACCATGTCGGCCGGCGTATACCCCTCGTGGCACCCCAACAGGAACCTCATTGCTTATTCGGTAAACCGCATTGCGCAAAAATTTCATTCGGCAGGCGAAAAACTAATCAATGTTTACGACATGGCTTCCGATATTGTTGTGTACGATATTAAAAAGAACATGATCACCACAACCCCGGCCCTGTCGACAAAAAGCCTCGAAAACCTCCCGGCATGGTCGCCCTGCGGCAACTACCTGTATTACATATCCAGCCCCCCGTATTCAGCCGAAGCCAATGCAAAAAACGTGAAATACGATATGTTGCGCATAAAATACAACGCGGCTGAAAACAAATGGGGAACCCCCGACACGTTGCTGAGATCGTCAGACACAGGGCTTTCAATCACGTATCCCGCGCCATCACCCGACGGTAAATTTCTCTCGTTTTGCATGGCCACTTACGGGTATTTCACCATACACAACCCCACAACCGATGTTTATTTATTGGACCTCGAAACAAAAGAATATTCGAAACTTCCGGTCAATTCCAATCATGTCGAAAGTTTTCATGCCTGGTCGTCAAACGGGCGGTGGCTGATGTTTGTGAGCAAAAGGCTCGATAAATTGTATTCAAGGGTGTATTTTGCACACATCGATAAAAACGGCAAAGCATCAAAACCCTTTTTGCTGCCCCAAAAAGACCCCGGTTTCTATTCAACGTTCACAATTAATTATAACCGGCCGGTATTTATGAAAGATAAAGTAAGGATTAAAGCCGGCACACTTTCGAAAACAGCTACGGAAAAACACGTTCAGGCAAAATTCGATCCAAACATCGATGTAAACGCACTATCGGGGGCTACACAAATCGTTCGCGATGTTCATACCGAACATACGAATTAACATTTTTTCAGCTTTTTTACGGGTAACGAGTTATTCACAACACGCACACTAAGGGTAAAAAATACACTTTGCATTGATTCTTAAATTTTTATTCGGATAATGTTATGCCTTTATCAACAAATTTTATAGCTTTGATTTTTATGTAAGTGCTGAAAACAGGCATAACTGAGAAAAAAAATTTTAAATGAAATTTGGAAATTATTTATGAATCATTTACCTTCAACCCGTATTTGAAAGTAATTTTGATTTTTCGATAATTACTATTAATAACTAATGTTAATTAAATGTTTAAACTATGAAGAAAATTTACTCTTTATTGATTGCTCTTCTCGTATGTGGAAGTTTGATCGCTCAAACAGGTGTTAATGTAGACGTTGCATACACCACTGAGCCTGTGGAAATCGACGCTTACATTGAAGAACTTTGGGACGCTGTAGACCCCGTTCTTATTGAACTTCCTTTCCTGGAAGAAACTCCAACCGTTGAAGGTTCGTACTGGAAAGCCCTTTACGACGACGACAACTGCTATGTGCTCGTTGAAGTATTCGACCAGGGTGGACACTATCCTGCATGGATGTCGGGCGGTAACACATGGGAATATGACAAACCCGAAGTTTACTGGGATGTAAACGAAAACATTGCCGACGGACAAGGTTGCCAACATGCCGAAACCGGCCACTGGCAGCTCGCTGATGGTTTCCTCGAAGACCAGTATGACATTGTTCAGGAAGTTGAATCGGCTTATCCAAAGCCTGCTTCAACCTACTGTTATTCACTTGCCGGCGACGACTATGTTTACGAACACGCTGTACCATGGAGTTCTCTTATTAATGCCGATGGCGTTGCTTTGGATGTAGAATCAGCCCGTGCCCTTGGTGACATCGGTTTCGACGTAACCATTATCGACCAGGACGAAGGCATCACCACTGCACGTCAAAGGGCCGTATGGCAAAGCGACGGTACAGTTGACGAATGCTGGAACAACATGGACGGTTGCGGTACCATCACGCTAGAAGAAGTAAGCAGCCCAAGTTCGCTCAAAAACCTGAGCATGAATGTTTATCCAAATCCTGCAAGCAGCACCGTTACCATCGCTGCCAATTTCAACAGGGTTGTTATTTCAAACATTCTTGGACAAGAAGTTAAGTCGATTGCTACAGCTTCACGTACACTTAACGTAAGCGACCTTTCAAATGGTGTTTATGTAGTTAATGTTTACAACAACGACAAACATGTCGGATCTGCTAGACTGACCAAGAAATAAAAAACGGTCATCAGCACACAATATAAAAACAGGCTGCAATTTTGCAGCCTGTTTTTTTTGTGCCCCCTATTATATATATTGTATCGGTAGTGCCGGATCAAGTGAACTTTCTGGTGGGACGTATTATTTCTATCGAGAGATTTTCGTCGCAGTAGGCTAAGGCTAAGGCTAAGGTTAAGGTTAAGGTTAAGGTTAAGGTTAAGGTTAAGGTTAAGGTTAAGGTTAAGGTTTCCCGCTTCGCGGGAGTTCTCCTGCGTCGCATTAGGTTGAGGTTGGGATGGAAAACAAAATATCGAACATCAAATAGCAAGTAGCAAGTATCCCCCGAACGTTCAGAAAAGTTTTGAGGTCTTATTTTTCTATCATCAAGAATATCGCGTATCGATTAACAATTAGACATTGTACTGAATACATACCCTGAAAAAAACGAAGCACAAACCTGCCTGATAACGTGGAAAAAAGCATTAATTTCAATAAATGTGTAAAAAATACACAAAACTTTTTAACATTACTGAAAAAGTAAAAAATATTTTTGTAATTTTCGATTTTTAAAATTAATGACGAATGCAATAACCATTAAGTAATAACCTTGTTAATTATTAACCTAAAACAGTATGAAAAATTATGCATTGAACCTACGAAAAAAACAGATGAACACATTCATACCGGTGTTCATGGTTTTGCTTCTGGTTTTTACTTTCACCTGTGGAAACGTTTACAGTAACGTTCCAAAAACAAACACCGCATCACAACAGGACAAGAAAGTGATCAGGGGCAGTGTTAAAGATGCCGAGACCAACGAAAGCCTTCCCGGCGCTTCAATCATCGAAGTTGGGACAACAAACGGCACCATCACCGATGTTGACGGGAACTTCACGCTAAGCGTGAACCCGGGCAGCACCATTCAGGTTTCTTATGTTTCGTATAAAACACAGGAAATTGAAGTTGAAGGCCGCGAGGTGTTCAACATACAACTGGAATCGGATGTCATGGGCATTTCCGATGTTGTAGTAATTGGTTATGGTACGGTTAAGAAAAGTGATTTGACCGGCGCCGTGGCCTCTGTAAGTGAAGAAAAAATCCGCGAAAACGTGGGATCGGGTATCGACCAGGCCCTTCAGGGCCGCACGGCCGGTGTTACGGTTACAAGCAACTCGGGTGCACCGGGCGCTTCGCCTACCGTACGCATCAGGGGCATGGGTACCATAACCAACCCCAACCCGTTTTATGTGATCGATGGCGTACCCGTATCGGCCGAGTCGGTTGGGATGTTAAACCCGGGCGATATCGAATCGCTTGAAGTATTGAAAGATGCTTCGGCTGCTGCCATTTACGGTGCACGTGCAGCCAACGGCGTTGTGCTTATTACAACCAAAAAGGCCAAAGCAGGAAAATCGCAGATTTCAGTCGATGCCTATACCGGTGTTCAATCGGTTGCAAAAAAATACGAAGTAATGGACGGCACACAGTGGACCACCATGCGGAATGCAGCCGGGTACGAATGGGCCGATAGTTCAACGGTAAACCATACCGACTGGCAGGACGAAATTTTCCGTCAGGCACAGGTATCCAACCTTCAGGTTAACTTCCTGAATGCTTCCGATAAGATAAACAGCGCCATTATCGCCAGTTATTACAACCAGGAAGGAATCATTAAAGGTTCCGATTACGAACGTTTTACCTTCCGTGTAAATACAAGATCGGATGTAAAACCCTGGCTTACCGTGGGCGAAAACATCGGGCTGTCGTATTCAACCCGGAACATCATTCCCGAGCAAAACGAATACTCATCGGTAGTAACACAAGCCATTACGGCCGACCCCACGCAACCCGTGTATAATTCGGAAGGTAATCCCAGCGGGCCAACCAAAAACAACATTGGCAACCCCATCGGGCAAATTGTACGTAACCACAACGTGTTGCAATCGTTACAATTGCTGGGAAGCGCTTACATTGAAATCAAACCCTTTTCATGGATGACGTTCAAATCGAGCGTTGGGATGGAGATTAACCGCCACGAAAACGAACAGTTTACGCCCATATTCTATGAATCGAGCGATAACATGGCCACACAAACAACCCTGTTCAACGGTTCATTCAAATCGGACATGATGATCTTCGAGCAACTGCTAACACTGCAAAAAACCTTTGCCGATAAGCACGATGTTCAGTTTCTTGCCGGGTATACAGCACAGCAGCAATCGTACCGTTTGTCGTTGCGTCAAACCAACGATGTGCCTGACAATCCCGACATGTGGTTTATGGCCAACCGTGGAATTGAATCGGAAGTGCAGTATGAAGATGTTGCCGGGGTACTCCCCACCCTCAATTTTTCAGGGGTACCGTGGGATGCTTCAATGATCTCGTACCTTGGCCGTTTAATCTACTCGTTCGATAACCGTTACGATCTTACGGCTTCGTTCCGCCGCGACGGTTCCAGCAAATTTGGTGTATCGAACCGCTGGGGTAACTTCCCGTCGTTTGCCGCAGGCTGGAAAATTACAGAAGAATCGTTCTTCCCGAAAACCGATATTGTCACATTCCTGAAACTACGCGGTGGCTGGGGATTGCTTGGTAACCAGGAAATCGGTAACTATGCAGCTTACACAAGTGTTACCAGCGGCGAAATACATGCATACACGCTGGGTGCTTATGGTAATCAGCAGGCTTACAGCGGTGGCGCCCCACACGGTTATGCCAACCAGGGCATCAAATGGGAATCGACCGAACAAACCAACATCGGGCTCGATGCCAACTTCTTTGCCAATAAATTGTCGGTTAACTTCGACTACTTTATCAGGCTTACAAACGACATGCTTGCACAGGTGCCTGTCTCAGGTATGTCGGGCATTCAGGATTTCCCATATACCAATGCGGGATCGGTATCGAACAAAGGGTTTGACTTGAACATTACCCACAAAAATAAAATAAACGACTTCAGTTATTCCATTGGTGCTAACCTGGGCCATGTACAAAATGAAGTAACCGCTTTGGGCGATTCAGGACAATACATAGCAAGCGCAGCTTTCAGGAGCCAGAGCAACTATGTGTCGCGTACCGAAGTAGGCATGCCCATAGCCTGTTTCTACGGTTATGTAACCGATGGTATTTATCAAACCGAAGAAGAAATTGAACTGCTTAACGAACAGGCCGCTATTGCCTTAGGCAAAAAAAGGGCCAATTACGACGGCAGGGCCGAACCCGGCGACATTAAAATGAAAGATGTTAACGGCGACGGATACATATCGAGTGAAGACATGGCTTACATTGGTAATCCCCATCCCGACTTTACTTATGCGATCAATATAGACCTTGCCTACAAAGGATTCGACCTGAAAGTGTTTGGGCAGGGCGTGTATGGCAACGATATTTTCCAGGGCATGATTTACTACCACGAAAGCGGTAACTGCTACTGGAACCTGGCAACAACCATGCTCGACCACTGGACCCAGGAAGGCGATCAAACATCGATACCCCGGTTAACAACTTCATCTCAAAACGAAGCCAACCTGCGCTTCTCCGACAGGTATGTGAAAGACGGAAGTTTCTTCCGCATTAAAACAATCCAGTTGGGTTACTCGCTGCCTCCGTCTCTTTTGGGCAATATCGGAATTGAAAGTGCACGTATTTATGTCAATGCCCAAAACTACTTCTCGTTCCATAACTACAACGGGTTCGACCCCGAAATTGGTTCTGGTAACGACCAGGGATCAAGCGTTTCGCAACGCGGTTTCCTCGACATTGGCGTAGACAGGGGCATGTACCCGCTGGCAAAATCACTTTCGGTTGGTCTTAACCTGACGTTTTAACTGTTTGAAACCATTAAATTATTTGAAATGAAACGAATCAATTCAATACACGATACAATTCTGAAAACCCGAAACGGATTTCAGAGCACTGCCCGTTACCTGAAAACCGGCAGTAAGTTTTGCTTTGCCCTGGTTGCCGTTTTTTTACTGGCAACTACGGCATGCGACGAAGAGGCTTATCTCGATAAAAAGCCACACACCCCTACCGATGCATCGTTTTATACCAGCGAAAGTGGTGCTGTACAGGGCATTAATGCTGCTTATGACATTTTGCAGCTTGGCGAAAATTACGAACGTGCCGAACTGGCCGGTGTTGTTTGCTCGGGCGATGCCCTTACCGGCGGCGAACCCGGGGGCGGCGACCAGCCTTTCCTGCAGGAAATGATGAAATTTGGTACCGTTGCAACCAATCCCTATTGTATTAATATGTGGAACTGGATGTACCGGGGCGTTTACCGCTGTAACCTGGTAATATTCTACATCAGTGAACCCATTGAAGGATTTGATGATGAACTTAGGAAAAGGCTACTTGGTGAAGCTTATTTTTTGAGGGGCTTTTTCCATTTTATCCTTCAGCGTAATTTTGGTGGGGAGCCCCAACTCCAGCAGGATTTTGACGGAGAGTTGAAAGGGGTGCCGTTTGTCGACCACGTTTTATTACAAGACGAATGGAACCAGGAAAGGCCGGAACTGGAATACACCTGGGAACGCATTGAAGAAGATTTCATCCAGGCTGCCGAATTGCTTCCAAAACAGCACGACGCCAGCAATATTGGACGTGCCACATGGGGCGCAGCTAAATCATACCTGGCAAAAACTTACCTGTACCAGGAAAAATGGCAAAATGCCTACGATGCAGCAAAAGAGGTGATCAATTCAGGCGTTTATTACCTGATTGGCGAAAGCGGCCATAACGAAACCCACGTTGTTACCCGCCTCGGTAAAAACGGAACGTTCGAAACCGAAATGGTACCTTACAAATGGATCTGGCAACCCGAAGCCAACAACTGTGCCGAGTCGATCTTCGACATCCAGCACATGCAAACCGGCTCGAGTACTTTCCCCGAAGGACAGGAAGGAAACCTGCTACCACGTTACTACGGGCCACGGGGTGTTTATGCCTGGACCATTAACGTGATCACAAAAGAACATGAATACCTTGAGCAGGATTATTTCTGGGGTTTTATCCTGCCCACCAAGTATTACATTGAAACAGCTTATCACGACATTGGCGCTGTTGTTGACAGTGAAATTCTTGACCCACGGTTTAAACTAACCGTAATTACGGCCGAAGATAAAGTTCCGTTTTATTACGACAACGAAGAACTGCGGGCAGCTTATCCCGACTCGGTTTTTATTTCACCTTATTACAACCACCCCGCAACGGGTTATGTAACCTGGAAATATTTTACCGACCCAATATTTAACAATGTACGCGGATCGCTGGGCGATATGCCGCAAAACACCAAAATGTTCCGTTTTGCCGACCTGCTGCTGATGGGCGCCGAAGCTGCCGTTCATATCGGTAACACCTCCGATGCCCTTACCTGGATTAACCGTGTTCGCGAAAGGGCCCGGAACTCGGGCAACACCGGTTACCCGCAGGCGCTTTCGGCTGTAACCCTTGAGGATATTTATGCCGAACGCCGTGTTGAACTCGCTTTCGAAGGCCACCAATACTGGGACCTTGTACGTACACGCAGGGCACAACAGGTATTGACTGAAGCCTTGGATTACCAGTATACCGAATGCCCCAAAGGGACCGTTCAGGAACAATTTGGCGATGCTTTCCAATCGGGCAAACATGAGCTTTGGCCCATACCCGAGGCCGAAATTGCCAATACCAACGGTGCAGTTACCCAAAATCCCGGCTACTAACAGAAAAACATGGTTTAGTTAAATATTCAAAGGCTGCTCAAAAACGGGCAGCCTTTTTTTATACCGTTCTATATATTAACGGGATTTCTTGTCATACACATTACATTACACCTTTCATTCGGCTTGTTTCAGAAGCCATTTATTCAATGTTTTCGTGAATGTTTGGTAAAAAAATAATATTATATATTTACCCCCCTAAACCTACAATCAAATGAACAAAGCAAATTCGAACTCCCTTGCCCGTTTTTTCTCGAAAAACAGCATTGTTGCAAAACCGGGTTTTAACCGTTGGTTGGTTCCACCAGCATCAATAGCCATTCATTTATGCATTGGTTCGGTTTACGCCTGGAGTATATTTAACATTCCACTTACACGGGAATTAGGCGTTGTAGCCCCTTCGTCCGGAGACTGGGATTTTAAATCGGTTGTTTCAATATTTTCAGTAGCCATTGTGTTTTTGGGATTAGCAGCAGCAACTGCCGGCAAATGGTTGGAAAAAGTTGGGCCACGCACTGTTGGTATGCTGGCAGCCCTTTGCTGGGGTGGTGGTTTTTTAATTGGCAGTATTGGTATAAAATACCATCAACTTTGGCTCATATATTTCGGATATGGTGTAATAGGAGGCTGTGGCTTAGGCCTTGGTTATGTGTCACCTGTCAGTACATTAATTCGTTGGTTCCCCGACCGGCGGGGAATGGCGGCAGGAATGGCAATTATGGGTTTTGGTGGCGGTGCAATAATAGCGGCCCCGTTAAAATCGAAATTGATTGCACACTTTGCCGAATTACCAAAATATCTGGGTAACGTTAACGAGGTAAATTTATTCAACGAAGCAGGGAAACGCTTTGCAGAAATTGCCGGTAAAAAAGTTGAGGTTGTTGTAAGCTCTGTTTCAGATATGGCTTCGCTTCCGCTGAAAGGCCCCGAGGGAGTGTATGCCGTTGGAACAGGAAACACCGGCGTTTTTGAAGCCTTCGTTACACTGGGGATAGTCTATTTTGTTGTTATGTTATTAGCCTCATTAAGCTACAAAATACCCGAGCTCAACTGGAAACCTAAAGGATGGACTCCTCCAGATGAAAAAAAGTCGGAAAAGAAACTCATTACTTCAAAGAGTGTACATATCGATAAGGCTATACGAACCCCTCAGTTCTACCAGTTATGGATCATGCTGTGTTTTAATGTTACAGCAGGTATTGCCGTTATTGGTGTGGCAAAAACAATGATCATCGAAATTTTTGGCAGCAATTTAAGTTCTGTTGTTACTGCATCGTTTGCAGCAACTTATGTGCTGATGATTAGTGTTTTTAATATGAGCGGACGCTTTATCTGGGCATCGGTATCGGACTACATTGGCCGAAAAAGAACGTATTCTATTTTTTTCATTATGGGATTTATCCTTTATTTATCAATTCCTATCATTGCGATACAGGCAGGTACAAGCACAAACCTTATCTGGTTGATATTTTTCTACATATCGACCATGATCATTTTCACAATGTACGGAGGAGGATTTGCAACAATCCCCGCTTATCTTGCCGATTTATTTGGGTCATTTCATGTTGGTGGAATTCATGGCAGACTACTTACAGCATGGAGTACTGCCGGTATTTTAGGGCCAGTATTGATATCATACCTCCGGGAATCCTCAATTAACAAAGCCATTGCAGAAATAGCTGCAAAAGTTGATCCTGTTGTATTTCAGAATAAGTTCGGAGAACCCATATCACAATTGAATAAATTGGTTGAAGCCAAAACCGTTAGTTTGTCAAAACTGATAGAAATTGCACCACCTGAAACCGTTGATCCAACTTCGGGCTTATACAACACAACCATGTACACAATGGCCGCTCTTTTAGCAATTGCGTTAATTGTTAATCTATTGGTTAAAAAAGTGAACAGTAAATATTATCACGAGGAATAAGCACATTCAAAAAATTGTGAATGTTAAGTTGTGTATTGCCTAACCTTTTACGAATGGAAATAAAAGGGGGGTTCATCCCGTATCAACGCTTCATTCAGTTCGCCCGGATAAACAATATCGGTGAGGAACAGGGCCAGTGCCGGCACCGAAGCCCCTGCCCGCCCGCGGTCTTTGGCATCAACAATTTTTGCCAATTCCGTTAAATTAATCTTATCACGTCCCAAATCGATGAGCGTACCTGCAATAGCCCGTACCATGTTACGCAAAAAACGGTCGGCGGTAATTTCAAAAACCAATAAGCCATTCTTTTCAGCCCAAAAAGCTTCTTCAATTTTGCAGTTGTTGGTTTTTACATCGGTATGCAGTTTGCTGAACGAAGTAAAATCGGTATAACTTTTTAATAATTCTGCACCCTTATTCATCAAATCAACATCCAATTTGTAGGGGCAAAAATTCACGAAGTCATTACGAAAAGGCTCCTTTTGGTCGGAAATAAAATAATGATAAGTACGGGAGCGGGCTGAAAAACGGGCATGGAAATCATCGTTTACCGGAAACACCTGTTTCACAACAATGTCTTTGGGCAAAATTGAATTCAGTTTGAAACAAAAATTGGCGGAATCGGTAATTGGTTTTGAAAGGTCGAAATGAGCTACAAAAAACGATGCATGAACACCCGTATCGGTACGCCCGGCACCGGTAACGTCAACTTCTTCCCTCGAAAGTGTCCTGAGCGCTTCGGTTAGCTTTTGCTGTACGGTAATTGCATTGGGCTGAATTTGCCAGCCGCAATAGGCCGAACCGTTATATGCCAGTTGCATCAAATATCGTTGCATACTATTCCATCGCGTTTTTAAGCTGTGCAAGATTATATTCAATAACCGATTCGAGAGAAGTCGTACCGTTACGCCCCGGAAAATTAACCAGTTCAACAACGGCAATGCCGGTCATGATCTCTTTCAGTGGCTGTGCTATGGGGTTGTGAATATTGTCGATGATAAGAACGGCTTCTTGCATTTGTGCTATATCGACAATTTGATAGACCTCAAGCGGAGCCGGACCAATAACAGCAACCGGTTCCATGCCCAGTTCCCTGATAAAAGGTTCCTGAAAAAAATGCACAATTACAGGCTTCCCTTTTAATCCTAAACTTTCAATCTCTTTGTCAGCATTGTCAAACAATTCATTTATCCGTCTAATCGAAACGGCTGCACTATCGGTTGTATTTGCCCTGACGGCAATTTTTTGTATGGCTTTTGAAACCGACTCTTTGGTGTATCCCGTTTCTATTTTGAAGTACTTTTCGGCATCGATTATAAGCATCTCCTTCATTTGGGCAATAGCCCTTTCGTAGCCTGCATATACCACAAAATCAGCTTCTGTGATCTTCCTCATATCAAAAATCGAAAGTTCATATTCCGATGGGTGCAACATGGTTGACGGTGCCAGGGTTACAACATTATCAATTCCGGCTGCCCGCGCATAGGCTGCCGTCCAACTGCTCGATGCCAGCACACGCAACTGATTTTGTGCATTAACGTTCAAGGCCAGTATCGTCAATATAATTGAAACAACAAATCTCACTTCTTTATTTTTTTTCCGAAATATATCCCGATGAATACAAAGGTAGCAATTAATGCAATAGCCGAACTTGCAGGTATACGTGCCCAATACGAAACAAAGAATCCGGCAAAAGCAAACAAACCGCCCCAGATTGAAGCCCATGCCACAACACCTTTGAAACTTTTGGCGTGCAAAGTAGCAATAAGTGCCGGTAAAATAATTACAGCGTCAATTAGCAATGCGCCAATAATTTTCATGGCCACCGCAACTGTTAATGCAGTAAGCAAAACCACAACATTATAAATAGCCTTTTCATTAACGCCTGAAGAATGGGCAATAACCGGGTCGAAAAACACGGCTTTAAGCTGGCGGTATCGGAAAAAATGAAACCCGACAATTAACAGGGCAATAGCAGCAAACCCAACGGCCAGTTTGTTATCGATGGTAAAAATACTGCCCCACAACAGCCCCATGGTATCTTTTGCCTGCACATCGAACAAAGAGATAAAAACGAAAGCCAGTCCAATGGCTGCCACCATTATAAAAATACTTATAAAACCTGCATCGGCTTTGAGGCCGCGGGCAGCCCTGATCATAAACCATACAAGTATAAGGTTAACGGCCATGGTTGTCCAAAATGGGTTTATTTGAAAAGCCAGGGCAATGGCACCACCCAATAACGCCCCATGCATGAGCATAAAACGCAATGGCAACAAGTTCATGCGTAAAAGGTATACGCCCGTTATGGGAAAGGTAATGCCCGAAAGCATCAACACAACAAACCCCCTGAGTACGGGCGGATATGTTAAGAGTTCAAGCATAACGATCCGTTTTTCAATTCATATACCGGCCAGTTAAACCGGTCAATCCAGCTATCATCGTGTGAAACAATGATTACCGTAGGTGCCTCGTTTGCCCATAACTCGTTCAGCATTTCGTAAAGTTCTTCTTTCGCAGCAGGATCGAGGTACGATGTTGGTTCGTCGAAAAGCAACACTTTAGCCTGCTGACATAAGCAACGGGCAATGTTAACACGTTGCTTTTCGCCTCCCGACAAATCGTGATACGAATGGTCTGCCAAATGCCAGCATCCGGTACGGCGCATCGAAATTTCGGTACGATGTTCCATCTCCAATTTAGACTTTTTTTGTGCAGCCAGGCCAATTTCAACCACCTCGCGTGCCGTTACCGGGAAGTTGTTTTTTACACTTTCCTGCTGAACATAGCCTGTAATATAGCGCATTTTGTTCCAGGCCTTTGTCCCAACACGGTAGTCGCCAACAACAATTTTTCCTTCAACCGTTTTTTCGAGGCCAAGTATTAGTTTCAAAAGTGTTGTTTTTCCAACCCCGTTTTGCCCCTTGATAAAGATATGTTCGCCTTTGTTTACAAAAAGATCGAGCTTCGACAGCAATTGCCTCTTTCCAATCCGGTATGAAAGCCCCGATATTGAAACGGGCACCCCGGATACCCTCCCGGCCCTTCGCCTGAGCATTTGCCAAACATCGTCGGGCGGTTCATTGCCCTGAACAATTTCTTCGGTTTTACACTGTATTCGGTGTACCAGTTTATCGGCAGAAAAATGAACACCAAAACGCTTAAAAACTTCGGCAGCCCCTTCGCTGGCAAGCAAAATATGCACGTTTTTAAAACCGAGCCGCACAATCAAAAATGCAGCGGCCTTCCCGGCAATTTTGTCCTGAAGGGATAATTCCCCCACCGGGACATTGTTTGTTGCCAGAAAATCCTCCAGTTCGAAAAGCGGGTAAAGCCATTTGCCATGACTTGAAAAGATAATAGTTTCGCCCTTTTTAACGATTAATGATTGTTCCACTTCGGTTGGTATAAAATTTCAGACAAAAATATAAATCTAAGCCGGAAGAATAGCACGGGTAAAACGTTTTTTATCCACAACCACAAAATCCGACAGGTCATTTAAGACCCTGCCGGTTGTTGCCCCACTTTACTACTTTAATCTATGCTTTGTTTTTCATTATAAACATAAATAAATGCCAATAAAGTATTTGATATTGAGTGGCGTAAACAGAGTCAAAATTGGAAATATTTACCAGCAACGGTTTATCATCACTTTACATGTTCGATAAGTGTTTTTTTTAAAATACCTGAAAATGCCACTTTCAAATCTGAATCAGCAACAGTTTGTATTGGCATAAATTTTCAATCTAAGCAATTATAATCTATTCTTTCCTGATAAACGAAGCACATCCAATAACCATCTATTGAGAATATTGTTAAAGATAGATTTTTTATGCTACTTTTGCATTATAAATTATATTATAATGCTTTATAAAGATTCAAACATTGCTTCACGCTAAATAATTGGACGAATGGGAAATACTATGATAATACAACTAACCAATCAAAAAGCAGCCAGGCTTTTACACTAAAACGAACCTGTAAAGCTCAAATTGTCAGAAAAATACAAGGGTTATTTTACTAAAGAAGAAGGACAACAATTAAACGACCATATAAACCAGATGCGCAGCGAATGGAACAGTATTTAATCGACACCAATGTAGTTTCCGATTATTTCTCGGCTTCACTTCCTGCAACTGGTTTATAGTTTATGGATTCAGTTATTGATTCCGTGCCAAACCTTTCAGTTATTTCCCAAATTGAGCTGCTATGCTGGAAAACAGAAGCGCACAAAGAACAAGCAATAAAGGATTTTATCAATGATAGTGAAGTAATGGGCATTACCTCCGATGTTATCTTTTATTGTGTGAAAATACGTCGTAGCAAAAGGATCAAAACACCTGATGCAATTATTGCTGCAACGTCAATAGCCAATAATTACACGCTTATTTCCAACAATGATTCAGATTCTATAGGGATAAAGGGGCTTAAATATTAATCCCTACAGAATTTAAACTAACCTTGTATCGACAAAGAATTCTTGTTTTTCAGTGACTTCATACGGGATTTGTCAAAGCCAATAAAGTCCCAATTCTTAATCAAAGTTAAAATTCACCCACTATCAAAATCATATACCACTGTATTTCTGCAAAATAAGGCCAATATTTTAATACCTTTAACTTAACATTTTTTAACTGGACTTCATTTCATTTAATATTTTCAATAGGTTATTTTCGTGGTTCGAAAATTCGATCAATAATAAACAAATTCAATAGTAACATGACTATAAGTACCGACATTAAAGCATTGAACGAAAAAATTCAGCAGGAAAGCCAGTTTGTCGACATGATCAACATCGAGATGAACAAAGTGATTGTAGGCCAAAAACACCTGGTTGAGAGCTTATTAATCGGGCTCTTATCAGATGGGCACATCCTGTTGGAAGGTGTTCCCGGGCTGGCAAAAACACTGGCCATTAACACCCTTGCCCAAACCATCGATGCCGATTATGCACGCATCCAGTTTACACCCGACCTGTTGCCTGCCGACCTGCTGGGTACCTTAATTTACAGCCAGAAGAGCGAAGAGTTCGTGGTTAAAAAAGGCCCCATTTTCACCAACTTTGTACTGGCCGACGAGATTAACCGTGCACCGGCAAAAGTTCAATCGGCACTGCTTGAAGCCATGCAGGAACGGCAAATTACCATTGGCGACCATACCTATAAACTGGAACAACCATTCCTGGTTATGGCCACGCAAAACCCCATTGAGCAGGAAGGTACCTACCCGTTGCCCGAAGCACAGGTAGACCGTTTCATGCTGAAAGTCGTTATCAGGTACCCACAAAAGGAAGAAGAAAAAATGATCATTCAGCAAAACCTGTTGAAAGAATTTCCAAAGGCAACAACCATTTTGAAACCGGCTGATATTGTAAAAGCCCGCGATGTGGTACACGAGGTTTACATGGACGAAAAAATTCAGAAATACATTGTCGACATTGTGTTTGCCACCCGTAACCCGGCTGAATATAAACTCGATAAATTCTCGAGCATGATCAACTTTGGCGGGTCGCCGCGTGCCAGCATCAGCCTGGCCCAGGCATCGAAAGCATACGCGTTCATCAAACGCAGGGGCTATGTAATTCCCGAAGATGTGCGTGCTGTATGCCACGACGTGCTGCGCCACCGCATCGGGCTCAGCTACGAAGCCGAGGCCACAAACCTCACAACCGAGGAAATTATTAGTGAAATATTGAATACGGTTGAAGTTCCTTAGAAGAACAAATTCCAAAATTGAAGACATTATGAACAATCTGGAAAAAGGTGTATTGATTTTAGTTCAAAAATCAGATTTTTAGTAAAAAAACTACCGAAAAATATTGGGAATATAGAGGATAGCAAACAGGTAGTTCGTTCTTCGGGTTCAAATGGGGCAAATTATATTGAGGCGAATGAATCTCTGGGAGATAAAGACAAAATTTTTAGATTAAGAATATCAAGAAAAGAAGCTAAAGAAACAATGTACTGGTTAACAATTCTTGAAAAAACAAATCAGGAATTATTTAACGAGATTAACGAGTTAAATAATGAAGCAGAAGAGCTTCGCAAAATAATATCAACAATCATCATAAAATTGTCCAAAAAAGAATAAAATAAACACTCTAAAATAAGGAAATACTTTGAGATTTGTTTTCTGGATTTTGGAATTTGTTTTTTGGAATTTGGAATTTATAAGTTGTGGAACACACAGAGCTATTAAAAAAAGTACGGAAGATTGAGATTAAAACGCGGGGCTTGTCGCGGAATATTTTTGCCGGCGAATACCACTCGGCGTTTAAAGGGCGGGGTATGGCTTTCAGCGAAGTGCGCGAATACCAGTATGGCGACGATATCCGCAACATCGACTGGAACGTTACGGCCCGCTACAACAAACCCTACATCAAGGTTTTTGAAGAAGAGCGCGAGCTCACCGTAATGTTGCTGATTGACGTGAGCGGCTCCCGCGATTTCGGTACATTTGAAAAATACAAGAAGAACATCATCACTGAAATTGCCGCTATCCTGGCTTTTTCGGCCATTCAAAACAACGACAAGATCGGGGTGATCTTCTTTTCCGAAGAAATCGAAAAATTCATTCCGCCAAAAAAAGGTCGTAGTCATATTCTGCACATTATCCGTGAACTGATCGACTATCAGCCCGAAAAAAAAGGTACCAACATTAAACTTGCACTCGAATACCTGACCAATGCCATAAAAAAACGGTGCACGGCCTTTGTCATTTCCGACTTTATCGACAACAACAAAGAGCTGCAACGCGCCCTTACCATTGCCAACAACAAGCACGACATGGTTGGTTTGCGAATTTTCGACGAACGGGAAACAACGCTTCCGCCCATTGGCATGATTAAACTGAAAGATGCCGAAAGTGGAAAATTCATCTGGGTTGATACGTCGAGCCGGAATGTTCGGGGATACTACCAACACTGGTGGAAAGAACAATCGAACCTGCTCGACCAGGCTTTTACACGCTCAGGGGTCGATTACGTGAACATCAACACCAAAGAAGACTATGTACGGTCGTTAATGACTTTGTTCAAAAAAAGAGGTAGCCGGTTATGATGAAAAATGGAATAAAAACAGTTGCTTTTGCACTTTTACTATTGGCCTCAAGCCTTGCATGGGCCCAGGAGATCAAACCACAGGCCATGCTCGACAGTTCGGCTATACTCATTGGCGACCAGGTGCATTTACGGGTGCAAATTGAATATCCCGCCGATTTCGACATCCAGTTTCCGGTACCTGATGATTCGCTGACCGAAAACATTGAAATACTCGACCGCTCGAAAGTCGATTCTGTCTTGCTCGAAAACGACCGCAAACTCCTGCTTCAGGAATACCTTATTACCTCGTTCGACACCGGCCGGCATGAAATTCCATCTTTCTGGTTCAACATCCGTTACAAAGGACTGATTGACTCGGTGCCCACCAACCCGCTCGCATTGCATGTTTATACCCTGCCCAAAATCGATTCACTGATGAATGCGATGCAGGGCCCAATTGACATAAAATCGCCTTACGAAGCCCCCGTTACATTTAAAGAAGTTGCGCCCTGGCTACTGGGCGGGTTACTGGCCTTTGGTCTCATTTTCCTGTTACTCTATTCCCTTCGAAGAAAGAAAAACAAGCAACCCATTTTTTCATTGCCATCGAAACCCAAAGAGCCTGCACACGTTATTGCCCTGCGCGAACTCGACAGGATTAAAGACGAAAAAATCTGGCAACAGGGAAAAACAAAACTGTATTACAGCGAAATTACCAACGTGTTGCGCCAGTACATTGAATACCGATTTGAAATACCGGCACTCGAACTAACCAGCGACGAAACCATTGCCGCGTTTAAATACAGGCGTTCGTTAATGGACGAAAAATCATTCGAAAACCTGAAACGTATACTGACCCAGGCCGACCTGGTGAAGTTTGCCAAATATGAACCCCTGCCCGACGACAACAACCTCATTTTGGTCGATTCGTACTTTTTCATTAACCAAACCAAACGGGTGGAAATTCAGCAAGAAAAAGAACCTGTTGACGACCGGGAGGGAGATGATGTGATACTAAAGTAATTTTTTACCGCAAAGGTGCTAAGACGCGAAGTTAAATTGAAAAGAGACTTTGAGAAGTAAGAAGAAGTTGAAGTAAAAAGATAACGAATAATGAGCAACTATACATACGCGAATCCGGAGATGTTTTACCTGCTGCTGGTGATGGTACCCATGGTGGTTTGGTATATATTCAGGTATCGGCGTAGCGGCGCCAGCCTGAAAATATCGACGACGCAAAGCATGGAAAACCTGCCAAAAGGATGGAAGCATTACCTGAGGCACTCGCTGTTTGTAATAACCCTTGCCGTTATTTCGTTGCTTGTTGTTGCACTGGCAAGGCCACAGTCGAGCGAAAGCTGGGAAAATGTTTCAACCGAAGGGATTGACATTGTGATGGCCATCGACGTATCGACCAGTATGCTTGCCCGCGACCTGCGCCCCGACCGGCTCGAAGCAGCCAAAGAGGTGGCAACCCGGTTTATTGCCGGCAGGCCCTACGACCGCATAGGGCTGGTGGTATTCAGCGGTGAATCGTTCACCCAGTGTCCACTTACCACCGACCATGCCGTGGTAACAAACCTGTTAAGGGAAACGAAAACAGGCATTCTTGAAGACGGCACGGCCATTGGAAACGGCTTGGCCACTTCGGTTAACCGCCTGAAAGAGAGTGATGCCATCAGCCGGGTGATCATCCTGCTTACCGATGGTGAAAACAACCGGGGCGAAATTCCGCCATTAACCGCGGCCGAAATTGCCAAAACATTCGGGATACGTGTATACACCATTGGTGTTGGTACAATAGGCACCGCCCCCTACCCCGTTCAAACACCGTTTGGCACACGCATACAGGATGTGCAGGTTAAAATTGATGAAGAGTCGTTGCAAAGCATTGCCAACATTACCGATGGCAAATATTACAGGGCAACCAATAACGAAAAATTACGCGAGATATACGATGAAATCGATGCCCTCGAAAAATCAAAAATCGAGGTGAAAGAGTTCAGTAAAAAAGAAGAAGAATTTCAACCTTATGCATTGGCAGCCATGCTGTTGATGATAGTGGGAATTTTACTTAAAGTATCCGTTTTCAGAAATATTCCCTGACAACAAAACAGGGTTGATTTAAAATGGTATAAAAATGGAAATGTTCAGGTTCGGAAATCCGGAATATCTATACGCGCTGCTCACCATACCGGCGCTCATCATTTTGTTTATCTGGTTCAGGATTAAACGCCGGAAAGCCATCAGTGAATTTGGCAACCCCGAAATGCTGGCCCCGTTAATGCCCAACGCTTCAAATTCACGCCCGGTGTGGAAATTTGTGCTTTTATGCACCGCACTGGCTTTTCTCATTGTTGGCCTGGCACGCCCGCAGTTTGGCTCAAAATTGCAAAAAATTAAACGGAAAGGGGTGGAGATAATCATTGCCCTCGACGTTTCGAACAGCATGATGTCGGAAGACATACAGCCCAACCGCCTTGAACGTGCAAAAATGGCCATTTCGCGCCTTACCGAAAGGCTCAGCAACGATAAAATCGGTCTCATTGTTTTTGCCGGCGATGCCTACACACAAGTACCCATTACCACCGATTATACTTCGGCAAAGCTTTTCCTCTCATCAATCAGTACCGACATTGTACCGGTGCAGGGAACAGCCATTGGAACCGCAATTGAGCTGGGCATGAACTCGTTTACCCCCGAAAGCGAAAGCAGCAAGGCCATGATCATTATTACCGACGGCGAAAACCACGAGAACAATGCCATTGAAATGGCTGCACAAGCTGCTAAAAACGAAATTGTAGTGCATACCATTGGAATGGGATTGCCACAAGGCGGCCCAATACCCGTTTACGATGCAAACGGCCAGAAAGATTTCCGCAGGGACCAGAACGGGAATGTAGTAGTTACAAAACTGAACGAAAGCCTGCTGCAACAAATTGCCGTGGCCGGAAACGGGAAATACGTCAGGGCAAACAATACCGAAGTAGGTATAAACACCATCTTCGATGAAATAAACAGCATGCAGAAAACCGAACTCGAATCGCGGGTGTATTCCGATTACAACGATCAGTATTTTTACTTTTTAATGGTGGCGCTGGCCCTCGTAATTATCGAGTTTATGGTACTGGAACGGAAAAACAAAATGTTGAAGAATTTCAGGTTATTCAGTAAAAAGGAGGAGAAATGAGGCGACCAATATTCATACTATTATTGATTTTACTAACCGTTGCGGCAATGGGCCAAAACGAACGAAAATTTATACGAAAGGGAAACCGGTATTACAAGCAGGCCATGGAAAATTCCGATTCAACCCGTTTCGATTCAATCAATTTTGTGAATGCCGAAGTTGAATACCGCAAAGCCCTTGAAAAAAAGCCCAACGATTTTAAATCGCAGTTCAACATTGGTAATGCCATGTTTAAACAGAATAAGATGTTCGAAGCAGGCAACCAATTTGAACAACTGATAGAAACCGCCCCTACGAAGGAAGACAAAGGGAAAGCATGGTTTAACCATGCAAACGCGCTGCTGGCACAACAAAAACTCGATGAAAGCATTGAAGCCTATAAAAATGCCCTGCGCAATAACCCAACGGACATTGAGGCGAAATACAACCTTGAATTTGCCCGGAAAATGAAACAGCAGCAACAACAACAACAACAACAACAGCAGCAACAACAAAACCAGGATCAGAATCAGGATCAAAATCAGCAACAGAATCAAGATCAGAATCAGGATAAACAACAAGACAAAAAGGAACAGGACCAAAACCAGAACCAGAATCAAAACCAGCAAAACCAGGATCAACAGCAACAACAACAGCAACAACCCAAAATATCGCGGCAAAATGCCGAGCAAATGCTGAAAGCATTGCAAAACGATGAAAAAGAGACACAGGAAAAAGTTAAAAAAGCCAAGGCGGCAAAAGCCAAACAGAACCGGCCCGATAAAGATTGGTAAATAAGGCCTCCCCCTGCCCCGCCAAAAGAGGGAGGCCAAAGAAGTAATTTAAAAGAGGTTTACTATTTTTGTAAAAAATAAGGTTAGCATGATTAGAAAATTTATTCTCATCATATTCATATTTGCAGGCATCAACGCCATTGCCGACGATGTCACATTTCGCATGTCGGCCCCGGAAGTTGTTGCCATTGGCGAACAATTCAGCTTAACCCTTACACTCAATGCCAAAGGTGAAGATTTGCGCATGCCCGAAATCCCCAATTTCGATATTTTAATGGGGCCCAGCCAGTCGAGCAGCCGAAGTTTTAGCATAGTAAACGGTCGTACAACACAATCGGTTGAATATTCGTACACATTTGTTTTACGTGGCCAGGCTGAGGGAACTTATACCATTTCGCCGGCAACCATTAAATCAAAGGGCAACATTTACCAGTCGAATTCTGTTAAAATAAAAGTGATCAAGGGAAGGCAACCTGCCTCAACCGGCCGCGCACAACCCAACAACAGGGAAAATGAAGACAATAACAACGAAACAACTACCGCTTCGGCCGAAGAGCTGTTTATACGCTACGAAACCGATAAACAAAACGTGTACAAAGGTGAAATGATCACCGCCACCTTCAAGCTCTACAGCCAGGTAGGCCTTTCGGTTATCGACCAAACCCTGCCCTCGTTTGAAGGGTTCTGGACCCAGGACATTGACATACCCCAGGCCGACCAAACC
Organism: Prolixibacteraceae bacterium; assembly: GCA_021740385.1. GTDB lineage: Bacteria > Bacteroidota > Bacteroidia > Bacteroidales > Prolixibacteraceae > DAIMEA01. Next base: position 13,617 of record JAIOZY010000036.1, on the reverse strand, counting down.
CGAACCCGCGAAGCCGTTGACGGCATCATTTACAACGTGTACACACTTCAGAAAAAAATCCTCATACCCCAACAAACCGGCACACTTTACATCGAGCCGGCTGAAATGGTTTTTAACGTCCAAAAGCGTGTAGCCCGCCAAAGCATTTTCGACGACTTTTTTGGCTCGTATCAAAATGTACGTACCAGCGCCAAATCGAAACGCATTACCATCAATGTGAAAGAACTCCCATCGCCCCCGTCCGGTTTTAACGGGGCAGTGGGTAAATTTTCACTTGCTTCGAGCATCGACAAAACCAGCATAACGGCCAACGAAGCACTAACCATTGATGTAACCATAACCGGAAACGGAAACCTGAAACACATCAACCCCATCAATTTCAATTTTCCGGCCGATTTTGAGGTTTACGACCCCCAAACATCGTACAACTTTAAAGCATCGGACGCAGGGATTATTGGCAATACCCGTTTCGAACAAGTGGTGATACCACGCTATGCCGGCGATTTTACCATACCTGCACAAAATTTTGTCTACTTCGACCCTGCAACAAAACAATACAAAACCCTGACGACAAAGCAGTTTGACGTTCACGTTGAGAAAGGCTCCGACGACCAGAATGCAACGGTTATCAGTTCAATGACCAAAGAAAATGTGCGGTTCCTTGGAAAAGATATCCGCTTTATCAAACAGAAAAACCTGAAACTGAGATCGGCTAACAGCATACTTTACGGCACATTGCCGTTTTACCTGAGTTATGCCGGTTCGCTGCTTGCTTTTATCCTGCTTGTACTGCTGCAGCAAAAAAGGCTCAGGGAAAACGCCGACATTGCATTAATGCGGAATAAAAAGGCCAGCAAAATGGCCCGCAAACACCTCAAGGCCGCTTCAACCTGCGTAAAGAAGAACAACAAGGACGATTTCTTCGATGCCTTGCTTAAAGCTTTTTGGGGGTACCTGAGCGATAAGCTTACCATTCCCGTATCGGAACTGAACCGCGACAATGCCCGGGCAACACTAAGCAGGCACAGTGTTAAAGAAGAAACCATCGACGCGTTTATCGAACTTGTCGATAAATGCGAAATGGCACGCTATGCTCCGGCAGCGGTCACCGACGATATTCATACCCTTTACAAAGAGGGGGAACGCCTGATCAATCAATTCGAAAAACAAATACGTAAAAAAGCAATTTGATGAAGAAGTTACTTGCAACTTTCATATTGGTTATTGCATTTTTGGCAATGAAAGCTGAACCTTCGGATTCATTGCAAAAAGCCAACGAATACTATGTTGACAACGAATTTGCAAAAGCCGTTGAGATGTATGAAAACATACTTGACAAAGGCTATGAATCGGCAGCACTGTATTTTAACCTGGGCAATGCCCATTATAAAAACGGCAACCTTACCAGCGCCATCCTCAATTACGAACGGGCAAAACTGTTAGCGCCCAACGATGAAGACATCCAGTTCAACCTCGATTTGGCCAACCAGTTCGTGGTTGATAAAATTGAGCCCCTGCCCCGCCCGTTTTTTTTAAAGTGGTGGCACAACCTCATTAACATGAACACCACCAACGGCTGGGCACTTATCAGCATTGCTGCTTTTATATTTACGCTTGTGTTCGCTGCCGTGTATGTCTTCTCACGTTCAACCGGACTGAAAAAGCTGGGTTTTGCCATTGCTGTCATTTTCCTGATCGGGTCGCTTGTTACTTTTGGTTTTTCAGGCGTCCAAAAAATGAAAATCATCCACAGGGACCACGCCATTATTTTGTCGCCAACAGTAACGGTAAAAGCCTCGCCCGCTGAAAGCGGCACTCCGCTGTTTGTTATTCACGAAGGGCTGAAAGTGGAAATAACCGAAGAACTGGGCAACTGGTACGAAATTAAACTGGCCGATGGAAACACCGGCTGGTTAGAGAAAAGCACACTGGAAAAAATTTAACTTTCTAAAATGAAAACAGCCCTTGTAACCGGTGCTACAGGCCTTGTTGGCCGAAACCTGATTATGGAACTGATTGCCGACGACAACTATTCCAAGCTAATTGTAATTGCCCGGCGTGAGTTGTCAATTGCACACCCAAAACTTGAAGTAATCATTACCGATTTCAGCAGGCTGAACGAGGTAAAGCTGCCAGAAAATATCAATGTTTGTTTCTGTGCGCTTGGTACAACCCAACGAAAATCGGGACGCGAAGGCATGTTGAAGGTCGATTATGAATACGTGATAACCCTGGCTACGATTTGCAAAAACAAAGGCATAAAGAAATTTCTTGTTGTCAGCGCAAAAGGGGCCAATTACCATTCCCGGTTGTTCTATTTCCGCACCAAAGGTCAGATGGAAGAGGCCGTTAAAAAAGCCGGCATAGAAACGGTTTATGTTGTACGCCCGTCGTTAATTACCGGCGAACGCGAAGAGTTTCGTTTTGCCGAGGAAATGGGCTACTACGCATCCAAACTGCTTTCACCGTTAATGGTGGGCCGGTTAAAGAAAATGAAACCTGTAAGCGCTTATCAAATTGCCCGCTGCATGATTGACCTGGCCGGGAAGGATGAAAAAGGGAATTTCACGGTTGAGTCGGAAATGGTACAAACGTATTGAAGAAACGTCCATTGCAGCAAAACCTGTTTTATTGCTAAACAAGAGCGTCTAAAGCCGTTTTAAAAAAACGGCGAATTAAAGTCACCACATTGAACGCACCTTACTTTTTTCTTCTTCTATTTCGCTACCCACAAGGTTGTTCCACAACTTGATCCCGGCATAAATTTCAACCTTTTGGGTTGGCACAAGAAATTCGGAAAGGGGCAAGTCGCTGCCTTCATTGTCAATCATGAAAGACCACATTTCCAGGTTTCCCCGTTTATCTTCCGTTAGTATCGATTTAAAATAAGCATGGGGCACGGGAATTGTCACCTGGTTTGAATCATTTGTACCGATTACCGTTACCGGCTTGTCAAAATCAAACACCGGCCCTGTTACAACGTATGTTTCCAAAACATCCGCTCGATCGTTTAAAACACGCACCGCGTTTTCAAGCCTTCGCCAAATAACACGGTTCAAATCGGGCTTTTGTGGCGACATGTTCGTTAACAAGAATGTTTCGCTGTTTTGAACCTGCATACCGGCCTGGTCGGCGCTTGGCACCAGGTGCCCCCGGTCGTAACCCGAGCCCCTGAAATCGACCAGGTCGGCCCGGAACATTTGCGGTATCCGGTAATCGGGTCGAAAATTATCGGAGCGTTCAACCCCTTCGTTTTCAATTTTTATCGTGGGTGGGTTTACAATTTCCAAAACCCATTTGGGCTGGCGGAAATAATACGAGTATCCCGTAATGTAATACCTGTTAAATAGTATCTGATCGGCAGCGGGCATGCCGTAACGGGTTTCTTTGCGCAAACTGGGTAAATCAATCATGGTTGTAGTTTATTATATTTTTCATGCTAATTTACCACATTTCAACCAATAAAAACAAGTTCTATTCTAAAATACCCGGCAAAAAGCAAACGCGCCCCTGTCAGTTTGTTATATAAATAGGATCGACTTTGACGCCATTGTACATTTATGCATAAATATTTATCTCTGAAAGATTTCAGAATGCAATAAGCTATTAATCATAATAAATATGAATTGGCTCAACTGTGTAAATCCTACAATGTAAAAAAATGTGCGTTTTGGGATCGGTATCAATTAATTTTATTCCAAATAATCTCATCTTTAAAGTCCTCATAAAAACCGAAATCATTTATAATCCAGAATTTAAATCCAAGATACTCTTTGTCAATTTTAAGGCTGTCAATCAGGGTTTGCCGATTGTTTTTGGACGGATCATTTTTGTATTTATCTAACATTTCATTAAAAAGAGTGATTTCGTACTCTACATCCTCAAATAATTGCTGACATTTAACATCCCTTATTCCATTTTTCCCGTTAAACAGCTTCGTTAGTAATTGAATCGTCTGATTGGTTTGTTTATCTTTCACGTTACTGGAAAAACACATTTCTCTTCCTTCCATCCTTTGCTCAATAATTTCTTCAACATTAATTTTTGTTGGATCAAGAATTAAAAAGCTGTTTGGTTTTCTGCCATTACAATATTGACAGGAAAGAAAAAGGTTTTCCCACTTGTATTTCAACTCGGGATAATATCCTTCTGCCTTTGGTTTCAAGTGCTCTATTACAAAATTATGATGGGGTTTATTTTCACACAAATAGCATTTCCCATGTTGATCGGCGACTAACTTGTCCTGCACGTCCTGACCATCGTAACGGTTACAATCAGATTTTTGTATAGAAGCAGGTACTTCCGGGGATTTGAAAATGCGGATCATTATTTAGGGTTTTGCGGCAATTTTTGTTTTCAGATATTCGTTTTTTACATATTGCGGGGCAAGGACTTCGTTTAGTTTTGCAAATTCTTCATCGAGTTTTTTATATTCAAATGCTTCTGCCATATCACGATCAGGTTTTTGGGCAAGTTCTTTAAAACGATTAAGCCTGTTTTGCAGAAACGCAGAATCTGTATCAACTTTAAAATACCCTTCGGCTAAAGCTTCATAAGAATACTCGGTTAGGTTTTCCAACCGTATTTTTCGCTCCAGATCGAAAACTACGACATTTGGTATGGAATTGATTACAAACGGGGAATGCGTGGTAACAATAAACTGGATTTTTGGGAAAACCCTTGTGAGGAATGGCAGAATCAATCGTTGCAATTCAATATGAAGATGAGTCTCAATCTCATCAATCAATACAATACCTTCTCTTTCATAGGCACGGACAAGGGAATTAGGATGCTGCATTTTTAGAATCAAATCGGAAACTATGTCAATAATAGCAGAATAACCATCGGCAAGCTGATTAAAGCCGAACCTGCGCCTGTCCTGATTAATGGTAAATGAATAGTCTTTATAATTGAATTCAAGTTTCAGGTTTTTATAATCGAAAATTTCTCGAAGAAGATTTTCAAAACTGATAAACCATTCATTGATTTTTTTTGCATCATCAGTCTCATTCTCATTACGCGCCAATGCTTCCTGTATTTTTAGATCAACAAGAAAATTTAAAAATTGAGTACTTAAAGATTCTTCAATCTTTTCTGGAATATTTAATTCGGGTTTTTGAGGAGTTTTTGATTCTTTAAATCTCGGTTTTCTAAAAGTCGGATAGTAAGTCAATATAAAATCATCATCCAATATTTTTCTTGTTAAATTTTTTATTCCTGAAAATGAAGGAATAAGCTTAGCAGAGAATTCATTATTCTTGAATTGCTTAAATTCTTCTTTTTCAATTTTTTCTTCATTATTGGAAGAAATTAAATTATATAATGAATTTTCAAATTTCTTTCTCGATTTCGAATAATTACTGGGGTATTTAATATCAAAAATCAGATTATTGAAAAAAGATGCAATAGCATTTAACAATGATGTTTTTCCACTCCCATTCTTCCCGGTAATAATGAGATGTTTCATCTCTTTTTCATCAATTGGGATATCGATGTTTTCGAGATGAAAGATTTTTTTGATATGAATGTGAGTCAAAAAGTTTTCCATAGTTTATAATTTCAACTACACAAACTTACAAAATATTGAAGATAATTGAACAATGGGAAAATGTTTAATCGCTGACCCAGACCTTTCAATGTCTGAATGACCTGAAAGTGTCTGACTACCCTACCGTATCCCTTCCACAAATTCCCTTACCTTCCTTTTTAAATCACCTTCTTCGCCAAGTTTTTTAATGAATGCCGAACCAATTATCCCGCCATTGGCATATTGGCAGGCCCGGTCAAACGAGGCTTTATCTTTGATGTTGAACCCGATTTGGCGTGGATTTTTTAACCCCAGCTCTTTAACCCGGCTGAAATATGCTACCTGCTTCTCTTCATCAACAGCCTTGTTGGCCCCGGTAGTACTGGCCGATGACACCATGTAAATGAACCCGTTACAGGCTTCATCGTAAGCTTTTATACGCTCGCTGCCGGTTTGCGGGGTGATGAGAAAAACATTCGACAAATCGTATTTTTTGTAAAGTGGCTGGTAGTCTTTTACAAATTCATCAAGCGGAATGTCGGGAAGGATCAACCCTGAAACACCGTTTTTATTGCAGGCTTCCATGAAGTTTTCTACACCGAATTTCCATACCGGGTTGATATAGCCCATCAGCAAAATCGGGATGGTTACCTCGTTTTTAATTTCTTTCAACTGCTCAAAAAGCTTTTTAATGCTCATGCCGTTGTGTAATGCCTGCAGGTTGCTTTTCTGAATGGTTGGCCCGTCGGCCACCGGGTCGCTAAAGGGCATGCCCACCTCAACAATGTCAACACCCGAGGCTTCGAGCTCCTTAATTATTGTACCTGTATCGTTTAACTGCGGGTATCCTGCCGTGAAATAAATGGTGAGCAGGTTTTCTTTTTTATCGTTTAATTTCTTCTGTAATGTGTTCATAAGCCCCTCCAACCCCCCCTAAGGGGAGGCAATGAGCCTCCTAAGTCCCCCCACGGGGGACTTAAGCGACTACTTTTATTAGTTAATAATATTTCATTTTTTTTTCAATATATAAATTCTATCACCGTATCCAATCACCCCTCCTTTGGAGGGGATGGGGAGGCCTTTATAGATTTTTAATATATGCCTCCATATCTTTATCACCCCTGCCCGAGAGGTTTACAACAACTACATCATCGGGGTTAAATTTCATTTTTTCGAGCCCGGCAAGCGCGTGTGCCGATTCCAGTGCCGGAATAATCCCTTCGAGCCGTGTAAGCAGGAATGCCGCATCTAACGCTTCTTTATCGGTAGCATCGATGTAAGTGGCCCGACCGGTTTCAAAAAGGTGTGAATGAATGGGCCCGATGCCCGGGTAGTCGAGCCCGGCCGAGATGGAATAGGGTTCGGTAATTTGCCCGTCGCCATCTTGCATGAGCAGGGTTTTCGACCCGTGAATAAAACCCACCTCACCACAGGCTATCGATGCTGCCGTTTCACCTGAAAGGGTTCCCAGTCCCGAGGCTTCAACACCAATCAGTTTTACAGTCTTGTTTTCGAGATAGTGGTAAAAAGCGCCGGCGGCATTGCTACCCCCGCCTACGCAGGCAAGAATGTAATCGGGTGAGGTGCGGCCTATCTGTTCGTCGAGCTGCCAGCCCATTTCTTCACTGATTATTGACTGAAACTTTGCAACAATGTCGGGGTACGGGTGAGGCCCTACAACCGATCCAATCAGGTAGTATGTATCTTCGGGGTTGTTAATCCAGTCGCGCAAGGCTTCATTGGTTGCATCTTTAAGGGTTTTGTTCCCGCTTTCGGCCGGGATTACTTTGGCCCCAAGCATTTCCATACGTTTTACATTGGGCAGTTGGCGTTCCATATCGGTCGATCCCATGTACACAATGCACTCGAGGTTCATCAACGCGCAAACCGTTGCCGTGGCCACACCGTGCTGTCCGGCACCGGTTTCGGCAATGATGCGATTTTTGCCCATCATTTTTGCCAGCAATATTTGCCCGATGGTATTGTTCACCTTGTGCGAACCGGTGTGGTTCAGGTCTTCCCTCTTCAGGAAAATCTTTGTATTGTAATGCCCGCTAAGCCTTTTTGCAAAATACAAAGGCGACGGGCGCCCCACGTAATTTTTCAGCAGGTTAATAAACTCCTGTTTAAACTCTGGCGAATCGATAATTTCGCGGTAACAAGCCCGAAGTGCATCCACGTTGGGTTGCAACATCTCGGGGATGAAGGCACCGCCGAATTCACCGTAATAGCCTAATGAGTTAACCCCCCACCCCCCTAAAGGGGGAGTCACCCCTAAATCCCCTATAGGGGACTTTGGGTTTCTACCTTTATTGTTTGTTTTATCCATTTATTCGTTGTTTTAATTCGTTTCTTATTTTGCTCTCATTTGTTTTGCAAACCCAAACAATATTGGAGCTGCTCCATAATGCATTTTAGCTCCCCCAGCCCCCTAAAGGGGGAGCTTGTTCCCTAAAATCCTCCAACAGAGATGTTTGGATAGTATTGTCTTTAGTAGTACCTAATTCTCTCTTAGGATTTTTCGTCTCCCCCTTTAGGGGGCTGGGGGGGAGTTTAGAAAGAAACATTTTTACCAAATCCACATCTTTCACTCCCGGTTCAATCTCGAACTTGCTGTTGATATCGATCCCGCAAAATTGAGGATGGTTTATGCTTTTTATTTCTTCAGCATCGTCCGGACCAATGCCGCCACTTAGCAAAAAGGGTGTTTCTCCAGAATATTTATCGAGCAGTGACCAATCAAATTTTGCACCCGTGCCGCCGTGCTTTTCCGATGGTGTATCGAAAAGGAAATAATCACAGTAAGGTGCATACGAATCAAAATCATTGCTTTTAGTCAGGTTGAAAGCTTTTAATATTTGATATCCTTTTTCTTTTAAAGCCCTGCACAATTCAGGAGCTTCGCTTCCATGTAATTGAATAGCTTCCAGATGATACCTTTTTGCTTGCTGCAATATTGTTTCTTTGTTGGAATTAACAAATACACCAACTTTTATAATCGCATTTGAATGTTGAGAGGTTGATGCCCTTAACTCCCCCTCCAACTGGCGGGGGCTGGGGGGTAGTTCCTCAGGTGCGATTTTACCTACAACATAACGGGGCGACCGGGGGTAAAAAATAAACCCCAGCATATCGACCGGCAATTTTGCCAGTTGGTGCATTCGCGCCACATCGCCCATTCCACAAACTTTTACAATCATAGTTATTGGTTTACTAAAAAATCAGAGGCATTGGCCAATGGTCATTCTTTTGTTATTTTCAACATTTGGTTGCCACCTTTTTGAAATTCGTAATTTACAGTTATCAACTCGCTTTCAGGGAACCTTTCCATAATCGGGCCGAGATGTGCCGACCGGTTGGCATTCATTTCAAGTACTGGAAATATCCGAACTTCGGCAGCTACCCTGAGCATTTCGTCAATGGCTTTCAGATGAAAATCCAAATTGAGATGGTCGGAGTAAAGCATTAAAAAGTGCGAGCAAAGCGCTAAATCGAATGAGTCGTCTCCGAAGGGCAAAAAAGGCAGTTCGGCATCAATATAACGGCCTTCTTCCAGGCCTTTTTCATAATCGCTCAAAAACTGCCGCATCGATTTCATCCTTATTTTTCCAAGCCCTTCAACCGATCCGTAAACATCCCAGTTAAACTTTCCGGCATTTTCCCGGGTCTGTGCCATCACCTGTCCAAAGGTTTCGTCTATCCGTTTCTCAATTTCCGGCTTCGAAAAACGAAAGAGCGGATCAACTGAAACGATCTCTCCCCCAAATGCATTCCCAACAGCGTTAAATGCTGCTGGGCCATCGCCGCAACCCAGGATTTTGCATGAAAGAAATCCAGGTTCCAGTGCGAACATATTCACATATTCGCTGTATGAACGTCCCCAGGGCACGATATTTTTATAATGAATTGGCATATTTTGTTAATTATGAGCTTTCAATTTTTTAACAAAACGTCGGAATGCTTCTCCGGGATCGGTTTCTTTCATAAAATTTTCACCCATTAAAAACCCTTGATATCCAAATGTTTTAAGCATCTTAACCGTTTCCGGATTACTAATACCACTTTCCGATATTTTCATAAATTGCGATGGTATCTTTTCAGCAAGCTTTATCGACTGGTTTATATCGACCGTGAACGTTTTTAAATCACGATTATTTACACCGACAATATCCACATTTGAAGACACTTTATTCAATTCTTCTTCGCAATGTATTTCGAACAACACTTCCATGCCAAGCTCGTGTGCCAGCCCTGCCAGTTGGTCAATTTTTTCAACTGATATCGATGCCGCAATCAGCAATATGACAGCAGCACCATACGCTTTGGCTTCATGCACCTGGTATTCATCAATCATAAAATCTTTACGTAATACCGGGATATGGAGTAATGAGGCAGCCTTTTGTAAATCGTTAAGGGTGCCGCCAAAATATTTCGTATCGGTTAAAACCGAAACGCCCGAAGCGCCGGCCATTTCATATTCATTGACAACGGCATCAGGTTTTGCTTTTTCGTAAATGGTCCCTTTTGATGGCGATTTGCGTTTAAACTCGGCAATAATTCCCGTTTTCTCACCCGATAAAAGGAATGCTTTCAATGAAGGCACAGATTTATTATATGCCGGATGTTTTTTCAATTCGTCAAGAGGAAGTGAAACCTTTTGTTTTTCAACCTCCAAACGCTTATGGGCATTTATTTCATCAAGAATTGTCATCATTCAATTTTGATTTTTTTTACAATTGGGGTTGTACCTGCATTTGACAGCTAAGGTATACGAGTTTTTTGAGTACCTTTTTGGCCTTACCCCCGAAAAGTGAACTTTTAGCCTCTTCGATACATTGCTCAAGGCTTTTTTCGGGATGTATGGTTTTTATGGCCATGCCAGAATTGGCAAGCACTACGCTGTTTTGTGCCTTGGTGCCTTTCCCGTTTAAAATTTCCTTAAAAATCGAAATGGCTTCTTCCACCGTGTTCCCTCCGAAAAGATCTTCGGGTTTCAACGTATCAAACCCAATTTGTTCGGGCGATATCAGGCTGTTTTCCTCGTTGCCAATCAATTTAAAACTTCCGGTAAGCGATATTTCATCGTAGCCGTCCATTGAATACACAATGTTGTAATTCATGCCGGTTTGCTGATAAATGTAACTATACAAACGCAGCGTTTCAAGATCGTATACACCAACAAACTGATTCGCGGGGCGAACGGGGTTAACCAAAGGGCCAATCATGTTAAAGAAGGTTTTCATTCCAAGGCTGCGCCTTATAGGCCCAACCGATTTCATGGCCGGGTGAAACAACGGAGCATGCAAATAAACCATTCCGGTCTCTTCCATCATTTTTCGAAGGGATGCTTGATTGTTTGTAAACTTATACCCGAAATATTCCATCACGGTGCTGGAGCCGCAAGCCGATGATACCCCGTAATTGCCGTGTTTTGCCACCTTGTAACCAGCGCCTGCCACCACCAGCGACGACAGGGTTGAAATGTTAAACGTATTTTTCTCATCGCCACCGGTACCGCAAAGGTCAATGGTGTTGTAATCCGATAAATCGAGCGGGATGCTGAGTTCGAGCAAGGCATCCCTGAAACCGGCCAATTCGTCGGGGGTAACGCTACGCATCATAAGCATGGTAATGAATGCCGTAACCTGCGTTTGGTTGTAACGCCCGTCCGTTATCTCTTTCAAAATGGCATGTGCCTCTTTCCTTGAAAGGGTTTTATGCCCCGATAGCTTTTGAAGAATTTCTTTCATTGGAGAAATTTTATTGATTGTTAATACTATGCTTAATGGTTTAAATAATTTGCAATAATTTGTTTGCCCATGGGGGTAAGCACCGATTCCGGGTGGAATTGCACGCCCCTTACGTCGTATTCGCGGTGATAAAGTGCCATCACGTTTCCTTCGTTATCAACCGACGATACTTTTAATACTTCGGGAATATATTCTGAGTCGACAATCCATGAGTGGTAGCGTCCTGCTTCAATTTCATCCGGTAACCGGGCAAATGAAATGTCATTTTTATCAATAACCTTTACCGGGGTTGAAACACCGTGGTAAACTTTGTTTAGGTTTAACAGTTTACCCCCGTATACTTCGGCAATAGCCTGGCACCCGAGGCAAACGCCGAAAATACTTTTTGTTGCACCGTAAGTGGCAATCAGTTCTTTCAATATACCGGCTTCATCGGGGATGCCCGGACCGGGCGATAATACAATTTTATCGAAAATCCCTACATCTTCGATTGATATTTCATCGTTGCGGTAAACATCAACAGGGCCGCCTGTCAGCTCCCGTATTGCATGCACCAGGTTGTAGGTAAACGAATCGTAATTGTCGAGAACGAGTATTTTGGTTTTTGTTATCATTGTTGTCATAGTTGTCACTGTTATGCCCGATGTTAATCGGAATTATTTTATTGAAATTGATAATTAAATGGCGATTTCGTTATTAATTTTTTCTGCCTCGGTTATTGCTTTTTTCAGGGCGCCCAGTTTGTTGTTTACTTCCTGCAGTTCGTTTTCGTTTTTCGATTTTGCAACGATACCTGCACCCGCCTGTGAAACCAGGTTGTTTCCACGGCTCATAAATGTACGGATGGTTATAGCATGGTTAATGTCGCCGTTAAACCCAATAAAACCAATAGCACCACCATAGAAAGAGCGGGCATTATTTTCGAGCCTGTCGATAATTTCCATGGCTTTGTATTTGGGTGCGCCTGAAAGGGTTCCGGCCGGAAACGTGTCGCCAAATACTTTGATTGTATTGGTTCCCGCATCAAGTTGTCCGCTTACTTCAGAAACAAGATGAAGCACATGCGAATAATACTGAACTTCGCGGTAATTGCCGACTGTCACACGCGATGAATTGCGGCTCAGGTCGTTACGTGCCAGATCAACAAGCATCACGTGTTCAGCATTCTCTTTTTCGTCGGCAGCCAGTTCAACGGCCAGATGACGGTCTTTTTCATCGTCGCCGGTGCGGCGGAAAGTGCCGGCAATGGGGTTAATATGTGCTGTGTTGTTGTTAACAATAAGTTGCGACTCGGGCGATGAACCGAATATCTTGTATGCCCCAAAGTCGAAAAAGAAAAGGTAAGGCGATGGGTTTATCCTGCGCAATGCGCGGTACACATTAAATTCATCGCCACTGAATTTCTGGTTAAACCTTCTCGAAAGCACAATCTGGAACACATCGCCCCGGTAACAGTGCTTTTTACCATGTTTAACCATTTCTAGGTATTCTTCATCGGAAATGTTCGAGGTTTCTTTACCTTCGGTTTTAAACTGAAAAGCACCAATGTTCCGGGTTTTTAATAATTCAATTATCTTTTCGGCACGGCTTTCTTCTCCTTGCAAAAGGTTTTCAACCAATGTTATCTGGTTATAGAAATGGTTAATGGCAATTACATAGCGGTGAAAGGCATAACGTATTTCGGGAATGTCATTTTCACTGCCGGGTTTTTCGGCAAACGTTATCGACTCGAAATACTGAACGGTATCGTATGCCGTATATCCCCACAACCCGTTAACCACGCCTTTTTCTTTTGTTTCAGGGACATCAAAACCATTGATAAAATCATTTAGCTGTGTGGCCAAATCGTTTTCTTTTGTGATTTTAACCGATTTTTTCGCTGCCGACGGAAGCGTTGTAAAAGTTTCCCCATTGTTTGCTTCGAATGTGGCAATTTCGTCGAAACAAATGTAGCTCATGCTGTTTTGTGCCCCATGGTAGTCGCTGCTTTCAAGCAACAATGTGTTGGGATACCGGTCGCGTATTTTCAGGTAAATGCTAACCGGCGTAACAAGGTCGGCAACACTGTCGGGGATTTTTGTTGTCTGTGTATTTACTTTAATTGCTTTCATACTTACTATTTCACTACTTTCAGTTTATACATTATTCGTCTTTTCTGCATTTCTTTATATCATTTCCACCCTACTCCCTTAGGGAGGGGCAAAAAGGAGTAGGAGGAAAATAAAATAAGTTTTCCTCCTATTTTATTTTCCGACCTCTCACACCACCGTACGTACGGTTCCGTATACGGCGGTTCCATTAGCCCACCCTCACTTTAAGGTAGTAATCCGAGAAAAATAA
>JAIOZY010000005.1 GCA_021740385.1 Prolixibacteraceae bacterium | reverse complement strand
GCTTGAGAGGTATGACTACCTTTGCTGACAACTTTGTTGAGTTCCTCAACTTCAAACTCGTTTAGTTTAATTGTGTACAGTACCATGTTTTTTTGGTAAAGCTACACAAAATAACCGTCATATCATAATTAACTTAACAGTAGTTGATCATTTCTTCAATACGTACGGCATCGGCCGGGGGCAGTTGCCCCATGTTAATAAAGCGGCGTATGTTTGAATACGAAGCATTATCAACATCGATCGAAAACGTTGAAAGCGGGTTCAGGTTTACCGATCGGAACCCGTTTTCATGAATGGCAGAATAATCTTCGGTATTGTAATTGGCGGGAACGCCGGCAAACGTAGGCGCTACCGATAATACCGAATGAGCTTTCATGTTAACCCCGGTTACCATAATTCCAGAATGATCCATTGCTGAAACTTTGGTTTTTTTCACTTTTTTTAAAGTAACATCAATTTGATGCTTGTTGTTGATGGGTACGGTTTGAGTTGCCATTCCCGGCAATGAAAAAACGATTTTTTCAGCCAGCGAATCCGTTTCAATTCGGTAGTAACCGTTTTGATCGGTTTTTGTATGGGCATTGCCCGGTTCAATTGTTACACGAACACCCGGAAGCCCGGCATTCGATTCATTTACAACCCTGCCTGTAATCAGGTTTTGGGCAAATAATGGCAGTACGCAGAATGTGAATAGTAAAAAGGTGATCATTGTTCGTTTCATAACCGTTTTGTTTTATCGATTTCTGAAATAAAGATGCAGGGACGAATAAGATTCCATAAATTTTTTTTTAAAAATTTGTTGTTACTTTTATAACCATCGAAAAGAAACAATGGATGCCATTATCGAAAAAACAAGTTGAATTCGACCGCCAGCTCGATCTGATACAAATCAGGGAGTTCAGGAAAACAGGCAATCTGGAAATACTTGGTGAACTGTATCAAAAGTACATGCACCTGGTATACGGTTTGTGTTTAAAATACCTGAAAAACAAGGCCGATGCCCAGGATGCGGTAATGCAAATTTTCGAAAAGCTGACCATCGAAGCGGTGAAACAGGAGATCAACCATTTTAAAAACTGGCTGTATGTTGTTTCAAAAAATCATTGCCTGCTTGAGTTGCGAAAACGGCAGTCAAACGACGAAAAGCTAAAAAAATGGCAAAAAGATGAACAAAATTTTGTGGAAAACGACATCGAAATTCATCCCTTAGATGAAGAAAAACGGTTGACCGATGCTTTGAAAAATTGCATTGAGAAGCTGAAAGAAGAACAACAAAGCAGCATAAAGTTGTTTTATTTTCAGAAAAAGTGCTACCGCGAAATTGCCGAAACAATGAAATGCGACGAGAAAAAAGTAAAGAGTTTTATACAAAACGGGAAACGGAACCTGAAAATTTGTCTCGAATCGAAAAATGACCGATAAAAAAGGACATAACGATGGACTTGAAACGTTACTGCGTTATTTGAAAGATCAGCTTTCAAACAGGGAACGTTATGAATTTGAGCGGGAACTTGAACGCGATCCTTTTATTGCCGAGGCTTTCGAGGGCTTATCGGAACATGACCCATTGAGCATTGAACGGGATTTAAAAAACCTGGATGTTGTTGGCGGAAAACGTAAAAGCAAAAACCGTTTGCTTATTCCGTTATCGGTTGCGGCCGGGTTTGCTTTAATCGTCCTTGCTGTTTTTTGGATTGTTAATCAGAAAAATGAAGTAACACAACAGATGGCCGGGAACGAAAAAGAGCAATTTGAACCACTTGTGGCTGATTCGATACCACCGGCAACCGATTCATTGCAAACCGACACTGTTTCAGAAGAAGTTTTGCTGGCCGTGGTCGAAAAACCCGAAAAACAAGCGACCGAAACACTTGCTCCTGATGAGAAAAAGCATCGTGTTGACGAGAAGAAAAAAGCCCGCGATAAACTTCAGAAAACCGAAGAAAACGCAGTGGAAATAATGGAAACCGATGCCATAATTCAGCCTAAAGTTACTGCTGTTTCAGCACTTTCGGGAGGGATTAAGTCCATGAAAGTTTCCCCTGATGCCGGAGAGGATACCGGAACAGTTGAAATTAGCGGACAGGATGCAGTGAAAACGGGAACAATTGCTGTAACAGAAACAAGTTCAGCACCGGTTATAGTTGAGGAGGTAAAAATGAATATGCGGCCGGGTGTGAATGCAAGTCCCGAACCGCTGGGGGGCAATGCCCTTTTCAGGGAGTACCTTTCCGAAAACGTTAAATATCCCACCGGGGCAGAAAGCACGGGACGCGAAACCGTACGACTCACATTTAAAATTACCGAACTGGGTGAACCTTTTGGTTTTGAGATAATCCGAAGCCCCGGCAAGGCTTTTTCCGAAGAAGCCATACGGGTAATAAAAGAAGGCCCTAAATGGTCGCCCGAAGTTAAAGACGGGTTACCTGTTGAAGGAGAAGTGAGCCTGCGAATTGTTTTCAGGCCATAAAATAAAAACCCGGCATCGGGAGTGCCGGGTATCGCTATATTTTTCAGTGTTATTTTGCTTCCGGAAGTTTTATTTGCAGTGCCAGTTCGGTAAGTTGTTCGTCCGATACCGGCGACGGGGCATCCATCATTACATCGCGGCCCGAGTTGTTCTTCGGGAATGCAATAACATCGCGAATCGAATCGAGGCCGGCAAAAAGGCTTACAAGCCTGTCGAAACCAAAAGCAATGCCGGCATGTGGCGGGGCACCGTATTTAAAGGCGTTCATTAAAAAGCCAAATTGTGCTTCGGCCTGTTCGGGGGTAAAGCCTAACAATTTGAACATTTTGGCCTGAAGCCCGCTTTCAAAAATCCTCACCGAGCCGCCACCAATTTCTACACCGTTTATTACCAGGTCGTAGGCATTGGCATTTACTTTGCCCGGGTCGGTGTCGAGCAAGGGTATATCTTCGGGTTTTGGCGAAGTAAACGGGTGGTGCATGGCATAAAAACGCTGTGTTTCTTCGTCCCATTCAAGCAACGGAAAATCAACAACCCACAATGGCTTAAAGGTGTTTTTATCCCTTAATCCGAGTTGCCGGGCCATTTCGAGCCTGAGTTCGCCCATTTGATTTTGTGTCTTTTCCTTCTCGCCCGAGAGGATGAGCAGCAAGTCGCCCGGTTTTGCGTTACATGCTTCAGCCCAGCTTTTCAAATCTTCTTCGGTGTAAAATTTATCTACCGACGACTTATATGAACCGTCTTCGTTATATTTCATATAAACCAGCCCCCTGGCGCCAATTTGTGGTTTTTTAACGAAATTAGTTAGGGCATCGAGTTGTTTCCTGGAGTATCCGGCACAATTTTCGGCACAAACGGCTACGACATATTCAGCCGTGTTAAAAACGTTGAAATCGCGGTTTTGAACCAGCTTTGTAATATCGTTAAAAAGCATTCCGAAGCGGATATCGGGTTTATCGCTGCCGTATTTTTCCATGGCTTCGGCATAAGGTATGCGGGGAAATTCTTCAGTCAGTTCTATTCCTTTTATGGCCTTGAAAAGATGTTTTGTAAGCCCTTCAAAGGTGTTTAGTACGTCGGCCTGTTCGGCAAACGACATTTCGCAGTCGATCTGTGTGAACTCGGGTTGGCGGTCGGCCCGCAGGTCTTCGTCCCTGAAGCATTTTACAATTTGGTAATAGCGGTCGAAGCCGGCCACCATTAAAAGTTGTTTCAATTGCTGCGGGCTTTGGGGCAGGGCGTAAAATTCGCCCGGGCTCATCCTCGAGGGAACGACAAAATCGCGGGCCCCTTCGGGAGTCGACTTAATGAGTACGGGGGTTTCTGTTTCGATAAAATTTTGCGAGTCGAGGTAATTCCTTATGGCAATGGCCATTTTCGACCGCAGCACGAGGTTTTCGCGTACCACTTTCCGTCTTAGGTCGAGGTAGCGGTATTTCATTCGCAGTTCGTCGCCGCCGTCGGTATCGGTTTGAATGGTAAACGGTGGAACCAACGATGGGCTGAGGGTTTTTAATGAGCGGATGTCGATTTCAACATCGCCGGTATCCATTTTGGGGTTCTTGCTTTGCCTTTCGAGCACCACACCTTTAACCTGAATTACAAATTCACGTCCCAGTCCGTCTACATTTTTTTTCAGGTCCCCGGGCGCTTTTTCGTCGAGTACAAGTTGGGTTATGCCGTACCGGTCGCGTAAATCGATGAAAGTCATGCCACCAAGCCGGCGAAGTCTTTGTACCCAGCCGCTTAAAGTTACTTCGTTTCCAACATGGTCAATGCGTAATTCGCCGCAAGTGTGTGTTCTGTACATAATGAAATTGGTTTTTATTCGGACGCTAAAATAATAAGAAAACGGCAACCCTTTACACGATTGGGGTCTTTTTTAAAAAGAGGTGTTGTGGGGCCCTTTTTTGATATTTTAAACGATTTTGTTTTTAGAAATTGAACCAGCCAGGGGCTTGTATGTCGCTATAAATGTTTCTAAACGGTATGGGTGTCACTGTTTGTATCGGGCAGTTAATATTTGTACTTTTAAGGATTTCTGTACCAATAATATTTTTATAGGAGTTGTCAAAAAACGATATATTGCCCTTTTTTTCTTCCCATTCAAATACAGCTTTTGAATTTTCATTGTATTTGCGGCATTGAACCATTCCTTTCTTGTTATAAATGTATTCCGTTTCACATATTTTTTCCCATACACCGGTTGATTTATTTGTCGAATACCATGAATATTTTTGGAGCACACCGTTCTTGTATTCATAAACTTCTTTCCGGTTAATTTCAACGGTTCCGTCATTTTTTATTGTTTTTAGCGTAATGGTGTCAATTTTTTCGTCTTTATATTGGAAATTTATTTCTTCTACTTTTCTAAAACCATCAATTTCTTCATAACCGGTTAAACGGTATTTGTAGAAATTTGTCAGCAAATCATTTTCGTAAATATATACATACTCTTCCCATTTTATTTTTTCGCCTTTGTATACCGAATAGAAAGATACGGTTTTCAGTTTTTCGCCATTGTATGAATATTCAGTAAGGTCTCTTTTTTCAAGTTTTTTGGTGATGTTGTTTTTTACTTTTTTCGTTACTTTTAAGATTTTTTCACCGTCTGTTTCATAGGTTATTATTGAAATTGTATCGTAATTTTCAAGCAATTTTCCTGACGCGTTGTAACAGCAAAATTGATTTTTTGTAATGTTGTTACCATTATAGTGGAAAGTATAACGCCGGTTTTCAATTAAAGCACCTGAATCATAGTTTTCCCTGGAGTATAAAATAATTGTATCAATTTTATTGCCGGCGTACACATATTCTCTTCTGTAATGGACGTTATCAGGATCTTTGTAGTAGAAATCGTAAGATTTGATCCTGAATTTTGAATCACTATTGTTGGGAGACTGAAAAATATCTTCACAAGAGCAAAAAGAAATAATTTAAAAAGGTATTGCAATAAACCATCTTTTTTTCATCATTATGTTCGTTTTAATATTTTTTTAAACTTACATAAATGTAAAATAACTATTGGCTGATTGTTGTCAATAATATTTATCATAAAAACATGAAAAACAATGATGATGTTTGCAGTAATTTTTTGGGATGGGTTTTAGGAATTTTATGGTAAGAAAAAACGGTTTTGTGCGATCGGTTTTCCAGTGGACAGTTCTTCAATTTTCTTGCTTTTAAGCAGGCTTGTGCCAATTTGCCGTTGGTATGGGAATGTCCACAATAGGCCGATGTTTCCGCTTTGGTTTTCCCATTCATACGCTGTTTTTGTTATAGTACCGTTCATCATGGTTTTTCGGTACTGATATAAAAGGGTTCCACCATCATCATAGTGGTAAGTCACTTCAAGGTTTGGTCCCCAATCAGAAATGGTATAGTCCCAGGCTATGAATGATGTTTTTATCATTTTATCCCCACTGTATTCAAAAGTAGTTTTAAACTGAACATTATAGCTGCCATCGGCCTGTAGCGATTTGACCAATATTGTGTCGATTTTGTTATTGGTATACAAATATTCGTTTTCATTTACTTTTTTCCACTCACTTGTGCCTGAGTCCCAATTTTCGCCGTATTCATCGCATTTGATCATCAAATCGCCATCGTAGAAGTAGAAATCTTCGCTGGTTTTTGTTTTTGTACCGTTATCGAAATCATATTGTAATTGAGATTTTAATTTATCGCCTTCGTAGGTGTATTCAATAATGGTTTCGGTTTGCCATTGGCCTTCAGTGTCTTTGTGCGTTTCGGTTGATTTAATGAGGTTTTCGCCGTCAAGCTCAAAAACCGTTTTGGCCGTGGTATCTCCGTTTATTACCGTATTTTCTGTAATTGTATTTCCATTATAATGAAATATTTTACGGTTGATTTCAGCAAGTCTGTCAGGAAATAAATCTTTTGTTAACAGGATCACTGTATCAATTTGATCTCCTGAATAGATAAATTCCTGCCTGGCAGAAATAGTAATCGTGTCGGTGTAATAACTTTCTATGGTTTTTATCCTGATTTCAGATTCAGAGCCGGAGTTGTCGGGGTCTTTTAAAAAATTGAGAAAATCTTCACAGGAAACAAAAATAAGAATCGATGCTAACAGGACGAAAAAACGACTTTTTTTCATGGTATTTTTTCATTGGTTTGTTCAAATTTACAGAGAAAGGTTCAAAAAAAGGAATTTATTATATCATTTTTTGATGAAAGGAGCCCGATTCATATGCAATTCCGGGCTCCTTTATAGTTAAGGACTTATACCTTTTTCAATTTCCATCGTCCTTTTTTGAAAAAGTAGAGGATGCTCAGGGTCATAAGTGTTTCGGCAAATAAAATTGCCCAGAACACTCCTTGTTGTCCCATATTGGTTTGGGTTGCCAAAAGCCATGCCAATGGAATTTCAACAATCCAAAAACTCAGGATGTTGATACGGAAGGGGGTTTGGGTATCGCCAGCGCCGTTCAGTGCATTTACCAATACCATTCCCAGTCCGTAAACAATAAAACCGGCACTGATAATTTTCAGGCTGGTTGCCCCTGCCAGGATGATATCAACTTCTCCTGAGAAAAAGGATATAAACGATTTGGGCATAAAAACGAGAATTACCGAAATGATACCCATTAGCCACATGTTAACCTTGCCGGCTATCCATGCCGATTTTGAAGCACGGTCGGGATGTCCGGCGCCCAGGTTTTGGCCAACGAGGGTCGAAGCGGCATTCGCGATTCCCAGGGCAGGCAGCAGGGCAAAGAAAATTATCCTTAGTGCAATGGTGTACCCCGCTAAAACTTCGCTACCGTATCTTGCAACTATCCGCATTAAAATGATCCAGCTCGATGTGGCAATAATATTCTGGCTTACCGTACCTGTCGACAACCTGAAAATGCGGCCAATAATTTGCATACGTGGTTTTAAGTCGATGCCCCTGAAATTTATTTTTCCTTTACCATACAAAAGGATATAAAACTGGTACAGTACGGCAAGTCCACGGCCGGTAGTTGTTGCTATAGCTGCGCCTTTAACGCCCATTGCCGGAATTGGTCCTAAACCGAAAATAAAGATTGGGTCGAGCACAATGTTGACAAAATTTGCAAACCAAAGTACGCGCATGGCTATCACGGGTTTTCCTGCACTACGGAATACGGCATTGTTTATAAACAGTAAAAGGATAACCACGTTGCTGCCAAACATAATTGAGGTATACCCTGAAAAATGATCAACAATGGCAGGTGAAGCATTCATTGCTTTCAAAATATCTTTGGCAAAAACAATACCGGGTATTGCAAAAACCATTGATATACATATTCCGGTAATTACTGCCTGATATGCACTGTTTGCAGCTTCGTTAAAGTTTTTTTCACCGGTACGGCGGCTTACAATTGCAGCAGTAGCCACACTCATTCCCGCGGCCAGTGCATAAATTATTGTAACAAGCGATTCGGTAATGCCCACAGTGGCAATAGCATCGGCACCCAATTTGCTTACAAAAAAGATATCGGCTACAGCAAAAACCGATTCCATAAGCATTTCGAGTACCATTGGTACTGAAAGTAAAAAAACGGCTCTTTTTATACTGCCCGAAGTATAGTCTCTTTCTTCGCCATTAAGGGCGGCTTTTATTTCGTTTAGTATTGTTTTAAGTGTATAATGTCGTGTCATGTTTCAATTTGTTTTCGTTTTAAAAGCAGGTTCTGTTCGCAACTTAAAATGTGAATGATGGGGTTTGTTTGTGCAAAAAGGTTAAAAAAACCTCCCCGCGCACAGTTGTACACAGTTGATTTCATGATAATTCCTCCAGTTTTAAGGATTAATGATTATGTTATTTAATGGAAAAAGTGAACAAGAAACAAAGAACAACGCAGTTAGCAGACTGGAATTGCGACATGCATCGCAACAAGGCTAAATGAAGGCGCAATATGCGTTGTTGTATTTTTCATCTTTTTTTAATTCTTGTTCTTAATTGAAGTACAAATATAGGTAATATTTTTATTTAGAAACAATAACATAAAACCGGGTTTAAGTTTAAAACCCATGAATTATGAAAAGAGGAGCCGGTTAAAAAAACTTTTTTAATAGATGCCGTTAAAAAAGAAATAAAAACTTGAAATTAGTATTCCCCATGTTAAAACAGTAGCACCAATTAAAACAAACAATGAAGTTTTTCTTTTTTCCAGATTTCTTTCGCTATGTACAATTTCGACCATAATTTGTATTCCCCTAAAGCTTAACTAACAATCAAAACCGATTACAATATAATCAAATGTAAGTTTTTAAAAAAACGACATTTGTTGTTTTTCTTTAGTTATTAACAGGTTGTGGGGGTGAATTTTGTGTTTTTTGTGGGGTAATAATTCTGAAATGCTTGCCAGTTCTTGTTTTTTCCATTTATGGTTCATTTGCTATTTTTAAATAATTGTTAATAAATAATAGCATTTTTAGATTTAATCACACCTAAAAAGAGACCATTGATCTCAGGGAAACATCTCTTTTTTTGTTGTAACCTTTATAAATTGAGTATTTTTAGAGAGCAAAAAAGGTAGATATGGCACAGATATTTTCCGAAGAATATTTTATGAAAAAAGCCCTTGACGAGGCAAAAAAGGCTTTTGAAAAGGGAGAAGTTCCGGTTGGATGTGTGGTGGTTTGCCAGAATAAAATTGTTGCACGTTGCCATAATTTAACTCAAACACTGAATGATGTTACGGCACATGCCGAGATGCAGGCAATTACGGCTGCATCGGATTTGCTGGGAGGCAAATACCTGCCCGGATGTACGCTGTATGTGACGCTCGAGCCGTGTGTGATGTGCGCCGGTGCACTGGCATGGGCACAAATTGGCCGTTTGGTTTATGGTGCCAGCGATGAAAAACGGGGGTACTCGTTATATTCCGATTCGATAATGCACCCCAAAACCGAAATTTTAAGCGGCATAATGGAAAATGAGTGCAGCGGCCTGTTAAAACTTTTTTTTGCTGCCCGTAGAAATTAGCAACCCGGATAATATTTAGGAGCTGTGGTGTTAAATTCATTTATTTTCAATAACTTTGATGTAGTATTAACCCCAAAAAATTCATAAATGACTACAACTACAATTAAAATTGATGTGAAAGTCTACATTGATGAAATGTTGGATTTTTTTAAAAACGACAGTTCTTATGGAACTATCGAGAAGCCCTTCCCTGCAAAATCTTTTTATGAGTTGGTAGCTCCCTATGCAAAGTTTACCGGCCCCATGAAAGATATTCTGTTATTTGAAAACAACACCGAATTCTTGTGGTTTATTCAATCGGTATCCGGTGTTGATGTAAATTTTGTTGACCTTGGAGGTGATTCGCAGCTTGACATGCAGATGATCACACGTTCTCCGTCCCAGGAAAAATGGGATGCAATTATTCAGAATGCCCCAAAAATGGGTGCTGATGGTAAACTAAAGTTTAAACCTGAAGACAAAACGGTTATTTCAGACCCGAGAACTCAAAAAGAATTTAAATTTAAAACCACATCTTCAGTTCCTGAAGATACCCGGTTAAAATATTCAATTCTTTTTGAATTTAAAGACAAGAAGGGGAATTCTTTGTACGGATTCATCGACCCGTATACAACGGGAGATACAAAACCACCACCACCGTAAGTTTTTAGCAAAGTTTTGAATGAAAAGAATTTCAATCTTATTTTGTTTATTGAATTTTTTTATTGTTGTTTTTGCACAGCAGATGCAAAAAGTTGATTCCTTAAAAGTTCAACTTTTGCAACATAAAACCGATGATGAAAAAAGGGCAAGGTTACTTCTTAATCTTGCCTTTTATTGTCAACCGGTTGAAGGGCTACGGTATGCAAAAGAGGCACTTGGTGTGTCGAAAGTGATTGGAAATAAAGAATATGAAGCCATATCGTGGGAATACATTGGGTCAAAAAACATGTTTTTGGGGAACCATCTTGAAGCCACTCAATCATTGATTATTGCTTCTCAATTATACAAAGAAGCAGGTCTTTTCGATAAAGAGGCGTTGATATATTTCACGCTTGGAACCTGTTATACAAGCAATAATGATTATACAAACGGATTTAAATATCTCAGGAAATGTATCCCCCTTTTTTATGAGCAGGGTGATAGTTCAAGAATTGCAAATACTTTTTTAAATATTGGGGAAGCCTTTCGCAAAATTAACCAACTTGACAGCGCAGGCCATTATTTTAAAAAAGCTTTGAATATTTTCACATCATTAAACGATCCTTCAAAAAAATTTCTTGTAATAGGGAACATGGGAATGATCCACGCTGCTCAAAAGAAATATAAAATGGCAAAGGATGAAATTGGATTGGCCATTGAAGAATTCAGTCATACCGAAAATCCATATTTGTTATCTGTATTTCAGAGCGAAATGGCCAGCATTTTCATCGAAGAAGGAAAAATTGCTGAAGGGGGGGCGTTAATGAACCAAAGCCTCGAAATTGCCAAAGAAGCAAAACTGAAAGAACAAATCAGGGATATAAGCTTTAAACTATCGGAGTTTCACGAGAAAGAAGGGAATTACCCTGAAGCGCTTTTCTTTCAAAAACAGTATAAGATTTACGATGACAGCTTAAAGGATGTTGAAAACATACGGGCAATGGAGCAACAGCAAAGCCGTTTTGAACTGACAAAAAAGGAAGAGGAAATCGAAAACCTGAACCGTATTAACCGTTTGCAAAAATGGTTGTCGTATGGTTTATCGGCTGGTGTTGTTGTTTTTATTCTGTTTACATTTTTCCTGTTCAGGGTAAATGCCCTTGTAAGGAAAACAAACGCGAAGTTATCGGAACAAAAACTCATTATTGAAAAGCGGGAGCAGGAAAAAGCATTGTTGTTAAAAGAGTTGAACCACCGGGTTAAAAACAACCTGCAAATGGTTGCCAGCCTGCTCAACCTGCAAGCCCGACAGCTTAAAGGCCACCCGGCAGCCGAAGCATTGCTTTCGGGAAAAATGCGGGTTGAAGCACTCACGTTAATCCACCGGAAATTATATCGCGACGATATTGATACCACAATAAACATCAGTAATTACATCGAAGAATTATCGGAAAACCTGGTTATGAATTTTGGCCAGAAATTTCAGCTGCAACGCGACCTTGAACCCGTTGATGTCAATATTGAAAAGGCAATCCCCCTTGGTTTAATAATTAACGAATTAATTACAAATTCGTTAAAATATGGCAGCAGCGAGAATCAATTCCCGTTGTTGTCAATTTCGTTGAATAAGCATAACGGGGGAATGATCATCGCCATTTCTGATAATGGTAAAGGTTTACCCCCGGGGTTTGACTGGAAAAAATCCGATTCGTTCGGGCTAAAGCTGGTTCATTCCCTAATTGGGCAACTCAATGGTAATATTGATTATATTTACGACAATGGAAGTAAATGGAAAATTTGTGTGAAATCGAAAGAATTGATTTAAGTAATCAAATTTAAAACTGAAAGTATGGGATCGAAAGTAAGAATACTTATTGTTGAAGATGAATTCATGATATCGGAAGATATTGCCATGCGATTAAGCGATTTTGGATATACCATAGCAGGTGTGGTGCCCTCGGCCAAACAAGCCCTGGAGATACTTGAAAAAAACGACACCGATCTGGCCTTGCTCGACATAAACATTGCCGGCGATATGGATGGTATTGAGCTGGCTAAAATCATACAAACGAAATACAAAATACCTTTTATTTTTCTTACCTCACTGGCCAGCAGGGCCATTGTTGAGCGGGCAAACGAGGCCGCACCCTCGGCCTTTCTTTTAAAGCCTTTTAACGACAGGCAGGTGCAGATATCAATAGATATGGCGTTACAAAATTTTTCGGAAAACAAAACGGCCGAAAAAATCAGTACAAACAATGGTAATTATTTGCAGCCGGAAAATCCCGTTGTTTCAATAAAAGACAGCCTCTTCCTGAAAAAGGGCAACCATTTCGACCGGGTTGCTTTTGAAGACATTTTATACATGCAGGCCGAAAACAACTATACATTCATCCACACCAAAAAAGAGCGGTATATTTTTTCAACCATCATAAAGGAATTTGAAAAAAAATTGCCTCCATCGGTTTTTATCAGGGTTCACCGCTCGTACATTGTAAACCTGAATAATGTTACCGGCTTTGAGGGGCTAACCCTTTACATAAACAAAATTCAGATTCCCATGAATAAACCAAGCCGCGATTATATCCACAAGATTTTCAATACGATGTAAAAAAGGCTACGACTTATTGGCGTAAGTTTTGTATACTCTTTTAAGCCATGGGAGCATAAACAAGATTATAAGGAATGCACCGGCTGTTAGTATCGCATTTGTCAAAAAGAAATTCGATTTCTTTTCGAACAAATCCCACATGCCCGATAAAACACCGGCAAGCTTATTGCCAATGGCTGTGCTCAGGAACCAGCCGCCCATCATTAATGCAGCAATTCTTCGCGGGGCGAGTTTCGATACCAGCGAAAGCCCCATCGGGCTAAGGCATAATTCTCCGATGGTAATAACCCCGTAAACGCCAAATAGCCAGGCAACCGAAGCTTTTTCGGCTCCGTTGCCCGAAATAATGGCGGCCCCCACCATTACCAGCCACGACACGGCCGAGATGAGCATACCCAGGGCTATCTTCCCCGGGGTGGAAGGCTCTTTACGCCGGCGTCCCAGGAAGTTAAAAACGCCAACAACAAGCGGGGTTAACACAACAACAAAAAACGGGTTAATCGATGCCTGCAATTCGGTAGGCCATAATACCAGCTTTCCGTGTTGTTCCCCTGCCTGGTCTTTAACTTTTTCCCACTCCTTATCGGTTAAGTCGTCCGGTTTTTCTGTAATGTTACCGGCAGGCAGTTCTTCCGTATAATTATCGAAATAATAACTGGGGCCAATTTCGGTGCCAAGGTCCTCGCCGTGTATGCCAATAATTTGCCTTTCCCTGGGAAGGGTTGAAGCATCTTCGGTACTGGCAATGGAATTGATCACTTTTTCCATTTTGGGGCCAAGTTCGCGGTCGGTATTGTTTTTTGCCCAGTAAGTAAGGGCCGAGCCGTTTTGGTGAAATACAGCCCAGAAAATGATTACCACACCGAAAACAGACAACAAAGCTGCAATGGGTGCTTTTTCTTCTTTTGATG
Organism: Prolixibacteraceae bacterium; assembly: GCA_021740385.1. Taxonomy (GTDB): domain Bacteria; phylum Bacteroidota; class Bacteroidia; order Bacteroidales; family Prolixibacteraceae; genus DAIMEA01. The sequence continues at coordinate 155,505 of JAIOZY010000005.1, read as the reverse complement.
CCGAACGCCAGGTGTTGAAAAAGAACAATAAAACCGGCAGGCAGAAAAATATGAAGGCATCGTTTGAATCGGAACCAAAAATATCGCCAGGGATAATCCAGCCAATGGCTGCAGCAGCAAAGGCGGGAAGAAAGAGCACTTTGAATATTTTTGCCAATGAAAAATCTCCTTCGCGTTTTGGCGATATCTGATCGGCTTCTTTAATTTCGGGAACCAGTTTGTTCCCGATTGCAAACCATATTATTCCGATGAGCATTCCAGCCCCGGCTGCGGCAAATGCCCAGCCCCATCCGTAGGTAAGCCTGAGCCATGCTGCCACAAAGTTACACACAAAGGCCCCAATATTAATACCCATGTAAAAGATGTTATAGCCGGAATCTTTTAAATGCATGTATTCGGGCTTTTCATAAAGTTTACCAAGCAATACCGACACATTTGGCTTAAACATCCCGTTGCCTAAAATGATGAGCAGAAGCGATATGAAAAAGGCAGCCATGCTGTTTGGGATTGAAAGGCCAATGTAACCGCAGGCCATTAAAAAACCGCCAATGTATATCGATTTGCGGTAGCCCAAAAACCTGTCGGCAATTAGCCCCCCGAAAAACGGGGTAAGATAAACAAGCGCCAGGTATGTGCCGTAAATGTCGGCAGCTTCCATGTTGCTCATGCCCAGGCCGGCAAAGCGGGCCGTTTCTGGTGCAATCATGTAAAGTGTGAAGATTCCAAGCATCAGGTAATACCCGAATCGCTCCCACATCTCGGTGAAAAACAGGATCATCAGTCCTTGTGGATGTTTATTTTTTGCCATAATGTATCTTTTTTAAAAAGTGTTATTTCAAAAACGGTACAAAAAAACGATCAAGAATAAGCATTTTGCAATATACACAAAATGACATTAACCAGCTATTTGAAAAAAAAATCCATTGCAATTTTTGCTTCTAATGAATTCCTTTCATCATCTTTTTTAGTATGGGAGAAATGATAAACAATACAAATGCGGCGGAAAAAGATGTGATTACCAGAAAGTTAAATAAGTGCATGCCGGGTAGGTGGCGTTGTAAAATCGTTTCGAGCATACCGGCAAAATAGTTGGCCAGTGCCGTAGACCCAAACCAAACCCCCATCATAATTGATGTGATTTTTGGGGGCGATAATTTGGTTATCATCGAGAGACCGATGGGCGACAGGCTGAGTTCGCCAAAAGTATGCAGTAAATAAACGGCAACAAGCCATAAAGGGCTAATCAGCAAGCCGTTGTTTGCAAGGTTGTTTGCAAGACTGATCACCACAAACCCCAGTCCGAGGAAAATGAGCCCGATAACAAATTTAACCGGTGTGTTTGGGTTGGCTTTAATTTTTGAAAGCCCGCTCCATAAAATTGAAAAAAGCGGTGCAAATATCACGATGGCAATGGCACCAATCGACTGGAACGATGTAACGGGTATTTCCCAGTTGCCAAGCATTAAGTTTACTTTTTCGCGGGCAAAAAGGTTAAGTGTTCCTCCAACCTGTTCAAAACCGGCCCAGAAAAAAACATTGAAAGAGCATAGTACAAAAATTACCGCAACCCGGCTCCACTGTGTTTTCCCTTTTGTGTTCGAAAGTATGATGTAAAGTAAGGCTGTTGCTCCAATTACTGTGGCTATTGTGGTAATGGTCGACCGGGGTTGTTTGCCAAGCAAACTCCATGTATTTAGGAAAATCACCACCAGAATTAAAGTAGTTACTGTAATAGCAATTATTCCAAGCCAATCAGATGCTTTTAGGATTGGTTTTTCATTTTTAGCAACAACTCTTTTTGGGGGTAAGCCGGCCGTACCAAGTTTTGACGCCTGGGAAATAAACCAGCCGAGCCCGAGCAACATCCCCACACCGGCACAACTGAACCCCCAGGCCCATCCGACTTTTTCGCCAAGTGTGCCGGCTATAAGGGGCGATATGAATGCACCTACGTTAATGCCCATGTAGAAGAGGGTAAATCCCGAATCTCTTCGGGGATCATTTTCCTGGTATAGTTGACCTACAATTGTTGAAATATTTGGCTTGAAAAACCCGTTTCCCATAATCAGGAACCCTAAACCGTAATATAGTAGGTTTTCACGTTCGGGCAGGTTTGCAGCAACTTGCGAATAGGCCAGTGTAAATTGCCCTGCAGCCATTAACAGGGCGCCAATCAAAATCGATTTTCGTTGACCAAGGTATTTATCTGCCAGCAGCCCACCCAGTAGTGGCGTGAGGTAAACAAGGCCTGTAAAAACAGCATAAATTTCGAGGGCATTGCTGCGACCCATGCCCATTCCGCCCGAAATGAGCGTTGATGTAAGGTATAATACAAGCAAGGCCCGCATCCCGTAATAACTGAACCTTTCCCACATCTCGGTGAAGAAAAGCGCCATTAATCCTTTGGGGTGGTTGTACGATTTGGTCATGATATATTGGTTAAAAAACCCCCTAAAGATAGCTTTTCAGTGGCGTTGTAAAATGACGAATGTTGCTGATTTTTTTGCATAAAAAACCCGGTATGTTGAAACAGACCGGGTTAACGAAAGTGTATTTTAATAATATTATTTTATCCCTTTCATCATCTTACCAAGGAAAGGTGATATTGCAAAAAGTATGAGGGCAACAAAAAAGGTTTCAATGGCTATAAACCAGAAAACCTGAATTTCCATGCCCAATGCGCTTTCCAGTTTTATGGATATGGCTTTCATTTGCGATGCAACAAAATTACCAATGGCAAACGACCCCATCCATACACCCATCATGGTTGAGACCAACTTGGGTGGAGATAATTTTGTAACCATTGATAAACCAATGGGTGAGAGGCACAATTCGCCCCAGGTATGAATGATATAAACCAGAACCAGCCATAATGGGCTTACCAGACTTCCTCCATCGGCAAAGCCACTTGCAATGGCCATTACTACAAAACCAATACTCATCAGCAGCATGCCAATTGCAAATTTTGCCGGGGTATTGGGGTTTGCCCGCCTTTTATCGAGCCATGTCCAAAGGAAGGAAAACAGTGGTGCAAAAATTAAAATAGCCACTGCATTGATGCTCTGAAATGCCGAAGCTGCAATTTCGATGTTGCCAATCATCCGGTTTGTGTTGTCCCGGGCAAATATGTTGAATGTACTGCCGGCCTGTTCAAAACCGCTCCAAAAGAAAATATTGGCCACGGCAAGAATAAAAATTACCCCCACACGGCTCCATTCGGTTTTGCCTTTTGTTCCCTTAAAAATACTAACAAGCAAGTAGCCGACTCCAATGGCTGCAACTATGTTTATGATCCAGTCTCCAATTTTTTCAGGTATCGCACCCCAGCCGAATATAAAGGCATACACTGCGCCAACCATAACGGCAACATAAAAAAGTATGCTTCCCCAGTCTTTAATGGCCAACCTGTTACGTGTCGCTTTAACCTTGGGGGGCATTCCCCTGTTTTCCAGCACATGGCTGCGCACAAAAAACCAAATTGTACCAATTACCATACCGGTTCCGGCAGCAATAAACCCCCAATGCCACGCAACCTGTTCGCCAAGTGTGCCGGCAATCCAGGGAGAAAGAAATGCGCCCAGGTTTATCCCCATGTAAAAAATGGTAAAACCACTGTCTTTACGCGGATCATTGTTGTCGTATAAATCGCCAACAATGGTTGAAATATTGGGTTTGAAAAAGCCGTTCCCAAGTATAAGGATGCCGAGGCCGGCGTAAAAAATCATCCGCCGCCACTCCAGGTCGGCGTCAACAGCCATTGAGCTTGCAGCAAGAATAAACTGGCCAATGGCCATGGTTATTCCGCCAATATATATGGCCTTCCTTTGTCCGAGTATTTTGTCGGCAAGTATTCCTCCAATAATTGGGGTAACATAAACAAGCCCGGTGAAAATCCCGTAAACGGTGAACGCTTCAAGTTCCGACATGCCAAAGCCGCCCGTGGCATAAGTTGCCGTTAAAAACAAAACTAACAGGGCGCGCATGCCATAATAACTGAAACGTTCCCACATTTCAGTTGCAAAAAGTGATGACAAAGCGACAGGATGCCCAAAAAATGCAGTATTTTTATCTTTTGCCATAATTTTGTGTAATTGGTTTTACGTGAATCACACAAAAGTAATCTTTTTGTGGAATTGAAAAAGTGATTTGTTCATGTAATGGAATTCAGTCTTTCTTCAAATATTTCTTTATAAATTTAGATCGAAATTCAGGTTTTGTGTATCAAATAACCTTTTTAAACCATTTTTTACCATGAAAATATTTTCAACATCACAAGTACCGGAAATTGATAAATATACCATCGAAAACGAACCCATACCCGACATTGATTTGATGGAACGCGCGGCAGGTAAGGTTGTGCGTGCTGTGTTGGCCAAAAAAAGAGATGTTCAGGATATTTGGGTTTTTTGTGGTCCCGGTAACAATGGCGGTGATGGACTGGCCGTTGCCCGTATGCTGACTGGTGAAAAAAATTTTAACATACATGTTTTTTTATTGAAAAGCGCCGATGTACTTAAAAATTCGCCAAAAATAAATTACGAACGGTTGCTTTCACTCGGGAATGTTGAGGTTACGGAGCTTTCGGAAACGAATTTGCCTGTCGTCAGAAATAAAACCCTCATCATCGATGCATTGTTTGGGTCGGGGCTGAACAGACCGCTTGAAGGGTTTGCAGCCGATGTTGTTAAACATATTAACCAATCGGGGGCTTACGTTATTTCTATCGATATTCCATCTGGACTGTTGGGTGAGAACAATGACGGCAACACGACGGAGACCATTATCCACGCAAACGAAACGGTTACTTTCCAGTTTCCAAAACTGAGTTTTTTATTTCCCGAAAATGAGATTTTTACAGGTGAGTGGATTGTTACCGATATAGGTTTACACCCTAAAAAAATTAGTGAAACAGAAACACCCTACCGTTTACTGGAGAAAAGGGATATCAAGGATAAAATTCGTAAGCGGAAGAATTTTTCACACAAGGGGACTTTTGGTCATGCTTTGCTGATTTCAGGCTCGTACGGCAAAATGGGGGCAGCTGTGCTGGCTTCAAGAGCTTGCCTGCGCTCGGGTGTTGGTTTACTCACAACACACATTCCGCACGGGGGCTACCATATTATTCAAACCGCGGTTCCCGAGGCCATGACCAGCATCGACGATTCGGATTTGATGTTTACCTCGGTTGAACCCGGCGACACTTTTTCGGCCATTGGTATTGGCCCGGGTATTGGTGTTAAGGTTAATACACAGCGTGGTCTGCATAAGCTCATAACCGAGTCGAAAGTTCCGATGGTGCTCGATGCCGATGCCCTGAATATATTGAGCCTGAATAAACCCTGGATGGAACAATTGCCCGGGCATGTGGTGTTAACTCCCCACCCGGGCGAATTCGACAGGCTGGAGGGTAAAAGCCACAACGGTTACGAGAGGCTGATGAAGGCAAAAGAACTGGCAGAAAAACACAAATTGGTATTGGTGCTTAAAGGCGCCTATACGGCCGTGGCTCTCCCCGATGGTAATGTCTGGTTCAATTCAACCGGAAACCCGGGCATGGCAACTGCAGGTAGTGGCGATGTGCTCACGGGCATTATCCTTTCACTGATTGCCCAGGGGTATTCACCTGCTGATGCAAGCCTGATTGGTGTGTTTGTGCATGGCCGGGCAGGCGATTTTGCTGCTTTGAAAAAGGGACAGGTGTCGCTCATAGCAGGCGACATTATCAAAAACCTGGGCAAAGCATTCAGAAAGCTTCAAGAATAGTATGGCCTTATTTGAATTATTTATCACGTTTTTTACATCTTTGTACAAACATTACGAATTGCGTTTAAGATGAAACAAATAAAAAAAATTACTTTGTTGTTCCTGTTTGTTGTTTTTATCATTCCGGTATTTGCCGTCAATCCGGGCGAAAACAACCGCAGAAAAGAAGAGCCTGAAGAAATTATGCAACCTGTTGATTCCGGGGGTATTGTATATGCATTGCCCAAAACGGGTTTTGAAATCACAATTGAAGTTGAACAAACCAACTATTTTCCCGGGCCTTATGCAGCTTTTGCCAAAAAATATTTTGGTGCCGAACCGTTAAGCCCCAACCCGGAAGAATCGTACAAGATTACTTCTGTCTCGTTAAACTATGTTAGTGAGGCTGATCCAACGGCTGTATTTCTTTGTAAACAACCCGAATTGCTCCCAATTTCATTATTCCCGGGCGGAATAATCGCGGGTATAAACATCCCGGTAACCGAAAGTGTTGGTAGAATTTGTGGATCGGGGCTTAAGAAACAAGCGGAATTACCCGATGTGATTTTCCCGATACGGTCGGCCGACGACAATTATTTTATCGAGGTTAACTCCGAAACAGGCGAAGAAACCATACACGAAAAACCCCTTGAGGAAAAAGCCCGTGAAGCAGCCGATTACCTTTTCCGTTTGCGGCGTAAAATGGGTTATACCATTTTGAGCCCCTCCGATGTTGTGCCTGAAGACGGGCTGGGGTACAAAGTTTTTGTTGAGCAGGCCCGTGAACTTGAAAAGGAGTATGTGTCGCTTTTTTTAGGAAAAACATTCCGGAATCAAATAACCCGTACTTATTGTTTTTACCCGAATGCTTCGAATCTTGAGGGCGAAGTGTTGTGCCGGTTTTCGACCGCAAAAGGGCTTTTGCCCATATCCGATATTAGCGGAAAACCCCTGATGATTACATTTGAACCTGAAAAAATCCCTGCGGCAACAATCGACAGTATGAATATTGCTACTGAACCATTGCCGGGCGACAACGGCATTTTTTACCGTGTACCTGTTCGTGCCAACGTTGAAATATCATGCGATTTAAATACCCTTTACAGCGGAAAGGTTACCGTGGGCCAGTTGGGTACAATAATTCCTGTACCATCTGCATTGCTCGACGGAAAATACAGCATTACCTTCGATACTTTTACCGGCGGATTGTTGGGCGTTGAATCAGCTACAGGTAAAATCCTGAACAGAAGTTTTAAAAATTAAAATAAAAGCAAATGAGCGAAGAGATAAAGCAACTTGACCCCAATGGACTATGGAAAAATTTTTACGAGCTTACACAAATTCCACGCCCTTCGAAAAAGGAGCTGAAGGCTGTCCGGTTTATTAACGATTTCGGGAAAAAACCGGGACTTGAAACCATCATGGACGAAGCAGGAAATGTTTTAATCAGGAAGCCGGCAACCCCCGGTTATGAAAACCGGAAAACCATCCTTTTGCAGGGGCATATCGATATGGTACCACAGGCCAACAGCGGCACTAATTTCAATTTCGAGACCGACCCGATTGATGCCTGCATTGACGGGGAGTGGGTTACGGCCCGCGGTACTACACTGGGTGCCGATAACGGTATTGGCGTAGCAGCAGCAATGGCCATTCTCGAAGATAAAACCCTGGAACATGGCCCCATTGAAGTGTTGGTTACCGTTGATGAAGAAGACGGGATGACCGGGGCAAATAAATTCCAGGCCGGTATATCGAAAGCCGATATCATGATTAACCTCGACTCGGAAGACGAAAACGATTTGAGCGTGGGCTGTGCCGGTGGCGTTGATGTAAATGCACTTTGGAGTTTTACCGACGATGAAAAAGTTACCGGCGATAAGGCGTTAAAAGTTTCAATAACCGGGTTGAAGGGCGGCCATTCGGGCCTCGATATTAACCTCGGAAGAGGTAATGCCTGTAAGCTTATGGGGCGTTTTTTGAAAAAGGCCGTTTCGGAATATGGCGCACGTCTGGCATCGATCGATTGTGGAAACATGCGTAACGCCATACCGCGCGAGGGCTTTTCTGTTATTTCGTGTCCCGGGGAATCGGTTGAGGCAATAAAAGAATTTGCACGGCATATTGAATCGGTTTGGGTGAACGAACTGGGAAGCGTTGAGCCCGGTTTGAGGGTTACTGTTGAAGAGGTGACAATGCCCAAAACCCTTATCCCGGAAATGGTGCAGGATGATCTGATTAACTCGATATGTGCCGCGCGCAACGGTATTATCCGCATGAGCGATTCAATGCCGGGCGTGGTGGAAACATCAACAAATCTTTCCATTGTTTCTTCTTCCGAAGGAAAAATCGAAATCAAATGTTTGGTGAGAAGTTTTATTGATACAGCCCGTGACGGGATTGCTTCTTCGCTCGAAAGTTGTTTTAACCTGGGCGGAGCAAAAGTGGAATGTTCCGGTGAATATCCCGGATGGAAACCCAATCCCAAATCGGAAATACTGGCCGTGGCACGCGATTCTTTTTCAAAATTAAAGGGAACCGATCCCAACGAAGTAGCCATGCATGCCGGGCTGGAATGCGGTATTTTGGGGGCAACGTATCCAAACTGGGACATGTTGTCGGTGGGGCCAACCATCAGGCATCCCCATTCGCCCGATGAAAAAGTGCATATCGGGTCGGTAAAGAATTTTTGGTTGCTGCTTACCGGTATTTTGAAAGATGCACCTGTAAAGAAATAATGCACGGATAGCGCTAAAACACTTCAGAATGAATGCGGCCCCAAAGAAGGTCTTTCTCTTCGGCGGGGTCTCTTTTTTCGGCCGGGTGGCCAATGGCTATTACCGAAAGTACTTTCTTTGTTTCAGGAATATTTAGAAGGGGTTTGATGTATTCCCCTGATGGTTTTCCCTGACTGTGTTCTCGCTTGTCAACCTGAACCCAGCAACTTCCCAGCCCAAGTTCTTGTGCCTGGTATTGCAGGATAATGGAAGCAATGGAACAGTCTTCTATCCAGGTATCGGAAACTTCCGGGTCGCCAATTACGACAACTGCAAGTGCCGAATTCTCAATTAACCGTGCACCGTGGGGTTTGCATAAAGCAAGTTTTTTAAGGGTTTCTTTTTCTTCAACAAATATGAAATCCCAGTGGTTTTTTCGTTTTCCGGTTGGCGATAATAACGCCGCACGTTTTAACAATTCAATATCCTCGGGTTTAACCCTTTCGGGTTGAAACTTACGTATGCTGCGCCTTTTTAAAAGTAATTCTGAAAAGTCCATATCTATTTCTATTTTATTAAAATAACTATGTTAGGGCAAAACAAAATGTGTGAAAACAGGTTTTTGGCTGAAAGTATTCGTACAGATTTCTGACCGATATTTGCATAAGCTTCCAATATCCTCAATTCTTATGTTTCAACATACCACAGTCTCACAGTCTCACAGTCTCATAGTCTCACAGTCTTTAAAACCTCGGCATCATTTCTATAACATCTCCCTTTGTTGTAATGTAGCGCCCCATTGCCAATGCTGTGAGGCAGGCATGTACCGGGATGATTTCCAAAACGCTGCCAATTTTTATTTGTTTGAATTCCCGCGGGCTTACCCTGATAATACCGTGTTCCTGAGTGAGCCCTTTCAGGTACGATTTTGTTGGGAGCAACTTGCGTTCGTTGTCGTTTTTTAATATAACCCGGCCGTACAATTGTTTGCCATCGGTATTCATAATAAAATCTTTTGAAAAATGGGCAGCGCCCCCGTATATGATGATCTCGTTGCGGGATCGTTGTTTTGATACCACGGGGCAGTACATGCTCAGGGCAATATCGTCGATGCTGCAGGCACCCAGGCTGTGTTGCATTAAATCGTAAAAAACAAAGTTGCCGGGCCTCATTTCAGTGATGCCGTCGAAATATTCAGAAACCGAACAAGAGGGGGTGTCCCCGACTGAAAGTTCGATATTAGGGAATGTTTCTATGTATTTGTATTTTAGTTTTTTGAGTTTTTGAACCGTGTCGAAATGGATGGTTCTTATTTCGTGTTTTGAACTGGACTGGTAGGTTTGTCCCGAGTGGGTAAGAAACCCTTTAAAATCGAATTTTTTATATTGGCCAATTAACGCGATGAGGTTATCGATTTTTTTTACAGAAGAATATGCAATGCCTGAACGGTAGTAGTCGTTTACAATTTTCAGGTAAATACCGGTTTTTCGTTTTAATGCCTTGCCAACGGTTTCAACAGTATGTATATTATCAGCTAAAATGTTGATTTTTATGGTTGAAGGAAAGGCATTCAGCTCATCAATCTCGGGCAGGTTAAACGGGAAGGCAATGGTAATATCGTTCCATCCATCATTGGCAAAGTATTTTGCCATTTGTATTGAAGATACCGTTATTTGTTTTATGCCTTTCTCCCTGAACCAGCGCCCGACCTCAGCCGATTGATGGGTTTTGAAGTGTGGCCTGATACGCAGGTTGTGGCGTTTGGCCTTTTCTGCCATCAATTCAATATTGCGGTTGCAAATTGTTTTGTTTAAAACCAATGTCGGTCGTGCAAATTCCATAGTAACTGCAAAAGGCGATGAAATATAATATGAAAAAAGATCCCTTTCAACGTAAAACGGTACCTGAAATTCAGGCAGCGTGTTCCCCTTATTTTAGCCCCTTAAAAGTATAAAATGAAATGCTGAAATGAAAATTGTTTTTATTTTGATTTTGAATCAACGTAATAATTGAGTGTACTATCTGATTATTGTTTGCTGGCGGTTAGGTCCAACAGAAACAATTTTAATTGGCACGCTGGTTTTTTCTTCAATATACTTAATATAGTTTTTAAGTTCATCGGGAAATTCCGATTCGGAAGTAATGCCGGTAAGGTCTTTCTTCCAACCGGGTAGTTCTTCATATACGGGTTCAATTTTGTTGTTGAGCTCGTAAGGAAGTTCCCGTGTAATTTCACCGTTTATCCGATAGCCGGTACAGATTTTTATGGAGTCGAAATCGTCAAGCACATCGGTTTTCATCATAATGAGGCTGGAAACCCCGTTTATCATGATTGAGTAATTCAGAGCAACCATGTCGAGCCAGCCGCAACGGCGTGGCCGTCCTGTTGTTGATCCGTATTCATTGCCCTTATCGCGAAGTTTTTGGCCGGTGTTGTTTTCCTGTTCGGTTGGGAAAGGCCCTGAGCCAACCCGTGTGCAATAAGCTTTAAAAATGCCAAAAACTTCACCGATGTTTTTGGGGGAAATGCCCAAACCGGTGCAAGCGCCTGCGCAAATTGTATTTGATGAAGTAACATAGGGGTACGACCCAAACTCAATGTCGAGCATTGTTCCCTGAGCGCCTTCTGCAATGACAGATTGCCCGTTTTTCAGTTCGTTGTTAAGGTAGTTTTCACTATCGATGAAACGGAACTGTTTCATAACTTCAATTCCTTCGAACCACTCTTTTTCATATTCCTCGAGTTGGCTGGTATAGTCATAATTGTAAAAAATGTCGAGCATTAACAGGTGCTGGGTTTTCCGCTGGAAGTATTTTTCCTCGAAGTTTTCGAGCAAATCGCCAACCCGGAGTCCCTCGCGGCCAATTTTATCGCGGTAAGCCGGGGCAATGCCTTTAAGTGTTGAGCCAATTTTTGTATCGCCTTTTGCATTTTCCGAAGCGGCATCGAGCAGGCGGTGTGTTGGCAGTATCAGGTGTGCTTTTTTCGAAATGAGCAGGTTCTTTTTTATATCGAAACCAATTTTGGAAAGCGATTCAATTTCTTTTTTGAAAACTGCGGGGTCCAGTACAACACCATTTCCAATAACATTCATTTTATTTTCACGAAAAACCCCCGATGGGATTGTGTGCAGTACGTGTTTAATGTTGTTGAACTCGAGGGTGTGGCCGGCATTTGGCCCGCCCTGAAAGCGGCTTATTATATCGTAATTGGGTGTTAATACATCCACAATTTTTCCTTTTCCTTCGTCACCCCATTGCAGGCCTAATAATACGTCAACTTTCATTCGTTTATATTGTTTATTTATTAAGGTAACTCATGTAACTTCTCCCGCCCAGGCGGGATCTTTTCATTTTATCAATATTGTTTACACAAAAAAACGGGTTTATCCCAAAAAGGTGGGATAAACCGCCATAAAATCGTAGTATTACTGATTATGGCAAACAAAAATACAAAACATATCAGTGCCTGCCAAGTCTGTTTTGCAATGTTTTTTTAACGGTATGTTCTGTCTCTATTTTTTCGGGATTTTGTGCCCATATATGTAAAGGGTGTGGTGCGATAATTTAAAATCATTCTCCTTACAGGCATCTTCAATTATTTGACGTATACGGGGATCGAAAAATTCCATAACTACCCCCGTTTCGATGTCAATCATGTGGTCGTGAGTGGCTGATGCATAGGTTCTTTCGTATTGGGCTATGTTTTTTCCAAACTGGTGTTTAACAACCAGTTTACAGTCGAGCAAAAGGTCGATGGTGTTGTACAGTGTTGCCCGGCTGACACGGTATTTCTGATTTTTCATCGAGATATAGAGTGTTTCTATATCGAAGTGGCCCGAGTGGGAATAGATTTCGTCTAAAATGGCAAAACGTTCAGGTGTTTTCCTGTGTCCGTTTTTTTCCAGGTATTCGATAAAAATTTGCCTGGCACTTTCCCTGAGTTTTTGGTTATTCATACTTAAACCAATTTTAAATTATACAAATATAAAAAATTAGCGAATAGGTGAAAGAACCAAAAATTGTGATTTTGAAACAGAATAGAATGGCATGCATGCTTATTCAATCCGTTCAACGCTTTCAACGCCTTTAACTTTGTTTAATTTCGAGATGATATTTTCCACATCGGCTGCATTATGAACGTATAGATCGAGTTCACCGGTGAAAACGCCTTCGGTGGTGTCGAAATGTACGGTCCGCATGTTGATGTTATGGTCTTTTGAAATGATGCCCGTAATATCGGTTACAATGCCAATGCGATCGAAGCCTTTTATAAGTATCTGGCTGAGGTACGATAAAATTTTAAATTGTTTCCATTTTGCAGTAATGATGCGGTCGCCTTCGCTGGCCATTAGTTTCGATGCTTCGGGGCAAGATTTTTTGTGAATGGTTAATTTATTGTTCGCATCGAGGTATCCGATAACATCGTCGCCGGGGATTGGATTGCAACATTTTGCCAGAACAAAGTTTTTTTCAATGTTTTCTTCACTTAAAATGTAGGGCTTTTTTTTGTCGATGGCAACATTGCCGGGGCCGCTCACCTGGTTGGTTTTTCTTTTTTTACCCAGGCTGAGTTTCCAGTATTTCACTAACTTGTTTTCTTCTTTTTCATCTTTAAACAGGTTGGCAATTTTATCGAGTACAATTAAACCCGAGCCTACCTGGGCATACATTTGTATTTTCGATTCAAGGTTAAAGTGTTTCAGCAACTTGTTAATGGTTTCACTTGAGGGTACCTGGCTGAATTTTTTTAATTCCGCTTCAATTTTTTCTTTCCCTTTATCGATGTGTTGGCTGTGCTCGAGTTTAAACGAGTCTTTTACCTTTTGTTTGGCTTTTGCCGTAACCACCACTTCAAACCAGTGCGATTGTGGCTTTTGTTTTTCCGACGTTAGGATTTCTATCTGGTCGCCGCTTTTTAATTTGTGGCTGAAGGGGACAAGTTGATGGCTAATTTTTGCCCCTATGCACTTGTTGCCCAGTTCGGTATGTATTTCGTAGGCAAAATCGAGAACCGTGGCGCCTTTGGGCAATGTTTTCATTTCACCTTTGGGGGTAAAAACAACAATTTCGGAGCTGAAGAGGTTGAGTTTAAAATCATCGAGAAATTCAAGCACGTCCGATTCCGGGTTTTGCAGGGTTTCCCTGATTCGTTCAATCCATTTGTCGAGTTCGCTGTCGGGCGACGAGTCGCCTTTGTATTTCCAGTGTGCAGCAAATCCCCGTTCGGCAATTTCGTTCATCCGTTCGCTGCGTATCTGAACTTCCACCCATTTCCCCTCGGGCCCCATAACGGTAACATGGAGTGCCTCGTAGCCATTGGCTTTTGGTATGGTAATCCAATCGCGTATACGGTCTTGTTTATAATTGTATATTGATGTAACTACCGAAAAAATCTCCCAGCATTTCCGGCGTTCGTCCATGTCTTCGGTGTTTGTGAATATTATACGTATGGCGAGCAAATCGTATACTTCGTCGAACGAGACCTTTTTTATCTGCATTTTTTTCCAGATGGAGTAAACCGATTTTTGACGGCCTTTAATGGAGTAAGTCAGTTTTTCTTTGTTCAGTTTTTCTTCAATGGGTTTTATGAAGCGGTCGACCAAATATTGCCGGTGTTCTTCTTTGTTGCGCAGTTGGAGGGCAATGTTGTTGTATTCGTCGGGGTATTTGTATTTAAGGCTGAGGTCTTCCAGTTCTGTTTTTATTGCGTACAAGCCCAGCCGGTGGGCAAGAGGGGCATAAATGTAAAGGGTTTCGCCCGATATTTTTAACTGTTTGTTTGGGTGCATAGAATCGAGGGTGCGCATGTTGTGCAGCCTGTCGGCAATTTTTATGAGAATGACCCGTACATCGTCAGAAAGGGTCAGCAACATTTTCCGGAAATTCACAGCCTGTTTAAAATCGAATTCGCCTTCGAGTTTTGTGAGGCCATCAACAATACTGGCAATTTTTTCACCAAACAAGTTTTTGATATCGTCGAGAGTGTAGTCGGTGTCTTCAACAACATCGTGCAGTATTGAAGAAACAATTGATTTGGTGCCCAGCCCGATCTCTTTGGTTACAATGGTTGCCACAGCAAGCGGGTGCATGATATACGGTTCGCCCGATTTTCGCCTGACACCTTCGTGGGCCTTGTTCGAAAAATCGAAAGCCCTGTCGATGGTTTGCCGGTTTTCATCGGTTAACGCATGCCTGCTCGATTTAAGCAGGTTATCATACGCTTCCTGAATTTGCCGTTTTTCAAGTTCCGATTGTAGCGCCATTTTTTATCTAAATTTCAATAAAACAATAATAATCCAATTTGAATTAAGAACAAATTTTATGCAATTCAAATAGCACATTTGTTAAATTATTCCACGAAAATTTTTCTTTGGCTTTTTTTACTTCACTAACCATGTAGGCTTCCCGATTATGTGTAAAATAGTCGTGTAATGCTTCTGCAATAGCATCAGGCTTTGGCTCAACAACATAGCCGCATTTCTGGTGTTCAATAATCTCGGGTAAACCGCCAACATTGCTAACCAGCATTGGCTTGTTAAAGTGATAACCAATTTGGGTAACACCACTTTGAGTTGCTGTTTTATAAGGTTGTGCAATTATGTTTGATGCACAAAAATAGTAACCCACTTCCTTTTCCGATATATAATTTGTGTGAAGTATGATCCTGTTTTGTAATCCCTTTTCTTCAATAAGTGAAGTGTATTTTTCTTTGTTGGCATAAAATTCACCGGCTACAATTAATTTTACATTAATGTTTTTTAATAATTCAGATGCCATTGCTTCTATCAGGATATCAAGTCCTTTATAATCGCGGATAAAGCCAAAAAACAGTATGTACCCGGTTTTGTCGTCAAGTCCCAGTTTTTTCAATGCATCTTCACGTGAAATGATTTCACCATAATGGTCGTAAACGGGGTGGGGGGTCAGTTTTTTAGGTTGTTTTTTTCTAAAAAGGTCCAGGTCGTTATATACACATTCCGATAAGGCAACAAGTGCATCGGTTTGGTTTATGAAGTAGCGGGTTAATAATTTGTCACCCATTCGTTTCTCGTGGGGGATAAGGTTATCGACAATTGCGATTATTTTGGTTTGTTTGTTTTTTCTCAAAATTTTACAAACAGTACCGGTTGAAGGTCCCATTAACGGGAGCCAGAACCTTACAACCACCATGTCGGCCTTTTTTTTGAGCAGTTTATGCCCGGTTCTTATCCAGTTAAGCGGATTTATGGAATTGATCATCCGGGTAATTTTTAACCCCGCCGGGGGTTTATCACTTGTAAACTGGCTTTTGCCCGGGAAAAGAAATTTCGGGTACTGTAGTGTAAAGTTGATGATTTCAACTTCGTGTCCTTCTTGTTTCAATTGAATGGCCAGTCTCTCGTTAAGCGCGGCAATGCCACCCCGGTAAGGGTTTGCCGGTCCCAAAATCAATACCTTCATCTGCTTTCGGTTTGTTGAAATAAATGGTTGTGAAATTAGTATAATTTTGGTCGTGTTGCTAAAAAATTCACATTTGATATTCCCGGAATTGAAGTTTGGGGTTAATACTTTATTTCGATACCCCGGTAAGTTTAGTCTCAATGTTGTTAATGATCTCTTTTACCTCTTCGGGTTCAAACCATGTTATTTCTTTGTCTTTTCTGAACCAGGTAATTTGTCTTCGGGCATATCTTCGGGTATTGCGTTTAATTCGTTCGATAGCTTCGTTTAATGTAAGTTTATTTTCAAAATGCAAAAATAATTCTTTATACCCAACCGTGTTTAAGGAATTTAAATGGCAGTAAGGAAAAACCGAGCGGGCTTCTTTAATTAAACCGTTTTCGATCATTTCGTCAACCCTTTTATTGATCCTTTCGTGTAAAAATTGCCGGTTTGTATTTAACCCAATTTTTACGATGTTAAAATCACGATTGACCTTTTTCCGGGTTAGCATTGAAGAATAGGTTTTACCTGTTGTGTAAAAAATTTCGAGGGCGTGAAGTATCCGTTTCGGGTTTTTCAAATCGGCCGTTTTGTAATATGCCGGGTCAATTTTTTTCAATTCGAGCCGCAGGTTTTCGAGTCCCTCGTTTTGAAACCGTTTTGTCAGGTTTTCCCTTATTTCCGGGTCAACATCGGGCAGGTCGTCTATGCCGTTACAAACAACATCAATGTACAACATTGAGCCGCCTGTCATGATAACAGTATCGTTTTTTTGAAAAAGGTGTTCAATTTTTTCGAGTGCCTCTTTTTCATAATGTGCGGCGTTGTAATACTCGTGTATGGAATGGTTGTGGATTAAATGGTGTTTAACAGTATGAAGTTGCTGAGCGTTGGGTAAAGCGGTACCGATGCTTAGCTCCCTGTAAATTTGACGGGAATCGGCCGATATAATTTCGGTGTTGAAATGTTTGGCAATTTGTATGCTTACTCTGGTTTTCCCGATAGCCGTGGGCCCTAAAATAAGTATAAGGTTTTTGGTCATTTACTCAAGTTTGTAGCAAAATAAGTGAATTGTAATAAATGAACAACGCAATAAGAAGCTTTTTATGGATTCAATCTCCTGCCTTTTATCAAATTTCAAAAGTTGACGGATACAACTGATATAACAACAATTTATTTTATCAATTTCCCATAAATCCATCTTTACGTCTCAATCTCAACCTTAACCTCAACCTCAACCTCAAACCTCTATATAGAAATAATGCGTCCCACCATAAAGTTGAATTGATCCCTTTTTACTTGTTAAAATTGGGTTTCACAAATAAAAAAAAGGGACTCCCGTCCCTTTTATACATTATCTTCCAATTCACCGTAAATGTCAAGATAATCTTGTAAATTTCCATTTTCAATCTCACTCTCCAGATCGGGAGTTGAACTTTGTGAAGCTTGCATAATACCAATTTCCTGAAGTTCTGTTTCCTGATCGGCTACAATGCTGGGCATTGGATTTCTGAGTAATTGTTCCATAGGATTGCGATTAGTTTAACACTATTTTAATTACTGAAAATGTTCGAGCATTATTGGTAAAAAATACTAATACTCCTCATTTCAAAGAACCCGAAAAGTTTTACAAAACTTGTTCAAATTATTTTAGAGCGGTATCAAATTTATAAAATGAAATGTTCCTTCCAAATTTTTGCCATTAACATTTCGCCCCTTTTCTTTTAATCACATTTTAACCGGTTGGAATATAAGTCATTTATAAGTGAAAATTTAACATTTCAGGTTTAGAACTTTAGAGGTTAGAATTCGATTTTTTTGATATTTTCGATTTATTACGGCAAGCTAAGATATTGATAATCAGTACTATCAAAAACGTAAATCGCATAATATCAAGGAGTAAGGTTGGTCGTTAGTATGAACCCGCATAAGAATTACTGTGGGAATTTCTACTAATAAAATCTGTTTCGATCTGTCCCAAAACATTCTTGATCAATTCAAAATTCGGGTTAAATTCTAATTAAAGCATAAGAAGAGGGATCAAATTAACTTCATGGGGGAGGCAACAAATTTCAGGGATCAATTAAAATGTATTTACTTCAGATTGTTAAAATTCTAATCATATCAATTTAGTTTAATTCCCCCAACTTTTTAATTTGATTCAAGAAGAGTCTGTTTCAAAAGGCGATTGCAAAAATTATGAGCGTATAAATTAAAAGCAAAGAAAAAGAGGCTGCCTTTTGAGACAGCCCCTCTTAAAATATCATCAAAAACAATGTTTATGCATTGTCTACTTTCGACATGTATTCGATAAATTCAACAACTTTGGCTGAATAGCCCATTTCGTTGTCGTACCACGATACTACTTTTACAAAATTATCGTTCAGTCCGATTCCTGCACCAGCATCGAATATCGAAGTGCGGTAATCGCCAACAAAGTCGTTCGAAACAACAGCATCTTCAGTATAACCCAGTATACCCTTCATTTCGCCTTCGGAAGCAGCTTTCATCGCTTTGCAAATTTCGGCGTAAGGTGCAGCTTTCTCGAGGCGTACAGTTAAATCAACCACCGAAACATCGGGGGTGGGAATACGGAAAGCCATACCGGTAAGTTTCCCGTTCAAATCGGGGATAACTTTACCAACGGCTTTGGCAGCACCTGTAGAAGAAGGAATAACATTTTGTCCGGCAGCGCGGCCGCCCCTCCAGTCTTTCATCGACGGGCCGTCAACAGTTTTTTGGGTGGCAGTTGTGGCATGAACGGTGGTCATTAAACCTTCAATAATACCAAAATTATCGTGTAATACTTTGGCTACGGGAGCCAGGCAGTTGGTTGTACATGAAGCGTTCGAAACGAAAACCATGTCTTTGGTATATTTATCGTTGTTCACACCCATAACAAACATTGGGGTATCGTCTTTCGACGGAGCCGACATGACTACTTTTTTGGCGCCGGCTTCAATGTGTCCCTGGGCTTTTTCTTTTGTTAAGAACAGGCCGGTTGATTCAACAACGTATTCGGCACCTACTTCGTTCCACTTCAAATCGGCAGGATTTTTTTCAGAAGTAACACGGATTGCCTTGCCGTTAACAACAAGTTTACCGTCTTTAACTTCAACATCGCCTTTGAAACGGCCGTGGGTTGAGTCGTATTTCAGCATATAAGCCATGTAATCAACATCGATCAGGTCGTTAATACCAACAACTTCAATGTTTTCATTGGCTACGGCAATACGGAAAACAAAACGTCCGATGCGCCCGAAACCATTGATACCAATTTTAATTTTCGACATAATTTATCGTTTTAATTATTAGCAATTTATTTATTATAAAGTGTTTGCCCGGTTAAAAGCGACACAAAATAAACACTTCTGATCAAAAACATCAAGTATCTGTTCTGTTTTTTTGAAAACAATAATTATTTCGTAACAAACAAATTGAATCGGGCGGTTTGCTACAATATGTATTATTGTATGAAAATTCTTCCTGGCTAATGTTTGCGAAAACAGAAAAAGGCTTACACGGACCTTGGAGGGGAAAGCAATTCGTCTGCCTCCAAATTAGCGAATAATGCACCGTTTGACAAAAACATGTTATACAGCATGTTTTTTGTGTTTTCCGATTTTGTGTACGAAGGGCAATCGCAGGTTTTGCAACCTGAAAAAATGTAAACAACGATACATATCAGGAAGAGTTGAGGTAATTGGGTTAACACGTGTTTGAAATTTTTCATAATAAACCGGAAAATTTGAGTAAAAAGATATTAATTAATTATTACCTTAAAAAATTCTGTATATTGCGCCTTTGTTGAATTTTACACATTTGCAACGCAATTTGGACATTAATTTTAACGGAGTTTCCGAAAAATAATTATAATTGGGTTGCCGAATAATATTTTTTTATATTTTTATTCGATGAAATAATCGATTTTTTTTAAAAAAACCAGTTATCAGATTTTATTTGAAAAAAATAGTAGTATGTACGCAAAATTGAAGAATTCATCGTGAAAAGATTGCGATGAATTTATTGTACAATATTTTGTACATTGTCAATAAATTTTATACGTTTGTAACTTATTGTGTGCTGCGCCAAGTGGTGCATATAGGAGTAAAGATGAAAAAATTAAATAAAATTAAAATCAATCAATCAATTAAGTTCAATTAAAAAACAAGTGCTATGAGAAAATCATTTACACGGCTCTTTAAGGTTTTCATGCTGTTAGGCATGTTGAGCTTGCAAGTCGTTGCACAAGGCGCTCCGTTTGGCCGTACGTTGTCACCAACGGATGGTTCATGCAGTGCCTCGCGAACCGGGGACTTCGTTATCGATTTCGATCGAAACGTTTACCCGAACGGACTTGGGGTTATTGCCTTGAGCAATCAACTTGGAACTGAAAAACTGACTGTTCAAATACCGGTCAACCCCGGTGACGAGATGACGTTTTATCAGTTACCAGACGAAAACATGTCGGTCACATTTAGTGCAGACAAGATTATCATTAAACTTCTTAACGAATACGAGTTGGAAGGGTATACTCCATACTTCATTACGGTATCGGAAGATGCTGTGAAAGATGGTAGCGGAGTATTTTTCGACGGTTTGGAAGATAATAATTCCGTTAACCTGTTACCTTGTGTGAACAATGTCCCCGATTGGGACTTTACCACGTTGCACGAAGGTCTAATAACCGTTGAAAAATTCAACCCGGAAGATGACGAAGTGGATGTTTCTACAAACCAGGGAGGTCCTGCGTCTGCAGCCAATGAATATTTTGAAGTAATATTCGACCGCCACGTTTTCTGGACCGACGATTTTTCACAGGGAAGTGCATTAGGTGAAGACTGGCTGTTAGACGGCTATTTTGCCCTGTATACTTCTACCGACGGTTTTAACAGTGAATATGGCGGAAACGTGGTTGCCCATAACCTGGGCGGGGTAACAATTATTCCCGGACCCGTTTATGGCGGCGATACCTTGCGTTTCTGGTTCACCGACAATTACCCGCTCGAACCAAATGCAGAATATTACCTGCGTGTGCACCCGGGTATCATTTGTGACGAACATTATGAAGATGGCGTTCAAACTGAAGAACACCTCTGGGATGGCGTAAATACAAACTACGAATGGAACTGGAGTACTAAAGACGATGTGGCTGCTGAAGTTGACCACATTGACTGGCTCGACGGTGAAACATGCCCGACGGCTACAGAAAATATCGAAATCGTTATCGACGATGGCAGTGTTCAGACCGAACTTTACATGCTCGGTTCTGGTGGCGCTAAAGTTGCCGTTAATGCTTCGAATATAAAGCAATTTATTAAACTCGACGGGGGCGACGACTTTAATGTCGTAAGCGTTTCTAATTATGGCAATGATGTACGGATCATTATCGATCCTACTCCTGAATCAGACGACAGGCTTGCCTCGAATACCGATTACACCGTTGATGTGCTTGCCGGTATGTACGATGGCGATGGTGAAGCCATTGCTGCTTATTCCGAAACATTAACCTCGGAAGATTACTCCGCACCTGTTTCTTCAACTGTAACGGCTAGTGCCGATGGTACTACTTTCGACATTCTTGGCCGTTTAAACGAAGTGGGTACTATATATTATATTGTAGTAAAACGCGACGATGTAACCAAAGACGATAATGTTGATTACTGGCAGCCAACTGCACAGGAATTGTGGAATGCCATTCATGATCCTGGTGATACATATAATGCCACACGTGGTACAACTTCAACTACTGATGATAAAGTTATAACTTTTGAAAAGGCAGGTGATATTGATGTACTTGACCCAACACGTACATGGCACGAAAGGATTACCGAACTCGATTCCACACACGGTACATACTATAATGTATACTACCTTGCCATGGACGATGCTTGTGGCGGTAGCAACAGTATTGTTGGTGCTCCATCATCAACTTACAATGCAACCGGTGTTCTTAAAATCGAAGAGTCGACCCTCGACATACTTCCACCCGAAGTGGTTGAATGGAGCGGCGAACTTGCCGATGATGAACCCGATGAAGAACTTGATGTAGCCTGTGGTTGTTCAGATGCTGACGGCGATGGAATTGGCGGCATCAAGAAAATGGGCCCCATTTATGTTGAAATGAACGAAGCCGTTGAAATGGCTGCCGGTTACGGCAATGCCATTAACACAGGGGCTGAAGTTACCAGCATTTTTACTGTGATGTACGATGAAGACGGACCAAGTAATCCGACAGCTGTTCCTGTTGAACTCGCGTTGGATGCTTCACAGTGTTCATACGACCCGGCAACGTTTACCTTTACCTTGGTACCAAGGGTAGCTTTCCCAAGTGGAACGTTTAACGACACCACCATTATTGTTACCCTTAATCCGAATACCATTCAGGACAGCCCGGATGATCCCAATTTCGGGCCTAACGGTACCGAATTGCTTACACCACAGGTGGGCATGTTCTGTGTAGAAGCTTATACAGGACCGGTTGCTGTTTGCGAAGATCCTGAAGAAGAAGGATTGTGGTTGTGGAGCCCTGCCGACAATGAAACGATGGTAGACAATGGTGCTACTATTACACTGGCATGGGATCAGGAACTGTTTGCACCCGTTGAAGATGAATCACCGGCAGGCACCAGGACCGAAATTACAAACACACCCGGATCAGACACCTTTATTGGTAAATACATCCGCATACGCAGGGGGGATTCTTATTCAGCCGATCCCGAGTATTTAGGCGGAGCAATCATTTATTCGTTCGACCCGGCCGACCCGGATGCTGACCTTGATTTATTCAATTTCTATTTTGAAAATGTCGACGGTCAGGCTGTGATAACCATCGAACCCGATGGCTATACATGGGCTTCGGAACAATGGTACCGGATTGAAATTGAAGACGGACTGCAAACCAGAGAAAGGCTGCAACTTAGTTGGTCAGACAGCGAACCTTCTGCATACAGCACCTGTTCGCCTTACAACTATTACATGACATTCCAGGCAAAAGACAACAGGCCGCCTGAAATTTCATTCTACGAAGATGATGTGCTGAATACTCCTGATGCATGGATACAATTGCTTGAAGGAGCAATAATCCAACCTGAAAATTATATTCTTGTTAAAATTGACGAATGGGTAAAGCTCGGATTTGATGGGTTTCAGGACCTTTCATATACCGATACCATTATCGATGCCAATGCGTTGCGTCCTTACTTTACATTGAAGGATCCCGCTGGCGAACTGATCCCGTTCGATATGAAATACTTCTCACTCGATGTTTCTACCTATGAGGCTTCGGTTTACATCGATCCGTACAATTATCCCGAGGCTGGTGATGAAGATCCCAACTGGGTTAATTGCGAAGAAGGGCTTGAAGTATGCTTCCTTGGCGGTGCAGGCGAACTGAACCCGCTTTACGAAGGCGACATATTTGAAGATGATGCCCTTAACGGTGTGGCTCCCGAATGCGATGTATTCGATATTTATTGTGAGCCTACACCTACACAATGCCTCGAAAGCATTACCGTTAACGGGATTGTTGTTCCAAATGCACCCGGAGATGCCGGTACCGATTATCTGCGCGATATCGGTGACATTACAAGGTTGAACCTCCTTACACTCGATTTCGAGTTTGGCGGTGCCATGGATACCATACCCGGAGCTCTCCTGCAATTGTGGGCAGCAACAGGGCCAACCCTCATTGCTACAATTAATTCTGATACAGGAAGGGACATCAGTCCGGCAAGTGATATTATCCGTTATAAGTTCGACCTGACCACAACAACAGGATGGATTGACAACGAAGATTACTTTGTAAGGATAACCGCTCCTTCAATGACCAGCACCAGCTCTGTTTGGGATTGTGATTACCCCGATCCTACCGTTGAAGCAGGTGTTGATACAGCCGTATTCTTCCATACTATTGACGGAACGGCACCGGTTGTTGAAGATTTCATACCCGATAACGACCAAACAGGTCCGTGCCTCACCGATAAAGATGCTACAGATATCATTATCGCTTGGGACGAACCGGTAACACTCGGAACCGGGGCACTTGAACTCCGCAGGGAATATGGCTCCGGAAATATCTGGGTTACTTCAGTAAATGTTGCCGATTTTGTAGTGGATGCCGACTTTGAAATTGATGGTGTTCCTTATGGCGATACCATTACATTCGATGTGGGTGAACTTTATAACGGGGTTACCGAATTCTGTGACCTGCTGTTGTATGGTGAAAGCTACTTCTTCCACATGCCCGAAGGGTTTGTAGAAAATGAAGTAGGCCTCAAAAATGTGGCAATGACCGAAGATACCGTGTACACATTCTGCGTAGGACCGAATCCTCCGCCGACAGTACTTTGTGATGAATATGCACCTACGGGTAACATTGATACACCGCTACCCGAGATTTCAATTAAATTCTCAGAACCGGTTACACCTGTAGATGGTGCACGGATACAAATACATGAACTGGGTAGCCCCACTTCGGCTGTAATCCAGTTTGATGCAACCCAAATGCATGCACGTAACGGTGGTTTGGAATATTATGTAACAACCGAAGAAGTGCTTTCATCTGCAATACCTTCATTCACCGAGTTTGAATGGGATCAGTGTTACCAGGTGAACGTCGACTCGGCCGCATTCCGCGATGCAAACGGCGATCACACCGTACAGGTTGTAACATATGACCGTGATCCAATTGCTGATGCAGCATACTGCGAATGGGAATTCTGTTACAGGGATGAAGAACCGATAGCTGTTCAGTTCTGGCCAGAAGACGGGGAAGTACACGTGCCGGTTAACGCGCACCTGTATGCATACCTCGACGATGAACCATGGGTTAACAGTGGCGGTACAGTTTATCCGCTTGTAACATCAGGTTCACCGGGTGGAGTTGCCAACGCGAAACAATTCTTTAATGTTGAATATTTCAACGGTTCTATTTGGCTTGGATTGTTACCAAGTGAATACACCCTTGAATTTGTTGGTACCGATAAACAACACCTGCGCATCACGGTTTATGATAACCTTGGACACGACTTTGATGGTGACCCGGGTACAGCTAACCCAACATTACAGGATGAAACACAATACCGCCTGACAGTTGATGGTATTGTAGGTATCAATGAGTTGATTGACATTAATGGCAACGTTACCGTTAACGATACCGTTGTATTTACAACCGAAGATATCACAAAGCCTGTTGTTGAATTAACTGATGCATGTGCTGGTGATGAATCACCAAATACCATTGAATTTCAAGCACGCATTAATGAGCCTGGTACCATTTTCTGGAAAGTTTCCAATTCGGTAACCAACCAGGAAGTTACAGGATCGATAGATATGACTGATGAAGCAGCCTATCCGGCAAGTGTAACCCAGAAAGTTGAAGGCTTAAACGGAGTTGAAGATGCTTATACATTCGATGTTGAAGTTTGGGCTTGCGATGATGAAATAGATGCCTTTGATACCGAAGCCGAAATTCTGGCAGAATGGCCATGGGCTAATAATACCATTGTAAGTGGTGATAACTTCCCGGGTGAAGAGATCGAACGCATTCAGGACTTTATTCCTGCTCCTAACTGGTCAGTAGCACCAAATCCGACAGGAACATGTACGCTTTGTGATGACGATAAGCCATTGCTGATCGCAACGTATCCTGAATTTGGCGTTGATACATTGTTCCCGCTTGCCGATTCAATCGTGTTGGTATTCAACGAAACCGTTGAAGTAAACGATAATGATATGCAAGGATGGCATATTAACCTGCGCGACTTTGAAAATAACATTGGCGTACCACTCGCTTACGAAGTAATCGCAGGCGGTGCTACAGAAAACCCATACGGGGTTGATACAACAATGATTGTACTCTATCCGCTCGATTCAACTACGGTATCCGGTATCGCACAACAGCTTGTTGAATACGGTACAGCAGGTGATCGTAAAGACCTCGACTCGGAAAGAAGGTACTACTTAGAAATCGACCGTTATGCCATTAGCGACGATGATGGTTGTGACGCCGGTGTGAATTATTATCCTGAAGTAGTTGGAAAATCACTCTGGTTCAAAACTGCTGACGAAACAGCACCTTGTCTTGTAAGTGTCGAACCTGAAGACGGCGCTGTATGCGTTGATCCGAATGCCGACATTACAGTAGTATTCGAAGAAACCAACGACCTCGAAGTCGATATGGATGCCAATCCTGATTCATTGTTTATCTACATTTACAGAAGGAGCGACCACAGTGTGCCTCACGAAAGGTTAGCATTGTTAGGACCCGATGTAACCATGGGAAGAAACGATGACGGAAACTGGGCCGTAACATTGCCTACGTATCTGCAGTTCAGGAGTAATGAAATATATGATGTAAGGCTTCCTGCCGGTGTATTCAAAGATGAATTTGATAATACCTGGTGGAATTGCAGCCCGTCGTATCCCGATTCAGGTTACTCATGGAGCTTTACCATCATCGACTACATGGAACCTGTTCCAACATCAACGGTTATTGAAAACTTGTCATATCTCGATGTTGCACTTGCCGACTCAGAATATGTGGCAGAAGTATATTTGAACTTACCTGCCGGACATAAACTGGAATGGAGCAAACATTACGATGTGGAAGACGACGATTATCCGCAGCACATTGCTACATCATCTTTCTTCAAAATTGAGTTCGATGAGGTAATGTATGTGAAGAATACGGAAAAAACCGATGATTATGCGACGTTGCATCAAACTTTCAATGAACTTGCAAAAGCCCATACTACAACAAGTGACTCGTTGAAACAGAACATGCATCTCGATGATTTGTATGATATGTTAACAATTTCTTGGAATTTAATCGATTCAACGGACGAAACCGTGTTGGACGGACCAAAATATATTGGTGGCAAATGGGCAGGCGTACGCGATTATGAAATCGTGGATGTTGACCCGGGAAGTCAATGGATTGAAGTATGGGTTTATAATTCAGAAGACCACTGGTCACCATTGAATACCAGTGTTGATTACGGTTTCGACAGTAACTCTGAATACCATGTAGACTTGGCAGCAAACTTGCTCTTCGAGCGTGAAGATTGCACCGATGAAACTTCATACCGTCCATTGGAAGCTGAAGATGACTTCCTGACCATTGTAACCCGCGACGATGTACCGCCAACACTTGATGTGCTGGATGGTGAAACATCGGTTTGCGGTGGTATTTGCGTAAATGCTGAAGGACCGTTAACACTGCAATTCAACACGGTAGTTGTACAAACACCTTATGTAGGTATTGATTATGACTCAGAAGACTGGTTAGATGACTGGTACAGTGGTGATGTAAACTGGTGGACAGAAGCCAACCTTCCATTGAGAAGGGAATTGCTCTTGCCGCCTAACAGTGGAAATGAGTTCCTGACCATCCAACGTTTAGTAGGTGCTTATTACGATACCGATGATGTATTGGTATGGAGTTGGGAAGACGATGTTGATGTTGACGACATTGAAATTAGTGTTGTTGATGGTAAAACAACAATCGATGTAATATGGGACGAAGACCTGTATTCTGAAAACTTCTACAGGGTTATTTTCAAAGGTGGTACAGTGAAAGACCAGGATCGTATACCCGATGGTAATGTATTCCTTGGCGACACATGTATCTTCCAGGTAGAAGATAACAACGGACCTACAGTATACGATACATATCCACAAAACGGCGACGATGTTGATGCATCTGTTACCGGATTATGGATAGAGTATGACCAACCAATTAAGAAAGGTGCCGGCGAAATTGAAGTACGCTGGATGCACGGTCAGCAAAACATCGTTGTTCCAATAGAAGAATGTGTAAGGGTTGAAGCTATAAATCAAACAGCCGATCCCGATACTATTTTGACTAATAATGACGTACTGTACATCCCGTTCCCGGAAGGGGAAGCCTTAATGGATTTCCGTACCTATTATGTAATTGTACCCGAAGGTTTTGTTACCGACATCAACGATTGTCATGACATTCCATCGGCTGCCATTAACCTTGATGTTAACGGATATTACGAATGGGTATTCATGGTTAACGATGCCACACCACCAATTGCCATTGAATTTATCCCGAACGATGTTCGCGATGAAGACGGCAACTTGCTGGAAAAACTCGAAAGTGTACCACGTGGCAGCGACTTGACCATCAAGTTTGATGAAAACATCGAGGTTGATGATTGTGCCACAGGTGGATTGTTTATCTACTATAACGACGGCCTTGACGGATTCGACTACGGTGATGACTTTGGCAACTTTGTAGAATTTATTGCTTACGAAGATTACAAAGAAATAACCGGTTCCGATCCTTACCACGGGCTCACAACGGATATGATTACATTCGATCCGGAAAACCTGTTTGAAAATGCAGGAGACTATGTAATTCGCGCTACTCCTTACAACACCGACACTCATTGCGGCATCAAAGACATGTCGGGTCATGGATGGCAGGAAGGTGTTGGCGATACCATTACATGGACATTCACCGTGACGAATGATATTGAACCGATGCTGGCCGAAAAATGGCCACCTTACGAACACCACATGGGTTCGACAACGCCACCGGATGATCCATGGAACTTTGCAGCCAATACTGCCGGTTGGGCAACAGCCGATTCACTGGTAATGGTATTTACCGATAACGGCAACCCGGAAGACGCAGCCGTTAACCCGGGAGTTCCCGTGCCTGTTGCAGCAAACGATGGCTACATCAAGATTTATGAATACATCTATGAAGTAGTTGGTGGAGTTGGAACCTATGAACAAGAACGGTGGGATTCAATCGATGTTAATGCAGACAATGTTGTATTCAGTGGAAACACAGTGACTGTTTACGATGTTAAACTGCGTGACGACATTGGTGAAGACCCAAGTGGAAACGATGAATTCTATTATGTAATTGTTGATCAGGGAGCTATCAAAAATGCAAATGAAGGTTCAACAGCATTCTTTGCAGGTATTGGAGATGCCTTCGAATGGAGGTTCCAGACCGATGCCGATGATGAATTCCTTGGCGCAACCGATATACTCACCCCGAACATTGCTGATGACAGCACCGATGCTCAAAACCTTACACTTGAAGTTGCAAGCCTGTTACAGGTTGAATTCGAAGAAGGTGTTGAAGCACTTGCTGATCCTGATGGAATGTTGCAGGTATTTGCCGAAGGCGTAACCGATCCGGTTGCCGAAGTGCAAATCATGCCTGAAATGTGCGAAGGCGCAGTTCTGACAGTAGAACTTGCCGAAGGCGTATTGGTTGACGAAACCAACTACAATGTAGTTCTTCAAGCCGGTGCCCTTGGCGATACTTCTACCGTATCGACACCAATGCCCGAAGACTTCGGCGGTGTAGGTGTTTGGGAATTCCAGACAGGTGACAACACACCTCCTGCACCAAGCACAAAATCACCCGCAGAAGATGAAGAATGCGTATTGGCTAACATCGACCTTGTAATGGTATTTGAAAACGAATCGCACGGTGTTACCGCCGGTGAAGGTTCAATTACAATTACCGATTCTAACGATGTGGTTATTGCAGAACTGTCGATAGCCGATGCAGTAATTAGTGCAGCAGGTGATTCCGTTACATTTACCGTAACAAACCTGCCCGACACAACTGTATTGACTGTTAATGTACCTGACAGCATATTGTTCGATGGTGATCCTCATTCACCGCTACCGAACGAAGCATTTACCTGGAGCTTTACAACAGGTGAAAACACCGCTCCTTTCTTAGTAGCCCTTACTCCTGCATTGGTTGAAGCCGATACAGTGGAAATGGCTCTTGAGTTCAGCGAAGTTGTTGAACCGGTTGCTGGTGAAGTAGTAATTGTTGGTAGCGACAGCATCGATGCAGCTGACTTTGTTTCAGCCGATGGCTTAATCTGGACTGTTGAAGTTGATGAACTGGCCAGCGAAACATGGTACAATGTTACCATCGCCGAAGGTGCGTTCGTTGATGTAAACATGGGTTGTACACCTAATCCGGTTGCCGAAACGGTTGATTCGTTTGAAGTTGCTGACATACTGCCTCCATTGGCAAGTGGTTCACCAACTACAGCTGAAGATTATGTGGGACTTGAACTCAACGTTCAGTTCGACGACGCGGTAGCACCTGCTACAGGTAACCTCGTAATTTACGATGCTGCAACCGATACAGTAGTTGAAACCATCGCTGTTGGCGACTTTACAGCCACATCGAATGGAGACAGCCTGTATGTATATACACCTACAGAAGTTCGTTACGGACTCTACTACATACTGATTGATGCAGGCGCATTTGTTGATGCCGATGCAGCACCTGTTGGAGTAGAATGTCCCGGAATTACCGATCCTGAAGAATGGACACTTGCTGTTGTCGATCCGGTATTTGTTGACTGCTACGATATCATTACCCCGCAAAGGGCAGAACGTAACGTGCCGGTTAACACAACCATATCGATCAGCTTCTGTGATGAAAGGATCGCTCCAGGAACACGCGAAGATCGCTTCGTAACCGTAGGCGACCAGGCCGAAGAACAGGTTGAAGGTGAAAACTTCTTCAACTATATGGTTGCCGACTCGATGATTGATGGTAATACATTGACCATTGAAGTTGAAGGCCTGAAAGAGAATACTACTTACAGTATCATCATTGCTCCTGGAGCAATTACCGATGAAGCTGGTAACGAGTTTGCCGGTATCACCGATGCTAACAAGTGGATATTCACTACAGGTGACGAAACAGCTCCTGTGGTAACACTTACAGCCGATGCTGATACGATTAACAACGAAACCGGTGTAGCTTCAATCACCAGCAGCGAAGTAGGTACTGTATACCTCGCCATGGATGATGTTGCACCAACAGCAGCCGGCCTTGAAGCAGCCATTACCGAAGGTAAGGCAGTTTCGGGCAATGCATTAGCTGCCGATGTTCCCGTTGAGGTAAGTGCCGAAGGCCTTGCTGAAGGAACATACAAAGCTTACGCTATTGATGGAGCTGGTAATATTGGTGAAGCTGAAAACACCGTATATGTTGTTGATCTTCCTGAAATACCCATTGTAACGATATCAGAAATACAAGGAATGACCGATGCATCGCCAATGGTTGATGAAGTGGTTATTACATCTGGTGTGGTTACTGCTATTGACGGAAACGGATACTACATACAAGATGCTAACGAAGAATGGAGCGGTATCTATGTATACGACAGGACTAATAATGAAAGTGTAACCAGAGGTTCTGCTGTCAAGGTTCAGGCAACTGTGGCTGAATACAATGACATAACCGAACTTACCGACGTTACTTCGCTCGACTATGTAGCACCAATGGTTGTCGTTGAAGCTAAGTTTGTTGAGGAAGTTACTGAAGCACACGAAGGTCTGCTCGTAGAGGTACTTGGACGTTCTACCGTAGGTGCAACCATCGGACAATCTGATGACTGGACAATTACTAGCGAAGCTGGTGTTGACCACATAATCAGTCTGTACATTTATGAAGATGGTGACTACGATGCAGAACTGGATTACAATTATATGGTAACCGGTGTTGTTTACGGAGGAAATTCAGAATACAAAGTTGAACCTCGTGATGAGTTCGATATACTGAACTGGTCAAGAATCAACAGTATTGATGAATTCGGAAGCAACGTTGCTGTATACCCGAATCCATTCGATGAATACATTCAAATTGAAGTTTCAAGTAATGTAGTAGTTACTAAAGCGGTAATTACCAATATTGCCGGACAACTTGTCAAGGAAGTAATTAATCCTAACAATACAATCCCGACTAGTGAATTGCGTAAAGGCGTTTACTTCATCTCATTGCACACTGTAGATGGTATCGCCAAAACTGAAAGGATTATTAAGAGGTAATACCGAATTGATTGATTAAAAAAGGGAGGCCGTTTGGTCTCCCTTTTTTATTAGTGAGACCCAAATTCCAGGATCCGCCAGTTGGCGGAGAACTGGAATTTGCTGGTCGAACTAATCCCGATGAACATCGGGATTAAGAAAGCGGAGGCAGTAATGAAAAAGAGAATGGCCAAAGTTTCCAGGATCCGCCAGTTGGCGGAGAACTGGAATTTGCTGGTAGAACTAATAAAGCCTGACCCGTCCAACTCACCCCGGGGGGAGAGTATAAAATGCCAACGAACATTAAATGTAAGCATAGAATATGATAAAATACAGAATACAAAAGATCCCCTAAGAGCGTAAGTTTTTTTTGAAAATGAAGAAGCTGTTATTGTCAATGTCGCAGGAAATCTCTTATTTTTAAAGAATGTTACTGAAAAAAATTTAAGATGAACACATTATTACAACACCGCAGCATCAGGAAATACCAAAACAAACCAATAACCAAAGAGTTGATAAACCGGGTACTTGAAGCAGGAACCCGGGCATCAACTACCGGAAACATGCAGGTATATTCAATTATTAATACTACCGATTCCGAGATAAAAAAGGCCCTTGCACCGGCACACTTTAACCAGCCGATGGTAACCCAGGCTCCCAATATCCTTACATTTTGTGCCGATTTTAACCGCTTTAATAAATGGTGTAACCAAAGAAAAGCCGAACCCGGATACGATAACTTTTTGTCGTTTATTACAGCGGCAATCGATGCATTACTGGTAGCTCAAAATGTAACCATTGCTGCTGAATCTGAAGGGTTGGGAATTTGTTACCTGGGAACAACCACTTACAATGCCAAAGAAATAATCGAAACGCTTAAACTGCCCAAAGGCGTTGTGCCCATTACCACAATTACCGTTGGCTGGCCCGATGAAAGCCCCGGCCTGACCGACAGGCTGCCTCTTGGTGCTGTTGTTCACAACAATACCTATTGTGATTATACGCCCGAAATGATTGATAAACTTTACAAGGAAAAGGAGTCTTTGGCCGAAAACATTCAGTTTATTAAAGAAAACAACAAGAAAACCCTGGCACAGGTTTTCACCGATGTACGGTACAAAAAAGCCGACAATGAATTCTTCTCAGAAAAATTTTTGAACGTTCTGAAAGAGCAGGGCTTTTTATAATACATTGGCGAAAAAGAAGCGGTTAACGTATCATTTTCGGAATACATCACGTGCCGAGCCTTGTGCCGTTGGCATAATGAGCATATCATCGATGTTGACATGGGGAGGACGGGTGGCCATGAAGAGGATCGCTTCGGCCACATCTTCGGCCAATAACGGTTGCATCCCTGTATAAACATCATCGGCACGATTTTTATCGCCATGAAAACGCACAGTGGAAAATTCGGTATTTACCATGCCCGGTGCGATGGAGCCCACTTTAATGTTATATTTCAGAAAATCGAGGCGCATGGCACGGGTCAGACCTTCAACAGCATGTTTCGAGGCACAGTAAACATTTCCGTTTGGATAAGCCTCTTTACCGGCAATTGACGATACATTGATAATGTGACCTCTTTGGTTTGATATCATTTGTTTAACAACTGCTTTTGTAACATAGGCGATGCCTTTAATATTGGTGTCGATCATGCGGTTCCAGTCGGAATAATCGCCTTCGTGCAAAGGTTCAAAACCAGCGGCAAGTCCCGCATTGTTTATTAAAAGTGTAATGTTTTTCCAGGCTTCGGGCAACGAATTAATGGCTGAATTGACTGCGTCAGAATCACGCACATCAAAAACAAGTTGCAATGGTTCAGAATTTGAAAGCGTGCAGAGCTCACGGGCAAGTCTTTGTAAAAGCCCTTTCCTGCGCCCGTTAATAATTATTTTAAAACCTTTTTTTGCGAGCAATAGTGCCGTAGCCTTGCCAATGCCCGATGTAGCCCCGGTTATGAATGCAATTTGTTCCATAATAAAACGATTTGCCCACGAAGTTAAATTATATCTTTTTAATTCGTTATTTTTGTCGTGAATAAAACAAATATGTTATGGAACAGGAGCAAAAAAACAATCAGTTTGACATAAGCCAAATACCCGAGCCCGATGATCTCAGTGTTGTAATTGATCAGTTAATGGTGAATCCAAATTTATCGCCCTTAAATTATTTCAACGATTTTACCGATGCTGGGCTCGATTCAAAAAAAGGAGTGTCGGGCGGAATTGAGGAAACCGGAATTTTTGAATTAGAGGGCGGAACAAAAATGATGTCGATGACAACCCATGCCATGCACCATCACATTATTAACGATCCGCAAATGGCAGCTGAAATACTTGTTTCGCGTGCCGCACGCAAAATGGTGTGCCAGGGAGCAAAGCCTGTTGCCATTACGGCCATGTTGTACCATATAAATTTTAGTGATCCAAACGGGCAATTTATTGCTTCAGGAATAAAACAGGGCCTCGAAAATGCTGCAAATGTTTATGGCCTTAAAATATCTGACAAAAAAATACGCTTCGATTATTTTGGCCAACACGGGTCACAGGCCCCTACGGTGATAATTAGTTTAGTTGGGGCTGTTCATTGTAAGGAAAAAACAGAAGTAAAAACAATGAACCCCGGTTTTAAAAATAAAGGAAATAACATTTTTCTTCTCGGGAAAGTAGCCGATGATCTTGGAACATCGGATTACCTCGAATTTTATCACGAAATTTCCGATTCGCCGCTTCCGGCTTTCGATTTAAAATTTGAAGCCTCGCTTTTAGAAGTTGTCTCGCAGTTGATTGAAAACAGTCTCATTGAAAGTGCCGGGCCTGTTGCAAAAGGGGGGCTGTTTTTCAGCTTGCTGCGCGCAGGATGGCTTAACGGTTTAGGTTTCGACATTACCACAGCTGCCGAAGTCCGTACCGATTGTTTCCTTTTTGGTGAATCAATGGGAAGGGTTGTAGTTGGTGTTGACCAGGACAAAGAAGAAGAATTTATCGATTTTATGTATGAATCAAAAATCCCTTTCTTTACCCTGGGGCATGTTACAAAAGGTGAAATCAGAATTGATGATGAATCGTACGGATTTATCGATAAAATGTCGGAAGCATTATAAACCATAAAGCATTGGCTGATCCATACAAATCAGGAAAAGATAAAAAGAATGAAGTCCGGGCAATGTTTAACAGCATTGCCCGTAATTATGATTTTCTAAACCATTTTTTGTCGTTTGGCATTGACATATACTGGCGAAAAAGGCTGATTGCTGTTTTGAAAAGGCACAAACCCAAACAGGTGGTCGATATTGCTACCGGAACAGCCGATCTTGCCATTATGGCCGCAAAAAGTAGTTCAATGAAAATTACCGGAGTCGATTTTTCGGAAAAGATGATTGCAGCCGGCAGGAAAAAACTTGTTGTAAGAAAATTGGAAAATCAGGTTAAGCTCGAAATTGGCGATGCTGAAAACCTGAAACATGATGATAATATGTTTGATGCCGGAATGGTAGCTTTTGGCATCCGTAATTTTGAAAACCTTGAAAAAGGTTTGACTGAAATTCGCCGGGTACTAAAAAATGGTGCCCCCTTGTTTATTCTTGAATTTTCGCAACCTACTGCTTTTCCCGTAAAGCAATTGTACCGTTTTTATTCATATTATTTTCTGCCCTTTATTGGCAGGTTTGTTTCAAAGCACCGTCGGGCTTACTCATATCTCCCCGAATCGATAACTGATTTTATATCGGGTGAAAAAATGATTGGTATACTCGAGGGGTGTGGATATTCGCAGTGTTACTATAAAACTTTTACCTTTGGGATTGCCACATTGTATGTTGCCCATAAGAACGAAAAGGTATGGCAATAAATTAAAACATATTTTGTTTGTATTTAAAAGCTGTTTTTAATGAAACGATTAATAATTATTATTGGTCTTGTTACAATAACCTTTGGGTCTAGTGCCCAGTGGTTTTCCATACCTAATTTAACCACGTTCGACGACTGTACCATTCACTTTGGTTTCACCCTGGGTATTAATACCTTCGATTATAAGTTTATGCATTACAATACCCTCGATGACAATCCGCTTTTCGAATACGATAAGGTTGAAGAACGGTTTCGGCCTGAAATCGATTCGGTCGGAAGGGCAATTAGGGCCGATATTCCACAGCTTATACCCGGTTTTACCGTTGGAATTGTGTCAAACCTGCGGCTAACAAAGAACCTCGATTTACGTTTTGTACCCGGTTTGAGTTTTGGCGACCGTAGAATTGCTTTCAATGTACCCATTCATGATATTAACGATCCGGCCCAGGCTGATGCCTTCATTGTTCGGTCAACCTTTATCGATTTGCCCATTTATTTAAAATACAAATCTAAACGAATAATAAACCACCGCCCCTACATGATGGGTGGTGTTGCGTTTAGGTGGGACATTTCAAAGTCGGCTAACGATGAACTGTTGCTGATAGACAAAACGGGTTTTTTTGCCGAAGTAGGAATGGGATGGGACCTTTATTTGCAATTTTTCCGCTTATCAACCGAAATTAAGTACAGCATCGGTTTAGGTAATATCCTATCCGATAAATTGCCAAAATTACCGCAGCAACAATATTATCAAATGTCGCTGCAAAATATGTTTCAAAATATGCTGACCCTCAGTTTTCATTTCGAATAATTAAACCATGTTGAAGGATTAGGTGTTATGTATGAAAACATGATTATTTGAAAACAGAACTTAACATTAACCTTCTACCATGGCAGGCTGCCGATGAAAGTTTAATTCGAGATGCAGCGGTAAGTAAGCTGAAAATCCATTCAGTCGATATCACTTTTATACGCATAATACGGCGATCGGTGGATGCAAGGGGCAAAAAGGTAAAAATCAACCTTGGGTTAGAAGTTTTTATTGGTGAATTGCCCAGTGAAAATGAGAGTCAAAAATTTGAATATCCCTGGGTGGGAAACAAAACTGAGGTATTAATTGTGGGAGCAGGCCCGGCAGGGTTGTTTGCGGCATTGCGGTTAATTGAACTGGGTTTAAAGCCGGTAATTTTTGAACGGGGAAAAGATGTAAGCAGCCGGAAACATGACATTGCTGCAATTCATCGTAACGAAGGGGTAAACCCCGACTCGAATTACGGATTTGGAGAAGGGGGCGCCGGTACTTTTTCCGATGGTAAATTGTATACCCGTTCGAAAAAAAAGGGTGATGTAAAACGCATTCTAAACATTTTTTATCAGCATGGTGCACAACCGGAAATTTTAATCGATGCTCATCCCCACATTGGAACAAATGTATTGCCCCGTGTTATAAAAAACATGCGGCAAGCCATTTTGGACGCGGGGGGTGAGATACATTTCAACAGCCGTATTACCGGATTGGTTATTGAAAGTGATACCATAAAAGGGCTGCGCATTAATCAAAACGAACAAGTACTTGCAAAGGCCGTTATATTGGCTACAGGGCATTCGGCCCGCGATATATATTTTCAATTGCATGATTTGGGATTGGTGCTCGAAGCTAAAAATTTTGCTGTAGGGCTCCGGGTTGAACATCCACAAATATTAATTGATGAAATTCAGTATCACTGTCCGAAACGCGACAAATATCTCCCAGCTGCAACCTACAGTTTTGCCGAGCAGGTAGAAGGCAGGGGAGTTTATTCTTTTTGCATGTGCCCCGGCGGGGTTATTGTTCCTGCCTCAACTTCGAACAACGAGATGGTTGTAAACGGCATGTCGCCATCTGGCCGTAACGGGAAATTTGCCAATTCGGGCATTGTTGTTGAACTGCGGGTTGAAGATTTAAAAAGCCACGCCCAATATAACGAGCTGGCCGGAATGAAATTTCAGGAGGAGATAGAAAGAAAATGTTTTCAACTGGCAGGAAATTCACACGTTGCACCGGCACAGCGACTGGCCGATTTTGTAGCAGGTAAAACTTCGGGCACGCTTCCTTCAACATCCTATCACCCCGGAATTAGCCCTGCACCGTTGCACCAATTGATGCCCGGTTTTATAACAAGCCGGCTTCAAAAGGGCTTTAGGCAAATCAATTCAAAAGCAAGGGGTTTTTTAACAAACGAAGCCGTTGTTTTGGGCGTTGAATCACGAACATCATCGCCAATACGTGTTCCCCGCGACAGCCATTCATTTGAACATGTACAGGTAAAACGTTTGTATCCTTGTGGCGAGGGTGCCGGTTATTCCGGGGGAATCGTGTCGTCGGCTATCGATGGCGAGCGCTGTGCCGAGAAAGTTGCCCGTACTTTAACAGGTAAAGATGAGATGTTGGGAAACAATTTATCCTGAAATGGGTGCAGGCTAACGGGTTTTATCACAACAAAATATTCCTTCTGAATTCTGAGCATACAATAGAGGCGGCAACCGAAACGTTGAGCGATTCAACCGATAACCGGTTTAAAGGATGGGCGGGGATGAACAACTTTTCCCCAATCAGTTTTTCAATTTCGGGGCTGATACCTTTCCCTTCGTTGCCCAAAACAACAATGCCTTTTTCAGGTAAATTTTCACTGTAAATGTTCCTTCCGCTTAAAAATGTACCGAAGGTTGCTATTCCGGCTTTTTTTGCATCGGCAATTAAAGCAACCAGGCTTGTATAATGGATGCTTACATGGGCAATTGCTCCCATCGATGCTTGTATAACTTTCGGGTTGTAGCAATCGACAGTATTGGGTGAGCAAACCAAATGGTGCAGCCCAAACCACGACGAAAGGCGTATAATGGTGCCAAGGTTTCCAGGATCCTGAATTTGGTCAAGGGCAAGTGTCAGTTCATTTTTCAGGTTTTCAACAAGGAGTTTTTCATGCTTTTGATAGCAAAGTGCAAATACAGGAGGCGGGGTTTTTAGCTGGCTTACCTTTTTTATTTCGTCAGGCGTAGCAGTGATTTTCTCACATTCAACTGAATTGTATGACGACATGAGGTCGTTAGTCGCCACTATCAGGTTAAACCGGTAACGGGCAAGAATGAGTTCCTTTATAATTTTTTCACCCTCGGCAATAAACAATCCGGTTGAATCGCGGTACTTTTTATGCGCGAGCAATTTAATCTGTTTAATTTTGTTTTTACTTAGCATTCCTGTAGTTTGAAACGAAATTAAAGCAGTCCGTTAAGAAATCAAAACAAATGGTTTGCTATTTTTGTATAATTGTGAAGAGAAAACAGACAAAAATACATATTTACGTTTTGCTGGTGGTAATTATTTTTGCCAGTGGCTGCAAAACAACCCGCTATGTGCCCGAGGGGGAATACCTGTTAAGCAATATTGATGTTAAGGTTGATAACCCGCAAATCAATAAGGGTGAATTGGCAAAACATATCAGGCAAAAAGAGAACCTGAAGATATTTGGTTTCCTGAAATTTCACCTTTGGCTTTATAATATTTCGAATAAAGATAAACCAAACAGTTGGTTGAGAAGGATAGGCGAAGCACCCGTTGTATACGATCAGGGTTTGAAAGACCAATCGATTCAGCAGCTTACCCGGTACTTGTACAACAAAGGCTTTTACCAGGCACAGGTAACCGATAATGTTGAATTCACAAAAAAGCGGGCAAAAATCACCTACCATGTCGAAACAGGGGTGCCTTATACCATACGGAACATCAGGCATTTTATTAAGGACAGGCAATTGCAGTCCCTTTATAAAGAAATCAGTTCCGCATCGTTATTCAAAGAAGGCGATATACTCGATGTTGATGTTTTGGATGCAGAGCGTTCACGCATTACCCGCCATTTTCAAAATAGCGGGTATTATAAGTTTGTTGAGGATTACATTCACTACCGCAT
This sequence comes from Prolixibacteraceae bacterium, assembly GCA_021740385.1. Classification (GTDB taxonomy): domain Bacteria; phylum Bacteroidota; class Bacteroidia; order Bacteroidales; family Prolixibacteraceae; genus DAIMEA01. Next base: position 115,989 of record JAIOZY010000005.1, on the reverse strand, counting down.
CGACTCTTCACTTAATTCATTCGAGGCCGATATTGAAATGAACATTGAAAATGCCCGACTTGTTAAAAACCCTTCGGTTGAAGTGCCTCACAAGAAATATACAGTTGAAGATTATACTTTTCATGTTTATAAGCAAGACAGCGCAAAATCGGGTTTGCTTTCACCATTGTTGCGCGACACAACACATACCGATGGATTAACTTTTGTTTCGAATGAAAAGTTGCCCGTTAAGGAAAACATTCTTTTAAAAACCATTGAAATAAAGCCCGGAGAACAATACAGCAAACAGGCCGAAGAGCGGATGTTTAACAACCTTTATTCTATCAGGCAGTTTAAATATGTAAACATTCAGTTTAACGAGCGGGAAGATTCTGATTCACTTAAAGGAAAGTTATCGGGTAAAATATATCTGCCCATGCAGGTAAAACAGAGCTATTCCATTGATATTGAAGGGACAAACACCTCGGGAAATTTAGGTGTAGCCGGAAACATTAGTTATCAGCACCGGAATTTGTTCCGGGGGGCCGAAATTTTCGACATTTCTTTCCGTGGAGCTACCGAAAGGCAGGTAAGGCGTAATGTGGAATTTAACATGCTCGAACTGGGTGGTGAGGCAAAATTATCGGTGCCGGGGTTTTGGTTTCCCATCGATGAACATAAGCTCAACCTGTATACCATGCCCTTTACCCGTTTTTCTATGGCATACAACTATCAGGAGCGGCCCGATTATACCCGCACAATCATTAATGCTACTTTTGGTTACCGGTGGAAATCGAATCAATACATAAACCACAACATTAACTTGCTTGATTTAAATGCGGTACAAATTTTCAGGTTCGATTCAACATTTATCAATTCCATAAAAGACCTGTACATTAAAAGCAGTTATACCGACCACATCATATCGTCGAGTAACTACAGTTTTATATACAATAACCAAGACTTTAAAAAAAGGCCTTCGTATCATTATTTCAGAATGAACCTTGAAATGGCCGGGAATACATTGTACCTTGCAAGCATGCTATTGGGCAATGAGCCAATTGCTGTTGAAGCAGGAGAGGACACCCCTTATTACGAGGTTTTGAATACACGTTTTGCCCAATACCTGAAAGGCGATTTCGATTTTCGTTACGGTTACCGTTTCGACAAATACAACTCGGTTGCTACGCGTGCATTTTTCGGGATTGCCATGCCGTATGGAAATTTTCATGTTATTCCTTTCGAAAAACGTTATTTTACTGGTGGGGCTAATGGTATAAGAGCCTGGCAGGTACGTTCTTTGGGGCCCGGTCGTTATGCCGCAGGCCCGAATGAATATCCAAACCAGTCGGCTGATATTAAACTTGAGGCCAACATTGAATACCGCTTTAAATTGTTTTGGCTCTTCGAAGGTGCTTTTTTTATCGATGCCGGTAATATTTGGGCAATTAATGAAAACGATAATCGCGAAGGGGCTGTTTTCCGGTTTAACCGCTTTTATAATGAATTTGCCGTGGGAACAGGTTTGGGCTTGCGGTTGGTAACGAATTATTTCATTATCAGAACTGATTTGGGTGTTAAATTACGTGACCCCGCCTTAGAGGCAGGTCGGCGTTGGATACCGGGCACCAGACCCTACAACGCTTCCGATTTTAATTTTAACATCGCCATTGGTTACCCATTCTAGTAACTAAATAAACATTTCAATTAAGCTAAGTCAGTTCGGCAATTTTCAACCACAAAAAAACCGTTGCCCCTTCACGAACAACGGTTTCTATATTTTTATACCCCTACTCCAAATTGAAAAAAGGTAATGTTTCCAATTCCCCTCCTTGGGAGAGTTTATCCCGATTCGGGAGGTTAGGGGAGGCTTTATGCTTTTCCTGCCGATCCAAGCACGTTATTGTTTTTGTGCATGTAAAGCTGTTTTAACTCGTCGCGGGCAGGTCCCAGGTACTTGCGCGGGTCAAACTCGCCGGGTTTTGTTGCCATTACTTCGCGTACGGCAGCAGTCATTGCCAGGCGGCCATCCGAGTCGATGTTGATTTTACATACAGCCGACTTGGCAGCTTTGCGCAATTGCTCTTCTGGAATACCAATGGAGTCTTTCAAATCGCCGCCATATTGGTTAATGGTTTCGACATATTTTTGAGGAACAGAAGAAGAACCGTGCAATACAATTGGGAATCCCGGGATTTTCTTTTCAATTTCTTCCAAAATGTCGAAACGCAATGGAGGTGGGACTAAAACGCCATTTTCATCGCGTGTGCATTGTTCGGGTGTGAATTTGTTTGCGCCGTGCGATGTCCCTATCGAGATGGCTAATGAGTCAACACCCGTACGGGAAACAAAATCGATTACTTCATCCGGTTCTGTGTAGGTATGGTGTTCAGCAACAACGTCATCTTCAATGCCGGCCAAAACACCCAGTTCGCCTTCAACGGTAACGTCGTGTTTATGGGCATATTCCACAACTTTTTTTGTAAGGGCAATGTTGTCTTCATAGGAGTGATGCGATCCGTCGATCATAACCGATGAGAAACCATTGTCGATACAATCTTTGCATAACTCGAACGTATCGCCGTGGTCAAGGTGAAGAACAATGGGTATTTCGTAACCAAGTTCTTTAACATATTCTACGGCGCCACGAGCCAGGTTGCGTAAAAGTGTCGAGTTGGCATATTTCCGGGCTCCTGATGAAACCTGCAAAATAACCGGCGATTTTGTTTCTACACAAGCTTGCAGGATGGCCTGTATTTGTTCGAGATTATTGAAGTTATAGGCAGGAATTGCATACCCGCCGTCTACTGCTTTTTTTAACAACTCCCTGGAATTTACTAAACCAAGATCCTTATAACTTATTGACATTTTTAAATTGTTTTATTTGTTAATACTTTGTTTTTACCCAAAAAGAACGGAACGATTATTAACCGATATCAAAAGTATGCATTCAATAACTTACACACAACGTTTGGGGTTAACAATTTTCAACATACAATTTTAGTTATATTTCAACTTTTATATGCACATTACTGTAATGAAATTGCCGTTTTAAAGTAACCTTAACACTTATTGCTGAATAAATTTTATATATTTTCAATAAAAAAATAACAGGAGACCTCCTCGGTTTTGTTTGTTTATTATTTTTATCCCGATATTCAAAAATATGAAACGAGCATGTAAGACATTTACATCCAGGAGGATGATAAAAATAAATGCGAGCCCGCCTGACCAGCATAGTCGGGCAGGCTCCATCCGCCAGCTGGCGGACCTTTGAAAACAGACAATTATAATTGTATGAAAACAGTGTCGCAAATTAATAACAAGGGCAGTCAGCCCAGGGATTCATTTGGAAGTAAATTTGGTTTTATCGCTGCCACAGCCGGTTCGGCTGTGGGGCTTGGGAATATCTGGAGGTTTCCCTATATAACCGGAGAAAACGGGGGCGGGGCTTTTTTGCTTATATACCTGGCTTTTATTGTGATAATTGGTTTGCCCGTAATGCTTTCCGAGCTTGTTATCGGTCGGTCGACCCAACGTAATCCCTTTGGGGCTTTCAGAAAACTGAAACCCGGCAGCAAATGGTTCCTTATAGGTATAATGGGAATTGCAGCAGCATTTATGATCAATGCCTTTTACAGCGTTGTGGCCGGTTGGACACTCGAATATCTTGTTAATGCAATAACCAACCAGTTTAGCGGGAAAAACACCGGAGAGATTACGGCGCTTTTTACAAATTTTCAGGGTTCTGCCTGGAGGCCTGTTTTTTGGCTTTTGGTTTTTGTGGCTGTTTCGGCTAGTGTTGTCCTGGCCGGCGTTCAAAAAGGAATTGAAAAGTACACCAAAATTTTAATGCCTGTTTTGCTGGTACTCATTGTAATATTGTGTGTGCGTTCGGTAACACTGCCCAATTCGGCCGAAGGGTTAAAGTTCCTTTTTAACCCCGATTTCTCGAAAATTGGGCCGTCAACCATTTTAATTGCCTTGGGGCAGGCGTTTTTTTCGTTAAGCATTGGAATGGGCACACTCATTACATACGGTTCATACATGAAAAGGAACGAAAACCTGGGTTCATCAGCTACTTCGGTTGTTTTTGCCGATACACTCATTGCCATACTGGCAGGTGTGGCTATTTTTCCGGCGGTATTTGCTTTCGGTATCAGTCCTGCTTCAGGCCCCGATTTGGTTTTCCTTACACTTCCAAATATTTTTGCCCGCATGGGCGGCGGTTTTATTTTTGGCCTGCTTTTTTTCTTTCTGCTGGTTGTTGCGGCGCTAACATCAACAATTTCTATACTTGAAGTGGTTGTGGCTTATTTTTCCGAAGAATTAAAAATGAGCCGTAAAGCTGCTACTTTGCTGGCTTCGGCCGGAATTGCCCTGTTGGGGATACTTTGCAGCTTGTCGTTATACAAGGTGCCCGAAATTTCAATAGGAAATACCAACCTTTTTGGGGTGCTTGAGTATGTTTCATCGAATATTTTATTGCCATTGGGCGGGTTGCTCATTGTTTTTTTTGTTGCCTGGTTGTTTGGTAAGGACAAGTTAAAAAACGAATTATCATCAAACGGTAAATACAAAATCGGTTATTACGCCATTTACCGTTTCATTATTAAATTTCTGGCACCGCTGGCCATCGCGCTGGTGTTTTTGAACGGCCTTGGAATACTGACTTTTTAAAAATACAAAAACCTTGTTCGGTATAAATTACCCATTGAAAAAGTTATGGATATTTGCCATACCTGTTTTTTCCCGTTATTGTTTTTATTATATTGTGGCTTTAAAGCCCTAAACCAATGAAACGGTTTATTTCAGCCATATTTACCATGACTAAATCCCAGAGAAACGGGGCAGTTGTTTTGTTGTTGCTGGTTTTAGCTTTAATGGTTTTTCGTTTTTTTATACCCCGTCTTTTTAAGCCCGATTACTCGCGCTATTCCGAAGAATACATGGAATTGATTGCCCAAATGGAACAAGAAATAGATTCGATTGAAAAAGGGTTGGACTTTTCGGACTATGAAGAAAAAGAGATAACCGTTACCGATGATAAGGTGAAGAGGGAACCAAAATCCATTCGCAAAAACGTTGAAAAGCCTATGGTATCGAAACCGAAGCCCGAAATGTTTGATCCAAACAATGCAAATTATACCGATTTGGTTTCGATGGGATTTTCATCAAAAGTGGCAAATACGATAATAAATTATCGTGAAAAAGGAGGACGTTTTTATCAGCCTTCCGATTTAATGAAAATATACGGCCTCGATTCAGCTTTTTATAAAGTCATTTTTCCGTTTATCGTTATTGCAAATACGAATGAAAAAAAAGTAGTGCACAGGCTTGAAATGAACGCTGCCGATACAACAGACTGGATGGAAATTAACGGTATAGGTTCGGTATTTGCCCGCAGAATATGCAGTTACCGCAAATTGCTGGGAGGCTATGTTTCGGTACAGCAATTACTCGAAGTGTATAACTTCCCGGCCGAAACGTTTGAACGGATAAAGGGCAGCCTGTATGTCGATACGGGCCTGGTACGTAAAATAGATCTTAATTTTTCAAGTGCATACGAGTTGGCATTGCACCCCTATTGCAACAAAGAGATGGCACGCAGAATAGTAGCATACCGTTCGAAAAACGGGAGCTTTTCAGGGACCGGTGTGTTGCTTGCCGATTCGGTTATAACTCCCGAAACCTATGTAAAGATAAAACCTTATCTAAAGCCCGATTAGGACATGAAACGATTCTGCGGAATACACATTTTAAATATTTTTTTTAATTCTGTTTGAATATAATCGAATGATTGCTAAATTTGCGCTCCATTTTTTAATAATAACATTAAATAACCAGTATGATTATTATTCCTGTTAAAGAAGGCGAAAACGTAGAACGCGCTTTAAAAAGGTTTAAACGTAAATTTGAAAAAACCGGTGTAATTAAGGAATTACGCGGTCGTCAGGCTTTTGAAAAGCCATCGGTAAAACGCAGGGCTGAAATAAAGAAAGCGATCTACATTCAAAAAATGCAGCAAGAGGAAGATTAAGGGGAGGCAGCAATCAGAACTTTTTTCAGTTTGTTCTGTTTTATTAAAAAACCTTTTCAATGTCTCTTCAGTTAGAATTCATTAAATATCTTCAATACGAAAAGCGTTACTCGGCACACACGCTGGTGGCCTATAAATCAGACCTCGATCAGTTTATCCGGTTTATGGATAAAGAGATCGGGGATTTTGAATTTAATAAGGTGACAACAAAGCAGGTACGGTCATGGGTTGTATCATTAATGAACGAAGGTATTAACCCCAAAAGCATAAACCGGAAGTTGGCCACGGTTAAATCGTTTTACAAATACCTTATGAGACAGGGGCATGCTGAATCGAGCCCTGCCCATTTGGTGACAGCACCCAAAATTGCCAAGAAATTGCCAACTTTTGTGCAGGAAGAAAACCTGAACGAGTTGCTCGATTTGGGCCTTTTCCCCGACACTTTCGAAGGGTTACGCGATAAAACCATCATATCGTTATTGTACGGAACGGGTATCAGGCTGGCTGAACTAAAGGGGCTTACTTTATCGAATATAAATTTTCCCGAGCATACAATTAGGGTATTTGGTAAACGAAATAAAGAGCGCATAATTCCTTATCCCAGAAGTATAGAGCTGCCTATTAAAGAATATTTGCAACTTCGGGAAGAAATTAATGGAAAAAACGGATTTCTTTTACTAACTTCTAAAGGAAATCAGGTATACGATAAATTAATATACCGTGTAGTAAAAAAACATCTTGAAATGGTGACAACTGTATCGAAAAAAAGCCCGCATGTATTGCGGCATAGTTTTGCCACCCATTTGCTTAATCATGGGGCAGACCTTAACGCGGTTAAAGAACTACTGGGACATTCCAATTTGTCCGCTACTCAAATATATACACATACAACTTTTCAAAAATTAAAAGAGATTTACAAACAAGCCCATCCCAGGGATTAAAAAGGAGGAATTGCTATGAATATCAAAATTAATGACGTTCATTTTAATGCAGACCAGAAACTGGTCGCATTTGTAAACAAGAAGGTAAGTAAACTTGACACCTATTTCGACAACATTATCAGTGCCGAAGTTATTTTGAAAATTGTCAAGCCCGAAACCTCCAAAAATAAAGAAGTTGAAATAAAACTGTCAATTCCCACAACGGATTATTTATTTGCAAAAAAGCAGGCCGATACGTTTGAAGAAGCGACGGATATGGCTGTTGAAGCAATAAGAAAACAGCTCAGGAAATTTAAAGAAAAACTGAAGGAAAAATAATAACGAAAAAAAAGAATGTTTTTTGTGTATTGATTAAAAATATTTATACATTTGCAAACCCTTTTCGGAAAGTTTTTTGACTGACAAGGGTTTGTGTTTTAAATACGGACAAAGATCGCAAAAAAAACAGGACGATTTTGGAAAGTCAAGATCGTCCAATTAATGTAAAAAAGCACGTTCTAATAGTTTTTGTACAATAAATTTGGGGAGATTCCAGAGTGGCCAAATGGGGTAGACTGTAAATCTATTGGCAACGCCTTCGTAGGTTCGAATCCTGCTCTCCCCACAGCGGTCACCGTAGCTTTAGCGAAGGTGGCCAGAACCCGACGAAGCTTTTGCTGAGGAGGGTACCGCTCATAATAGCTGTAGCGATAGCGCATGCCCGCCTTCGCTAAAGCTATGGCGGACAATGCGGGAGTAGCTCAGTCGATAGAGCATTAGCCTTCCAAGCTAAGGGTCGCGGGTTTGAATCCCGTCTCCCGCTCACGGTTTAACCCGGCAACATTGCAACGAGGGTTGCCGATGTAGCTCAGGGGTAGAGCGCTTCCTTGGTAAGGAAGAGGTCACGAGTTCAATTCTCGTCATCGGCTCGAAGCAAAAGAATATAAAAATAAAATTAGTTAACGTTATCTAATATTTTAGAGTTATGGCTAAACAAACATTTGTTAGGGATAAAGACCATGTCAACATAGGTACTATTGGCCATGTAGACCATGGTAAAACTACCCTCACCGCTGCCATTACAATGGTATTGGCAAAAAAAGGTTTATCGGAAATCAAGTCGTTCGATTCGATCGACAATGCTCCCGAAGAAAAAGAAAGAGGTATTACAATTAATACTGCTCATGTTGAGTATCAAACGGCAACACGCCACTATGCGCACGTTGACTGTCCCGGTCACGCCGACTATGTGAAAAACATGGTTACCGGTGCTGCCCAGATGGACGGCGCAATTTTGGTTTGTGCTGCTACCGATGGTCCCATGCCACAAACTCGCGAGCATATTCTTCTGGCCCGTCAGGTAAACGTGCCTAAGATTGTTGTTTTTATGAACAAGGTTGATATGGTAGACGACCCTGAATTGTTGGAACTTGTTGAAATGGAACTTCGTGAATTGCTCGATTTCTATAAATTCCAGGGCGATGACACACCCGTTATCCAGGGTTCTGCATTGGGTGCAATGCACGGCGAAGAAAAATGGGAAGATAAAGTAATGGAACTTATGGATGCATGCGATACATGGATCCCGCTTCCGGAACGCGATATCGACAAGCCATTCCTGATGCCTGTTGAAGACATCTTCTCAATTACTGGCCGTGGTACTGTTGCTACAGGCCGTATTGAAACCGGCGTTGTACATACCGGCGACGAACTTCAGCTTATTGGTTTAGGCGCCGAAGGCCGCAAAACCGTTTGTACCGGTGTTGAAATGTTCCGTAAAATACTCGATGACGGACAGGCTGGTGATAACGTAGGCTTGTTGCTTCGTGGTGTTGACAAGAAAGAAATCAAACGAGGACAGATTCTTTGCAAACCCGGTACAATAACCCCGCATACAAAAATTAAAGCCGAGGTTTATGTGCTGAAGAAAGAAGAAGGCGGACGTCATACACCGTTCCACAACAAGTACCGTCCACAGTTCTACATTCGTACATTGGATGTTACTGGTGAAATTACCCTTCCCGAAGGACGCGAGATGGTAATGCCCGGCGATAACGTAACCATTGAGGTAGATCTTATCTATCCGGTAGCCGTTAACGTAGGTTTACGTTTTGCTATCCGCGAAGGCGGCCGTACCGTTGGTGCAGGCCAGGTTACTGAAATTTTAGAATAATCCGTTTTTTAAAATATGGAATTTGCAGTCCCTGTCTTTTTTGGCAAGGGACTGTATTTTGCGGTTGAGCTCAAGTCGGGAGTAACTGTAAGTTCGACTCTTACCAACCGCACAGCAAACCAGTAAGTAATGAAAATAAAAACTTATATTAAGGAATCTTACAACGAGTTGGTTCACAAGGTTACGTGGCCAACCTGGAAAGAGCTTCAGAATAGCGCAGTAATTGTTATGGTTGCTTCCATCATAATCGCACTGGTAATATTCGTCATGGATCTGTTTTTTGAGAACCTGATGGATTTTATTTACAGTCTATTTTATTAAAAAAAATCCGGGAGGACTGAAATGAGCGAAATGCAAAAAAAATGGTATGTTCTTAGAACCATAGGGGGAAAAGAAAAAAAGGCCAAAGAATATATCGAAGGCGAAATTGCATCAGCTGGTCTCCAGGATTATGTTTCACAAGTACTTATTCCGACCGAAAAAGTATACCAAATCAGAAATGGCAAAAAAATCAGCAAAGAGCGTAACTTTTTCCCCGGTTACATCTTGGTTGAGGCGACATTGGTTGGAGAGGTGATCCATATTCTCAGAAATGTTACGAACGTGATCGGTTTCTTAGGCGATACCAAAGGCGGGGAACCTGTTCCCATGCGCCAGTCCGAAGTAAACCGCATCCTTGGGAAAGTGGATGAACTCTCTGAAAGCGATGAAGAACTGACCATTCCTTTTGTTGTTGGTGAAACAATTAAGGTGATCGATGGACCTTTCAACGGATTCAACGGAATTATCGAAGAAGTTAATGAAGAAAAGAAGAAGTTGAAGGTAATGGTCAAGATTTTCGGTCGTAAAACACCCTTGGAACTTGGATTTATGCAAGTTGAAAAGGAGTAAAAACAAAATTTAAATTTTTGTTATGGCTAAAGAAGTTGCTGGAATTATCAAACTCCAAATCAAAGGTGGCGCGGCAAACCCGTCACCACCGGTTGGGCCAGCATTAGGTGCCAAAGGGGTGAATATAATGCAGTTTTGTAAGCAGTTTAATGCCCGCACGCAAGAGCAGGCAGGGAAAGTGCTTCCTGTAATTATTACCGTTTTTGCCGATAAATCGTTTGATTTTATCGTGAAACAACCCCCTGTGGCCGTGCAAATTCTCGAAGCAGCAAAGGTGAAAAGTGGCTCACCTGAACCACACGTAAAAAAAGTGGCCAGCTTAAACTGGAATCAGGTTAAAGCCATCGCTGAATCGAAAATGGTTGATTTAAACTGTTTTACAACCGAGTCTGCTATGAGAATGGTTGCTGGTACTGCCCGTAGTATGGGGATTACTATTACAGGTGATTCTCCTTTTAATTAACATTTAATAAATGATTAAAATGGCCAGAATTACTAAGAATAAAAAACTTGCTTTAGAAAAACTCGAAAAGGGGAAAACATACCCGATCGGCGAAGCATCAAAACTGGTTAAAGAAATAACAACTACCAAGTTCGATGCATCGGTTGATATCGATATCCGTTTGGGTGTCGACCCCCGGAAAGCGAATCAAATGGTACGTGGCGTGGTAACACTGCCACATGGTACAGGCAAAGAAGTAAAGGTTTTGGCTTTGGTTACTCCTGATAAAGAACAGGAAGCCACCGAAGCAGGAGCCGATTACGTTGGACTCGACGAATACCTCGAAAAAATTAAAGGGGGATGGGCCGATGTCGATGTAATTATTACCATGCCTCCCGTTATGGGTAAGTTAGGGCCCCTTGGCCGTTTCTTAGGCCCGCGCGGGTTAATGCCAAATCCTAAAAGTGGTACTGTAACCATGGAAATAGGAAAGGCCATTACGGAAATAAAGCAAGGAAAGATCGATTTTAAGGTTGATAAATATGGCATTGTACATACATCAATCGGGAAAGTATCGTTTACACCCGAAAAGATTGCCGAAAATGCAAAAGAATTTATCAATACCATTGTGAAATTGAAACCTGCCTCTGCCAAAGGTACATACATACGTAGTATATACCTTTCAAGCACAATGAGCCAGGGAATTCAAATCGAACCAAAATCTGCACAGGAATAAAAAGTGAATTATGAAACGATCAGAAAAGCAAGCTATTATCGATAACCTGACTAAGGAGATCAATTCATACAATCATTTTTACCTGGCAGATATCTCTGAGCTGAATGCAGATAAAACGAGCGAATTACGACGTTTCTGCTTTCAGAAAGAAGTAAAACTGATTGTAGTTAAAAATACACTCCTGCGAAGAGCAATTGAGGCTTCCGAAAAGAATGCCGATGAGCTTTTCGATGCTCTGAAAGGCAATACATCGCTAATGTTTAGCCAAACGGGAAACGTTCCTGCGAAATTGATAAAAGAATTTCGCAAAAAGAATAAAAAACTTGAACGTCCCGTTTTGAAAGCAGCTTATGTTGAAGAGTCGGTTTATGTTGGTGAAAACCAGCTCGAAACACTCGTTAACATTAAGTCGAAAGAAGAATTAATAGGCGATGTTATTGCACTGTTACAATCACCGGCCAAAAATGTTATCTCTGCACTTCAGGGTGCCGGAGGACAAAAAATTGCCGGGATTATTAAAACTTTATCCGAGAAAGAGTAATATATTATTTATAACATTTTAAATCTTTGTTAAAATGGCAGATTTAAAAAAACTTGCAGAAGAATTAGTAAACCTTACTGTTAAAGAAGTAAACGAATTAGCGGACATCTTAAAAGAAGAATACGGTATTGAACCTGCAGCTGCTGCTGTAGCAGTTGCCGGACCAGCCGCTGGTGGTGAAGGTGGCGCCGAAGAAGCTGTCCAAACCGAATTTGACGTTGTGCTGAAAGCACCTGGCGCTTCAAAACTCGCTATCGTTAAATTAGTTAAAGAACTTACTGGCCTTGGCCTGAAAGAAGCTAAAGAAGTCGTTGATAGCGCTCCAAAGGCTATTAAAGAAAAAGTTTCGAAGGAAGAAGCTGAAGCTCTAAAACAACAGCTTACCGAAGCTGGAGCCGAAGTTGAACTTAAATAAAGGTCTATCAACCCTAAGGGTTGCAATGGTTTAATCCCGATATGCATCGGGATTAAGCCTTTTTGTGTTTTATATTTTAAGTTCAATTAATAAAACATTTCAATGTCTTTGAACACTGTAAATCAAAGAATTAGTTTTTCGTCATCGAAAAACACATTCGATTATCCCGATTTTCTTGAGATCCAGATCAAATCTTTTATCGATTTTTTCCAGTTAGGATCTACCCCTGAAATTAGAAAAAACGAAGGTTTAAACCAGGTATTTACCGAGAATTTCCCGATAACCGATACCCGGAATAATTTCGTGCTCGAATTTATCGATTATTACATCGATCCGCCACGTTATTCCATCGAAGAGTGTATCGAACGGGGACTTACTTTTAGCGTACCGCTTAAAGCAAAAATGAAACTCTATTGTACCGATCCTGAACACGAGGACTTCGATACAGTAGTTCAGGATGTGTACCTGGGAACAATTCCTTATATGACCGAAAGAGGCACCTTTGTGATTAATGGCGCCGAACGTGTTATTGTTTCACAGTTGCACAGGTCGCCCGGTGTATTTTTCGGGCAAAGCCTTCATGCAAACGGAACCAAACTTTACTCGGCCCGGATTATCCCGTTTAAAGGTTCGTGGATCGAATTTGCTACCGACATTAACAACGTGATGTATGCATACATCGACCGTAAAAAGAAATTACCGGTAACAACGCTGCTAAGGGCCATTGGCTATGAGGGCGATAAAGACATCCTTGAGATTTTTGGACTGGCCGATGAGGTCAAAGTCTCAAAAACCGGTCTCAAAAAACTGGTTGGCCGGAAATTGGCCGCCCGTGTTTTAAAAACCTGGGTTGAAGATTTTGTTGATGAAGATACCGGAGAAGTGGTTTCAATTGAACGTAACGAAGTGGTTATCGACCGTGAAACCGTTATTGAAAACGAACACATCGACCTGATACTCGATTCAGGGGCAAAAAATATTCTGCTTCATAAAGAAGAAGCAAACCTGCAGGATTATGCAATCATTTATAATACCTTGCAGAAAGACCCTTGTAATTCGGAGAAAGAAGCCGTATTACACATTTACCGTCAGTTGCGGAACTCCGAACCACCTGATGAGTCAACCGCAAGGGAGGTAATCGAAAACCTCTTTTTCTCTGACAAACGTTACGACCTGGGTAACGTAGGGCGATACAGAATTAACAAGAAATTGAATCTCAATGTAGATATCGATACACGTATACTTACGAACGAAGATATTATTGAGATTATCAAATATTTAATCCAGCTTGTTAACTCCAAAACCGATGTCGACGATATCGACCACCTTTCAAACCGGAGGGTACGTACCGTGGGCGAACAAATGTACAGCCAGTTTGGAGTTGGGTTGGCACGTATGGCCAGAACCATACGCGAACGCATGAATGTGCGAGATAATGAGGTGTTTACACCCATAGACCTGATCAATTCAAAAACACTTTCATCGGTCATAAATTCATTCTTTGGTACCAATGCACTTTCACAGTTCATGGACCAAACAAACCCATTGGCCGAAATGACCCATAAGCGCCGTATGTCGGCACTCGGGCCGGGAGGGCTTTCACGTGAACGGGCAGGTTTCGAGGTACGTGATGTTCACTTTACCCACTATGGACGGCTTTGCCCAATTGAAACACCCGAAGGGCCAAATATCGGACTGATTTCTTCGTTGTGCGTTTTTGCAAAAGTCACCGACCTTGGGTTTATTGCAACACCCTACCGGAAAGTTACCGATTCAAAAGTTGACCTGACAGACGAGGGGGTTATTTACCTGACAGCCGAAGAAGAAGAAGGGCAGATTATTGCACAGGCCAATGCCCCGATTGATGACGAAGGTAAGTTTGTCAACCCAAAAGTAAAAGCACGTTTAGATGGCGATTACCCATTGGCCGAAGCCGAAACAGTACAGCTGATGGATGTTGGCCCAAACCAGATTGCATCGATTGCCGCATCATTAATAACCTTCCTTGAACACGATGATGCCAACCGTGCGTTAATGGGATCGAACATGATGCGCCAGGCCGTTCCTTTGGTTAAGCCTGAAGCACCAATTGTGGGAACCGGTCTCGAAACCCGCGTGGTTACCGATTCGCGTGTTCACATCAGGGCCGAAGGGCACGGTATTGTTGAATACGTCGATGCCGATGAAATTGTAATTCGTTACGACCGCACCGACAAAGACCGGTTTGTAAGCTTTGAGCCTGATTTAAAATCATACAGGCTGCCAAAATATGTAAAAACAAACCAGGGAACAAGCATAACTTTATGCCCAATTGTGCGTAAAGGCGATAGGGTAGAACCCAAACAAATCCTTACAGAAGGCTATGCCACCCAGGCCGGAGACCTGGCGCTTGGCCGGAACCTGAAAGTGGCCTTCATGCCTTGGCAGGGTTATAATTACGAGGATGCCATTGTAGTATCTGAAAAAATTGTCAGGGAAGACATCTTTACCTCGGTTCATATCGATGAATATTCACTTGAGGTTCGGGAAACAAAACGCGGGCTCGAAGAATTTACATCCGATATACCTAACGTTAGCGAAGATGCCACCCGTAACCTCGACGAAAGAGGTTTAATACGGATTGGGGCCGATGTTAAACCCGGAGATATCCTTATCGGGAAAATTACTCCAAAAGGGGAATCGGATCCCTCGCCTGAAGAAAAACTGCTGAGGGCTATTTTTGGTGATAAGGCCGGCGATGTTAAAGATGCTTCGCTTAAAGCATCTCCTTCGTTAAGCGGTATTGTAATTGACAAGAAGATGTTTTCGAGGGTGATGAAGGATAAAAAAGTCCGTACATCAACCAAACCATTGCTTGAGCAAATCGATGAAACGTTCGAAAGACAGGTGGCAGTTTTGCGTGCCGATCTCGAAGAACGCCTTTTCCAACTCGTAAACGGCAAAACCTGTCAGGGAGTACGCGATTATTACGGGGGCGATATCATTGCTAAAGGATCAAAATTCACCCTAAAGCAAATTCAGGAAATCGATTTCCTTGTTGTTAATCCAAATAAATGGACTACCGATAAGGAGAAGAATGAGATGATTTGCGACCTGATAAACAATTATATTAGAAGATACAAGGAATATGAAGCCGTTTCGCGCCGCGAACGTTACAATGTAACCATTGGCGATGAATTGCCAGCAGGCATTATTCAATTGGCCAAAGTATATATTGCCAAAAAACGGAAACTGCAAATTGGCGATAAAATGGCCGGCCGCCACGGTAATAAGGGCATTGTATCACGAATTGTACGCGATGAAGACATGCCGTTTCTTGAAGACGGAACACCGGTTGATATTGTGTTGAACCCGCTGGGCGTACCTTCGCGTATGAACCTCGGGCAAATTTACGAAACCGTACTTGGCTGGGCCGGTAAGGAATTGGGATTAATGTTTTCAACCCCAATTTTCGACGGCGCAACACTCGAGGAAATTACCGAATATACCGAAAAAGCAAAAGTACCTGCATATGGCCGTACTGCAATATACGACGGTGAAACCGGCCAACCATTCGATCAGCCTGCAACGGTGGGTATCATTTACATGCTTAAACTCGGGCACATGGTCGAAGATAAAATGCATGCCCGCTCAATAGGCCCTTATTCATTAATTACGCAACAACCCCTGGGCGGTAAAGCACAGTTTGGCGGACAGCGTTTTGGTGAAATGGAAGTTTGGGCCCTTGAAGCATTTGGCGCTTCACATGTTTTACAGGAAATACTGACCGTTAAGTCGGACGATGTAATTGGCCGCGCAAAAGCCTACGAGGCTATTGTTAAAGGCGACCCGATGCCGCAACCCGGTATCCCCGAATCATTGAATGTGTTATTGCATGAGTTACGAGGCTTAGGTTTAAGCGTCAATATGGATTAAATTCCGGTTATCCGGATGAAATTTTTTGTTAATTACTTAATAATAAATAAATGGCTTTCAGAAGAGAAAATAAAGTAAAGAGTAGCTTTAGCAAAATCTCTATCAGCTTGGCTTCGCCCGAGGAGATTCTTGAAAGATCACACGGTGAAGTCCTAAAGCCTGAAACAATAAATTACCGGACTTACAAGCCCGAAAGGGACGGATTATTCTGCGAACGCATTTTTGGCCCTGTTAAGGACTATGAATGTCATTGTGGAAAATACAAACGTATCCGTTACAGGGGAATTGTTTGCGACCGTTGCGGTGTTGAAGTGACCGAGAAAAAAGTTCGTCGCGAACGTATGGGGCACATTTCACTTGTTGTGCCGGTTGCACACATCTGGTATTTTAAATCGTTGCCCAATAAAATTGGATATTTATTGGGGTTGCCAACTAAAAAACTCGATTCGATTATCTATTACGAACGATATGTGGTTATTAACCCGGGTATTAAAGCCCCCGATGTAAAACAACTCGATTTCCTTACCGAAGAAGAGTACCTTGATATTTTGGATACACTTCCTAAGGAAAATCAATTGCTCGAAGATGATCATCCCGATAAATTTATTGCCGGCATGGGGGCAGAGGCGCTGTATAAATTGCTTGAGCGGATCGAACTCGATGAGCTTTCGTTTAATTTACGCCATGCAGCGAATACCGAAACATCTCAGCAGCGTAAAAACGAAGCCTTAAAAAGGTTACAGGTTGTTGAAGCTTTCAGGGCCAGTACC
Source organism: Prolixibacteraceae bacterium (assembly GCA_021740385.1). Taxonomy (GTDB): domain Bacteria; phylum Bacteroidota; class Bacteroidia; order Bacteroidales; family Prolixibacteraceae; genus DAIMEA01. The sequence continues at coordinate 99,167 of JAIOZY010000005.1, read as the reverse complement.
CAGCTCAATCGTCCCGAGTGGATGATTGTTCAGGTAGTGCCCGTAATCCCGCCCGATTTGCGACCTCTGGTACCGCTCGATGGCGGACGTTTTGCAACTTCCGATTTGAACGATCTGTACCGCCGTGTGATTATCCGCAACAACCGTTTGAAAAGGTTGATCGAGATTAAGGCACCTGAAGTAATTCTGCGTAACGAAAAACGAATGTTGCAGGAAGCTGTCGATTCACTTTTCGACAACTCCCGTAAGTCGAACGCGGTAAAAACAGAAAATAACCGCGCGCTCAAATCGCTTTCCGATTCACTGAAAGGAAAACAAGGCCGGTTCCGTCAGAACCTGTTGGGTAAACGTGTCGACTATTCTGCACGTTCGGTTATTGTTGTTGGCCCCAGCCTGCAACTTCATGAGTGTGGTATTCCTAAAGGAATGGCAGCCGAATTGTACAAACCTTTCATTATTCGAAAGTTAATTGAAAGGGGTATTGTTAAAACAGTAAAATCGGCCAAAAAGATTGTCGACCGGAAAGACCCTGTTGTTTGGGATATTCTTGAAAACGTGATGAAAGGGCATCCCGTGTTATTAAACCGGGCACCTACTTTGCACCGCTTGTCAATTCAGGCTTTCCAGCCAAAACTGATTGAGGGTAAGGCGATACAGTTACACCCGTTGGTTTGTACCGGTTTTAACGCCGACTTCGATGGCGACCAAATGGCTGTTCACCTTCCACTCGGAAATGCAGCAATCCTTGAGGCACAATTGCTGATGTTATCATCGCATAACCTGCTTAACCCATCGAACGGTGCGCCCATTACCGTACCTTCGCAAGACATGGTACTTGGCTTGTATTACATGACCAAACACCGCGAAGGTGCAAAAGGCGAAGGCCTCAGGTTTTATTCGCCCGAAGAAGCAGTGATTGCTTATAACGAAGGCATAGTTGCCATGCATTCCATTGTTAAGTGCAAGGTTGATGATTTGGACAAAAGCGGGAAGCCAATAAACCACATTGTGGAAACAACCATTGGCCGTATACTGTTTAACCAATCAGTACCCAAAGAAGCAGGCTACATTAATCAACTGTTGACGAAAAAAGCGCTCCGTGAAATCATTTCGTTCATTTTGAGCAAATCCGATAACGCGATAACCGCGCGCTTCCTCGATGATATTAAGAACCTTGGTTACAAAATGGCTTACCGTGGTGGCCTGTCGTTTAACCTGTACGATGTGATTATTCCTGATGATAAGTCAGAAATGGTTGATGAAGGTTACAGCGAGGTGGATGAAATCCTGATGAATTACAACATGGGTTTCATTACCAACAACGAACGTTACAACCAGGTTATTGATACATGGACCCACGTGAATGCCAAGCTGACACAATCGGTTATGAAAACCCTGAGTACCGACCAGCAGGGATTCAACCCGGTATACATGATGCTTGACTCCGGCGCCCGTGGTTCAAAAGAACAGATCCGTCAGCTTTGCGGTATGCGTGGGCTGATGGCCAAACCACAAAAATCGGGAGCTACAACAGCTCAGATTATCGAAAACCCCATTCTTTCAAATTTTAAAGAAGGACTGTCGGTTTTGGAATACTTTATTTCAACGCACGGTGCCCGTAAGGGATTGGCCGATACCGCGTTAAAAACAGCCGATGCCGGGTATCTTACCCGTCGCCTTGTTGATGTGGCACAGGATGTAATCATTTCGGAACCTGATTGCGGAACATTGCGCGGTTTGGTTGCAACTTCGGTTAAAAAGAACGAAGAAGTTGTAGCTTCTTTATACGACCGTATTCTTGGACGCTGTTCGGTACACGATATTTTCCACCCGCTTACCGGCGAACTGTTGATACGTGCCGGCGAAGAAATTTCTGAGGAAGTTGCACATAAAATCGAAGATTCACCCATTGAACGTGTTGAAATCCGTTCGGTATTAACGTGTGAATCGAGCGTCGGTGTTTGTGCAAAATGTTACGGACGAAACCTGGCAACAGGCCGCATGGTGCAAAAAGGAGAAGCCGTTGGTGTTATTGCTGCACAGTCGATTGGTGAACCCGGAACACAGCTTACCCTTCGTACTTTCCACGTAGGGGGTATTGCCGGTAACATTTCTTCGCAATCAACACTTGTTTCGCGTTACGACGGAATTGTTGAAATTGAAGAACTTCGCGTTGTAGAGCAGGAAGCAGAAGACGGTACAAAAATCGATGTGGTAGTAAGCCGTTTGGCCGAATTGCGCATTATTGATAAAAATACCGGTATTACCGTTTCAACGCATAACATACCTTACGGTTCGAAATTGTACATTAAAAACGGGGAGGAAATTAAAAAGGATAAACTCATTTGCGAATGGGACCCCTATAATGGCGTAATCATTACTGAATACGACGGTAAAGTGGCTTTCGAAAACTTAATCGACGGGGTTACCTACCGTGAAGAATCGGACGAACAAACCGGTTACAAGGAAAAAGTTATTATTGAAACCCGTGATAAGACCAAGAACCCGACACTGAAAATTTTGGACGAAAAAGGAGAAATGATCCGTTCGTACAACTTGCCGGTAGGTGGGCACATTTCGGTTAATAACGGCCAGAAAGTACGTTCGGGTGCCATTTTGGTGAAAATACCACGTGCTTCAGGCAAGGCCGGTGATATTACCGGTGGTTTGCCACGGGTTACCGAATTGTTCGAAGCACGTAACCCATCGAACCCCGCTGTTGTTTCTGAAATTGACGGTGAGGTATCGCTTGGGAAAATAAAACGTGGTAACCGCGAAATCATTGTTACTTCGCGTACGGACGATGTGAAAAAATACCTTGTGCCGCTTTCGCGTCAAATCCTTGTACAGGAAAACGACTACATCCGTGCCGGTACACCGCTTTCCGATGGGGCAATTACACCCGGTGATATCCTCTCTATTAAAGGGCCCACAGCCGTTCAGGAATACATTGTTGACGAAGTACAGGATGTATACCGCATGCAGGGTGTACGTATTAACGATAAACACTTTGAAGTGATTGTACGCCAAATGATGCGTAAAGTTGCAATTGAAGACCCGGGTGATACGCGTTTCCTCGAAAAACAAGTGGTCGATAAAATTGAATTTTTGCGCGAAAACGATTGGATTTTTGGTAAAAAAGTGGTTGTCGAACGTGGCGACAGTGAGACTTTCCGTGAAGGACAAATCATTACGGCACGCCGAATGCGTGATGAGAACTCTCAGTTGAGGAGGAAAGACAAGAAACTGGTAGAATCGCGTGATGCCGTTCCGGCTACTTCAAGCCAGGAATTGCAGGGAATCACCAAAGCCGCACTGCAAACCAAGAGCTGGATGTCGGCTGCTTCATTCCAGGAAACAACAAAAGTGTTGAACGAAGCGGCTATCAATGGAAAAATTGATGAACTAAACGGGTTGAAGGAGAACGTAATTTGCGGACACCTTATTCCCGCAGGCACCGGTCTCAAGGAATACAAGAACCTGGTTGTTGGCTCGAAAGAAGAGTACGACAGGCTGGTCGATCAACGTAACATCGATTATGACGATGAAACCGATCAAGAATAATAATTATGGAAGATAATTCAAAGAAAAACCCAAATCAGTTAAATATTGAATTGAAAGAAGAAGTAGGTCAGGGAGTATACTCAAACCTGGCCATCATTACCCATTCAACATCTGAATTTGTGGTTGATTTTGTCCGTATAATGCCCGGATTACCGAAGGCAGGCGTGAAGTCGAGGATAATACTTACCCCCGAACATGCCAAAAGGTTGCTTGTGGCACTGCAGGACAATGTAACCAAGTTTGAAAAGCAACACGGGCCCATTAATGTAAAACATGGGCGCGATCCGAATTTACCTCCCATTAATTTCGGTGGAGGTAATATACCACAAGCTTAAAAGATTAAAAGCTGCCTTCGTGCAGCTTTTTTTTTGCTTCATTTTTGTTGAATTTCGAGACATGATGCATGTTTTTTTACTATTTTAGAAAAACGGTTTTTTAAAAAAGTAATATGCGACTTCTGCTCCTTTCAGTCCTGGTATTGTTGATTTCATCGTGTTCTTCGCTGCAAACAAAAGAAGATAAAAAGCCAAACATCATTTTTATAATGAGTGACGACCATGCTTCCCACGCCATTAGCGCTTATGGTGGCATTTATGATGAGCTGGCCCCTACACCAAATATCGACAGGTTGGCCGCCGGAGGGATAACGTTTAACAACGTTTTTTGCACAAATGCCATTTGCGGGCCAAGCAGGGCATGCATTTTAACAGGCAAATACAGCCACGTTAACGGCTATTACAAAAACGAAGGAGGTGGTAAATTTGATTCATCCCAGTGGACTTTCCCCGAAGAGCTTCAAAAAAACGGATATGAAACAAGCATGTTTGGGAAATGGCACCTTGGCTCGGAACCCGTTGGTTTTAATTTTTTTAAATATCACAACAACAAAGGGCAGCAAGGTACATACTGGAATCCAGTTTACAACGAAAATGGCAAACAAGTGGTTGAAAAAGGTTATTGTACAAATCTCACAACCAATTTTGCCATAAATTGGCTCAATTCAATCAGGAATAAGGAAAAGCCCTTTTGCATGTTGTTACAATACAAAGCGCCTCACCGGAACTGGTTCCCCGATTCGCAGTATGTTGATATATGGGAAAATACAGACTTTCTATACCCCGATACTTTCAACGATGATTATACAGGTCGCGAAAATACGGCAGGTGATACCGATATGACCATGGATTTTCTGAATCGGAAAGATATGAAACGCACCCCGCCTGAAGGCCTCGAAGGCGAAGAGCTCAGGAGATGGGAAAATTATGGCAACAACCGGGGAGAAGCCTGGCTTCCCGAGCCGGGAATGACCCAACGGGAGGCCCGTGAATGGAAATACCAAAAATACATAAAAGATTATCTCGCTTGTGTCCGGTCGGTTGACGACAACATTGGCCGGGTGCTCGATTACCTTGACGAAAACGGGTTGGCCGATAATACTGTTGCAATATATACATCAGATCAGGGGTTTTACCTTGGCGATCATGGTTTTTTTGATAAACGCTTTATGTACGAAGAATCGTTGAGAATGCCTTTCCTTATGAAATATCCCGGAAAAGTGGCTGAAAATACGCAAAACGAAGATATGATTACAAATATCGATTTTGCTCCCACATTGCTCGATATTGCCGGAGTTGAGGTGCCGGAAAATGTGCAGGGCAGGAGCTTCCTGCCAAATCTGACCGGGAACAAGCCGGCCGACTGGCCCGATGCCATGTATTACCATTACTACGAATTTCCTTTCTGGCATCATGTTCATCCGCATTACGGTATTCGGACAAAGCGCTATAAACTAATACACTTCTATCATAACCAGGACATTTGGGAATTTTATGATTTGAAAGCCGATCCGGAAGAATTGAACAATGCCATAGACAACCCCAAATACAATGATATAATTGAAGATTTGAAATCGAGATTGAAAACCTTAATGGCTGAAGCAGGAAATAGCATGACCATTGCAGAAATGGATTCCATTACAACAACTAATTTTGGGGCATTGAATTGATATTTAGTGTTATTGCACGTAAAAAACCGTGAAGTGGTAATTTAAAAAAAGGAAGGATGAAAATATTTTTACTGATAACGGCTGTGCTTTTGTCCTTGTTTTTTTGTGGGTGTAACGAGACTAAAGTACAGGAACAACCCAATATTTTGTGGCTTACCTGTGAAGATATCAGCCCGACTTTGTCGTTTTATGGCGATTCCACGGCTCAAACCCCAACCCTCGACAAGCTTGCCCGGTCAGGCATGGTTTTCGATTATGCTTATACAACCGTCGGGGTTTGTGCCCCAAGCCGCTCAAGTATTATTACGGGCATGTACCCGGTATCGATAGGTACCCATAACATGCGCACCGGCCGCGATTACGCGGGGTGGGGAACACGCGATTATTCATCACCGTCAAACGCAACCGATATAAATGGTGAAAATGTTCCGCTTTATTCAGCAGTGATCCCTGCCAGGGTAAAGTGCTTCACCCAGTACCTGAGGGAAGCAGGTTACTTTTGTACGAACAATCAAAAAACCGATTATCAGTTTGCAGCTCCTTTTACGGCATGGGACGAGAATGGCCCAAAAGCACACTGGCGGCATCGCGAACCGGGGCAACCCTTTTTCTCGGTTTTTAATTATGAGGTAACCCACGAATCCCGCATGTGGATGAATAAACACCTGCAACAAACGGTATCACCCAATGAAGTACCTCTGCCACCTTATTTCCCCGATAACCCCATCGTCAGGCAGGATGTTGCCCGGAACTATTCCAATATCGAATTACTCGACAAGCAAATAGCTGATCGGTTGGATGAGCTTAAAGCAGACGGTTTGCTTGAAAACACAATTGTTTTCTTTTTCAGCGATCACGGTGGCCCCCTGCCACGGGGTAAACGCGAACATTACGATTCCGGATTAAGGGTTCCGTTCATTGTTCATATGCCGGGCAAAGAAAGGGGTAACCCTACAAGCGAAATGATTTCGTTTGTCGACCTTGCACCTACCGTACTATCGCTGGCCGGAATAAGGCCTCCAGGATACATGCAGGGAAAGGCTTTTCTGGGAAAATACAAAGCCCAAAATCCGCGCGAATACATATTTGGCTCGGGCGACCGTTTCGACGAATTCAGCGACATGTGCCGTACAGTTCGCGATAAACGGTTTTTGTATGTGAAAAACTTTCACCCTGAGTTGCCTTCATACAAAGATGTTAGTTACCGCAAGCAGATGGACATGATGAACGAGCTGTTGAAGTTAAACGAATCGGGGCAGCTAAACAGTTTGCAAGCCTATTATTTCAGACAGGAAAAGCAGGAAGAGGAATTTTACGATTGTGAAACCGATCCGTATCAGCTTCATAATTTAGTTGATGACCCAAAATATGCTGACGAAATAGAACGCATGAGGAAAGAATTGATTCAATGGCAGGAACAGGTTGGTGATAAGGGTTTTATTCCCGAAAAGCAACTCTTTTTACAAATGTGGCCCGAAGGTATTCAGCCGGTAACAATGGCTCCCGAAATTAAAGTCAAGGAAGGGACAGTAACAATTACCTGTGCTACACCCGGGGCTTCAATTGGTTATATTATTTCGGATGAACAACTGCAACCAACACTTGATAGCCCCTGGTCAATATATACTGGTTCAATGCCTGTTCCTTATGGAAAATTTGTTTATGCCAGGAGCAACCGTATTGGTTATGCCGACAGTGAAACGGTCACAATAAATTTCTAAACACCCAGATATTTAATTCTTTTATTAGCTTTTGAATTGTCGTATAAGTGACAGCATATTAGTCGCATAGACTATAGCTTGAAGCACGTTGCTTTTTCGAATGTTAAAAAAATCATAATTGTCATTTTTCTACTTCTTTTATTAAGTATTACCGGATAATATTTAATAAAATTGCGCCTCTTTTTAGTAAAATGGAGGTCATTTTTTATTAAAAACGGGCTTTAATTTTTTCAGGAAATAGATCAGATTTACACTGTTTTTGATAATTACAAAGTCATATAAACTATGGATCAAAATTTTAATCTTGCTTTACAGCTCATGGGAGTGGGCATGATAACCGTGTTTTTCATATTGTTCTTTATCATCATTTTGGGCAATGTGATCATCCGGTTTGTTAACCGTTTTATTCCCGAAGCCAGTGTGGTTGTAACTTCATCAGTTAAGAAGGTTTCAACAACCATCGACCCGAAAATAATGGCAGCCATTGTAAGTGCCGTAAAAACCGTAACGGGCGGTAAAGGGAATGTTGTAAAAATTGAGAAAGAAAGTAAATAATTGAGAAAGATAAATTTCTAAACAAATTATGGAGAAGCGAAAAATAAAATTTTCATTAGTCTACAGGGACATGTGGCAATCATCGGGAAAATACCTGCCACGGGTTGATCAATTGGTAAAAGTTGCCCCTCATATTATCGACATGGGTTGTTTTGCACGTGTTGAAACCAACGGAGGTGGTTTTGAACAAATCAACCTCCTTTTTGGTGAAAACCCAAATAACGCTGTTCGGAAATGGACACAACCTTTTAACGATGCCGGTATCCAGACACACATGCTCGACCGAAGCTTAAATGGCCTGAGAATGAACCCGGTACCTGCCGATGTGCGTAAATTGATGTATAAAGTAAAGAAAGCACAGGGAACCGACATTACCCGTCCGTTTTGCGGATTAAATGATGCACGTAACATTCTCGATTCGATAAAATATGCCAAAGAAGCAGGGATGATTGCACAGGCTGCTTTAAGCATTACCTATTCGAAGGTACATACTGTTGAATATTACGTGAATCTTGCCGATACCCTGATTAACGGCGGCGCTGATGAAATTTGTTTAAAAGATATGGCTGGAATCGGACGGCCTGCATGGTTGGGGAAAATTGTTGAAGGAATCAAAAAAATGCACCCCGATACCCCACTTCAGTACCATTCGCACTCGGGTCCCGGCTTTGCAATGGCATCGATATTGGAAGTTTGCCGCGCAGGTGTTGAATATGTCGATGTTGCCATGGAACCACTCTCGTGGGGAACCGGGCATGTCGATGTGCTCGCTGTGCAGGCTATGCTGAAAGATGCAGGTTTTGATGTTCCCGAAATCAACATGGATGCCTACATGAAAGTTCGCAGCTTAACACAAAGTTTTATCGACGACTTCCTGGGCTACTACATCAATTCCAAAAACCGTTATATGAACTCATTATTGATAGGCCCCGGTTTGCCCGGTGGCATGATGGGTTCGTTAATGGCCGACCTGGAAGCTAACCTGGAAAGTATTAACAAATGGAAGGTTAAAAACAACCAGCCGGAACTTACACAGGACGACCTGTTGATGAAATTGTTTAAAGAAGTTGAATACATCTGGCCCATGGTAGGTTATCCACCCCTGGTGACACCATACAGCCAATACGTGAAAAACCTGGCATTAATGAATGTTATGCAGTTCGAAAAAGGTAAAGAACGCTGGAGCATGATTGCCGATAACATCTGGGACATGCTCATGGGCAAAGGCGGAAAACTTCCGGGCAAACTGGCCCCCGAAATTTTGGAACTGGCCAGGGAGAATGGCAAAGAACCCTTCACCGAAAACCCGCAATCGGTTTATCCCGATGCGCTTGACAATTTCCGTAAAGAAATGGAAGAAAACGGATGGGATTTCGGCCCCGATAACGAAGAATTGTTCGAGTTGGCCATGCACCCCGAGCAGTACAGGACTTACAAATCGGGCGAGGCGAAAAAGGCATTCGAAGAAGATTTGACAAAACGAAAAGCCGAAGGGGGCGGGCTATTCCCGAAACCGGCTAAAGCCGAAACTGCAGGACAGGAAGCCCCTGTATTTAACGGTCAGCCAACTTCAATGAAGATTAATGTAAACGGCGAATCATACAACGTTACCGTTTCGTATGGCGACCAGGCAGAAAACGTTGCAGCTCCTGCGCCATTGGCTGCACAGCCTGCTGCTGCACCAACGGAGGCTAAAGAAATACTGGCACCCCTCGAGGGGAAATTCTACCAGACCAAAAGCAGCTCGGAAAAACCCGTTCAGGTTGGCGATGAAATTAAGGAAGGCGACTTAATTGGCTACATCGAAGCCATGAAAACGTTTAATGCCATCAAAGCCGATAAATCGGGTAAAGTAATTCAAATTGCCAAAGCAAGTGGCGAAGACGTTGAAGAGGACGATTTGCTTGTACTGGTAGGCTAATCAAACAGGATTTTGGAATTTGGATTTTGGAATTTGAAATTTCATTTTTTATGGAAATACTTAGGAAACTATACGAAATGACGGCCTTTGGCAGCTTGATTGCCAATCCCGGTCCGTTATTAATGTTGGTAATTGCCGCAATTTTATTGTACCTGGGGATAAAAAAGCAGTACGAGCCGCTTTTGCTCATACCCATTGCTTTTGGTGTTATCCTGGCTAATTTGCCCGGTGGTCAAATGAGTGTAAACCCCGGGGAATTTATACAGCTCGACGGGTTGAAACACCTTAACGTGACACCCGAGGGGAAAGAGGTGCTCATCGATATGGAACACCGGTACTTGAACCTGTTTGAAATTGCACACGAGTACGGGATCATGAACTTTCTTTATTACATGCTGATTAAAACCGGTTTACTGCCGCCCATCATCTTTATGGGGGTAGGCGCTTTAACCGATTTTGGCCCCATGTTGCGTAATTTGAGGCTCTCGCTGTTTGGCGCAGCAGCACAACTCGGTATTTTTACCGTGTTGCTGGTGGCCATTGCTTTCAATTTCACACCGCAAGAGGCCGGATCACTCGCCATTATTGGTGGTGCCGACGGGCCAACGGCAATTTACACAACCATTAAACTGGCGCCCCACCTGTTAGGGCCTATTGCTATAGCAGCCTATTCGTACATGGCGCTGGTGCCTGTTATTATTCCTTTAGTTGTGAAATTGACGTGTTCGAAAAAGGAACTGAAAATTAACATGAAGGAGATGGACAAGCTCTATCCGCCAAAACATAAGATCAAAAACCTGCGGGCAGTGAAAATTGCTTTCCCAATTGTATTGGGAATTGTAATTGCTTTCTTTGTCCCAACTGCTGTTCCGCTTCTCGGAATGCTCCTGTTTGGCAACCTGGTGAAAGAAGTGGGTTCAACAACCCTTAGGTTAAGCGAAGCAGCCAGCGGTCCCATTATGAATGCGGCAACAATCTTTCTCGGGTTAACCGTTGGGGCAACCATGACTTCGGAAGTTTTTCTTGATGTAAAGACCATTGGGATTATTGTTGGTGGCTTTTTTGCTTTTGCAATTTCAGTTTTTGGCGGAATTGCTGCCGTAAAAATTTACAACCTGTTAGCAAAAAAGAAAATCAATCCGCTCATTGGGGCTACCGGTTTAAGCGCCGTACCCATGGCTTCGCGTGTTGCTAACGAAGTCGCCGTAAAATACGATCCCAAAAACCACGTGCTTCAGTATTGCATGGCCAGCAACATTTCGGGTGTAATAGGCTCGGCTGTTGCTGCAGGGGTTTTAATATCATTCCTCGGTGGATAAAAAGATTTGTTTATGATTACGGCAGGGCCTCGCTCATTTGAGCGGGGCTTTGTTGTTTGCAGCCTTTTTTTGCTACGATAACTATCTCCTGATTGCAATCCCGTATCTGATAATTTCATCTGCAAAGGGATTGTTCCTGTTGAAATCAGTTCACCTTGCTATCTGTACAATTCAAAAACTAATAAGACAATCCAGAATTTTTGTACTGAATATATCCCGCTTACTTCTTTTTTTTGAATCGTATTTAATGGCCAATAAATATTTTATGAAAACACAAATTTGTAAAACAGCATTACTCCTGTTACAATTTGCCATAGGCCTTAAAAGAAAAGATAATTGTAAGGTATTTATCAGGAAACTGCAACTAATAGAGATATTGTTTTGTCTATAAAAGATATTGAAGATATAAGGCAAAAATCAGGGTATAAGTTTTTATCCGGGTGCAGGGCAAAATTTTTAAGGAATTTGGCGAAAATAGCGTTGATATTTCCATCACAAACTCATTGGTTGGTGGGCTTATTATTGGGGTTCCGTTTAGCATTGTAGTCTATTGCATTGTTTTATTTGTATTTAACAAGAAAATTAAATTCTATATAATGGAAAAGGAAATTAAATATGCCCTTGTTACCGGGGCAAGTATGGGATTGGGAAAATCGTTTGCCGAAGAACTTGCATCAAGGGGGAAGAACCTCATCATCGTTTCTCTTGAGAATGAGGGTTTACAAACGTATGGTGCCAAACTGGAAAAGAAATACGGGATTAATGTAATTTGTTATGAAGCCAATCTGGCAAAACATAACGAAGTATTTCAATTGGCTGAGTGGGTGAACTCGAAATACGAGGTTGATCTTTTAATTAATAATGCTGGTATTGGGGGTACCGGCGATTTTTTCGAAACTTCCTACGAACATATCGACACCATTATTCAACTAAATATCAGGGCTGTTTCACAATTGGTCAAACTGATGGTGCCAAATCTTTCAAGGCAATCGGGTGCCTATATTCTTAATGTGGCAAGCATGGCTTCCTTTTGCCCGATCCCTTTGAAAACCGTGTACCCGGCATCGAAAGTATTTGTTTACTTTTTTTCACGGAGCATATATTATGAACTGAAGAGAAAAAATATACATGTGAGTGTTTTGCACCCCGGGCCCATGAAAACGAATCCCGATGTTTCACGGAATATTGACTTTCAGGGCATCATTGGTAAAATGGGATTGCTGCCAACCAGCAAGCTTGCAAGAATTGCAATAACTGCTTTGTATTATAAACAAGCTGTCATTGTCCCGGGATTTTTGAATAAAATAACCTGGTTATTGATGAAAGTGCTTCCGGTAAAGTTGCAGCTTTATTTGGGCGATAGAATAACCCAACGCGAAATTAAGTGGGAAAAAACACTTGGAATTTCTGCATAATTAATATACGGTTTTGTCGAAAGCAGGTGATTAAATTGTAATTGTATTCCATTACCTTTATACGGCAAAACACAGTTACGTGATGAAAACGGGAAAGAAATACGTATTTCGCTTCATGCTGATATTTGTTCTTCAGATAATTATGAAGGCATTTGATCAGTCTTTTAACGGGGTATTTGATTTCTCGTTTCGATGGATATTTTTCTTTTCTGCTTTTACTGTTTACTGGATGCTTGTTTGGGAAGGGGCTTCAAAAAGCATGAATTATCTCGAAAAGCATTACGATAAAAAGTATAAAACCCGAAATGTGATTTTCATTCTTTCCGGTTACATCATCGTTTATTTAGCAATAACAAACCTGCTCTATGATGTACTGTTTCGCTTATGGGATATTTCACTTTTTTCGATGGAAGAAACCTGGGAGAGTGTTCCTTTTCCTCACCCCGATATGGTTTATCCATTGTTTATTATTTCGTTTTTAATTTTTGTGGCCGACCGGTTTAATCGTTTTATGGTTTTGGTTAACAGGGCCGAACTTATTTCAACTAAATTGAAACAAGAAAATATCCAAACAAAATATGAGGCTTTAAAAAACCAGGTCGATCCTCATTTCTTTTTTAATAGCTTGAGTGTACTTTCGTCAATAGTAGAAACCCAACCCGAAATTGCATCAAAATACATTTACAACTTATCGAAGTTATACCGTTATATACTCGATAGTAAAAAAAGCAACCTGGTATTTTTGTATCAGGAACTGGATTTCCTTGATTCATATATCTTTCTGATGAAGATACGGCACAAAGATGCCATCAAATTTTCGGTTAATATTAATGAAACCACAAAACAAAAAACAGGTATTCATCCCATTTCACTGCAACTTTTAGTTGAGAATGCAATAAAGCACAATTCTTTCAAAAAGGATAAACCACTGATTGTTGATATTTATGAAGAGAAGGAGTTTATTTGTGTTTCAAATACTTTAAGGAGAAAAAATTTACTATACCCTACTACAAAAGTAGGTTTGGAAAATATTAAAAAAAGGTATTTGCTTCATGATAATAAAAATGTTGAACTTGTAGAAGTTGATGGAAAGTTTGTTGTGAAAATCCCCAAGATTAAAAAGAAATAAAACAACTACGGTTAAATTAGGTAATTACAAATATGAATATATTAATTATTGAAGATGAAAAATATACAGCCGATTTAATTTCCCGCCTGGTATTGCGGTACAACCCTGAATATACAATTATCGCAATTTTATCAACCATTGAGGAGTCGGTAAATTGGTTTTTAGAAAAACCAGGCCAGGCCGATCTTGTATTGTTGGATATTCAGCTAACCGATGGGTCATCTTTTGATATCTTCGAAAAGGTCAGGGTGAACACCCCAATTATTTTTATTACTGCTTATAATGAGTTTGCCATTAATGCATTCAAAGTAAACAGTATAGATTACCTTTTGAAACCGGTAAATTACCAGGATATTAAAAAGGCCTTTTTGAAGTACCATCAATTGAAGGATACATATCAAAACATTGATAATGAATTTTTAAAAGATTTGGTTAAGGGTGGGGACACAGCCCATAAAAAACGTTTTCTTGTAAAAACCGGTGAGAGGTACAACTTTGTGCAGGCATCCGAAATTGCATATTTTATGTTCGAAGAAGGGGTAATTTTTGCCTGTTTATTCAAAAACAAAAAAGTGATGGTTTCTGAAACGCTCGATGAGTTGTCTGTATTACTTGATCCGGAAGCTTTTTTTCGGCTGAACAGGAAATTTATCTCTTCAGTAGGGGCCATTGGCAGCATTCACACATATTTTAACCGAAGGTTAGCCGTACATCTTAATCCGGGCGATTTACAGGTTATTGTAAGCCGCGAAAGGGTAAATGATTTTAAGCTATGGTTGAATCATTGAGTTAATTCTGTAATTTTATAAAAAATTCCAATAGAAGTTTGTCACATGTTAAAAAACTTTGTGCTGATAACAGGTGCCAGCAAGGGCTTAGGCCTTGAATTTGCCTGCGAATATGCCCGGTTGGGGAGAAACCTCCTTTTGGTTGCGTTGCCCGGTGAAGGGTTAGAAGATATTTGTGCCGGGTTATCGGAAGAGTATATCGTAAAGGCATTGTATCTCGAAACCGATTTAACGCAAAATAATTCGGTGTACGAAGTTGCAAAATGGGCTGCAAATTATCCGGTCGATACCCTTGTAAACAACGCCGGGCTGGGCGGTGCTGGCTTTTTCGATAAAGTTGATCCAGGCTTTATGGATAGTATGATTATGCTTAATGTAAGATCCGTGGCCATGCTAACCCGTTTAGTTCTTCCTCTTTTATTGAACAACAAAAAGGGCTATATAATTAATGTATCAAGCCTTGCTGCATTCAGCCCAATGACTTTTAAACTTGTTTACCCGGCATCTAAAACATTCGTTTATTCAATATCAAGAAGTCTACACGAAGAACTGAGGTTGAAAAACATAAACGTTACGGTTGTGCACCCCGGGCCAATGAATACGAATAAGGACGTACGGGTCAGAATGAGCAAATTAGGTCCCCTCGGGCGCATGGGTTTAGTGCCGGTTGAAAAAGTTGCACATGTTACCATTAGGAAAAACAAACGGAACAGGCCGGTTTACATCCCCGGAATATTTAATAAACTTAACTGGTTGTTGATGAAAATTGTCCCGCTTTCGATCGTTTTGTTTGTTGTTTCAAAGGTTTTTAAAAAAGAATTTAACTAAGAGATGAAACGAGCATGGTCCGCCAGCTGGCGGATCACACCCGCCCTTGAAAAAAGCGAGTTACATGTGTTACCTTAATAAATATACAATTTGAACGAATGAAACGAGCATGGTTAGCGGCTTTAATCACAACCGTGAATGACTAAATGCGAGTTCCATGAGTCACCTTTGAAAATAATAAATTTAGACGAATGAAAGTATTGGTTACCGGTGCCAACGGCTTTTTAGCCGCAAATGTAGTGAGGGAACTCATCAAACGGGGAAACAACGTGAGGGGATTGGTACGGAAAAACGCCGACCTGAGATCACTTGATGGTGTCTCTGCCGATTTTTTTAAGGGGAACATTACCGATCCGGGCGATGTTGACAAGGCCGTAAAAGGTTGCGATGTTGTTATTCATGCAGCAGCTGACACTTCGCAACGTTTCGACACAGCAGGCCCGCTCCGTAAAGTAAATGTTGAGGCAACCCGCTATTTAGCCGAAGCTTGTATAAAGCATTCTGTTAAGCGGTTTATATTTGTCAGCACCGGAAATACCATCGATTTTGGGACGCTGGAAAACCCGGGGCATGAAGGGAACCCGTTGGGAAAACTTTTTCGTAATTCGGGGTATGCCCTCAGCAAGCTCGAGGCAGAAAAAATGATTGCCGGTATGGTGAAAACCAGGGGACTGGATGCTGTAATTGTGAATCCTACTTTCATGATCGGGCCCTACGATGCTAAACCCAGTTCGGGCCGCATACTTAAAATGATGTACCCGCGTAAAGTGATTTTCATTCCTAAAGGAGGTAAAAACTTTGTTGATGTAAGGGCAGCGGCTGCAGCTATTTGCAATGCCATTGAACTCGGCACACCTGGCGAGCGCTACCTTTTAGCCGGCGTAAACCTCACATACCGGCAGTTTTTAAAAATTGTGCGAAGGGGCATGAAAACCTGCCCGGTTATTATTCCCCAATGGTTATTGGTTGGCATGGGCGCTTTTGGTTCAATGTTGCGGAAAATGGGTGTGCATTCCGAATTGTCGGTAAATAATGCACGTATCTTGTCAAGCCTCGATTATTATACAAACAAGAAAGCCGTGGCTGAATTGAAAATGCCGGAAACACAAATAGACAAAGCGGTGAGTGATGCAATAATCTGGATGAAGGAACAAAAAATGCTTATGTGAAACGATCCCGCTTTAGCGGGAGAAGTTCCATCCGCCAGCTGGCGGACCTTATAAATTTAACACTTTAATCATATGAAATAATTATTGCATTTTCAATTACCGGATTCAAAATAAATTGCTAATTTGAACGGATGAAACGTATGATCCGCAGGCTGGGGATCACAAACGCCAATGACTAATGCGAATTACCCCGAAAAATCGGGGTAAGCTAAGAGTCATCATTGAAAATGAAAGTATAAGACGAATGAAAAAGATTATTTTGTTTGCTATTCTTTCAGCTCTTTTATGCTGTGCAAAAGCTGAAACACCTGACTCTACAAAGACATCAACAGGAGTTAACAAAAAACGCCTTGCAACGGCTATTGTAACTGAATCGGTAGTGTACGGTGCAGGCATGTACTACCTTACCAGTATTTGGTACGAAGACCGTGCCCCCGTACCTTTCCATTTTTACAACGACAACAGCGGGTACCTTCAAATTGACAAATGCGGTCATGCCACAACGGCTTATGTCGAAAGCTGGATAACCTACAAGTGGTTTCGGTCGACGGGTTTGTCGAAAAGCACTTCGCTGATTATCGGCAGTGCCGTGGGCTTTGCCATGCAGGCTCCCATCGAAATTGCCGACGGGTTTAACGAGGGTTGGGGCTTCTCGTGGGGCGACATGGTGGCCAATACAGCCGGCATTGCACTGATGGCGGGGCAGGAACTTCTTTTCGACGAGCAAATTGTAAAAATGAAATTCAGTTTTTGGCGTTCTCCCTATGCCGATCTGGCTCATGGCTACCTCGGCAGCAACTTTTTAGAAAGCATGTCGAAAGACTACAACGGCCATACCTACTGGCTTTCGGGAAACCTTTCAAGTATGTTCCCCAAATCGAATTTGCCGCCATGGCTGAATATTGCAGTAGGATATAGCGCCAATGGCATGATTGGCGAATTTGAAAACAAATTGGAATACAACAATTTGCCCATCCCTCAATTCGACCGTACACGCCAGTTTTTGGTCTCGCTCGATATCGACTGGACAAAAATTCCAACGAACTCCGGTTTTTTAAAAGTGTTGTTCGAGGGGTTGAACATTATAAAAATCCCCTTTCCGGCGATTGAAATCAACTCGAAAGGTGAATTTGGCGCTTATTGGTTATACTTTTAATACCATGAAACGAATAGCATTCATTAGCATTCTCTTACTTTGTTTAAAGGTTGCATTTACCCAAAACATGCCAGACAGCCTTCATTTAAAGCCGGTTGTAAACAGAAAAATGCTGGCATCGGCAATTATTACCGAAAGCGCTGTTTATGCCGGGGGCTTGTCGTTTTTATCCTTTATCTGGTATGCCGATCACGACCGGGTACCCTTTCACTTTTATAACGATAACAGCGGGTATTTGCAAATGGATAAAATGGGGCACATGTTTGCATCATACGGTGAAAGTTATGTTGCCTACAAATGGCTTCGGAAAGCGGGGGTTGATAAAACAAAGGCTTTAATATACGGTGGAACAATGGGGTTTTTAATGCAGGCCCCCATTGAGGTCTTCGACGGGTTGTACGAGGGATGGGGATTCTCGTGGGGCGATATAGCCGCCAATGCTGCTGGCAGCCTTTTCCTTATTGGGCAGGAGGCTCTTTTCGACGAACAGGTTATCAGGCATAAAATAAGCTTTTATCCGTCTGAATTGTCGAAGAATGCTTATGGTTACCTGGGCGAAAATGCATTTGAAAATTTTTTTTACGATTACAACAGCCACAGCCACTGGTTTTCGTTCAATGCCAACCGGCTTTTTCTGAAAGATGTGCTGCCTCCCTGGGTTAATATTGCAGTTGGTTATAGTGCCGACGGCATGTTGGGCGAATTTGAAAACCGGGCTTATTACCGGGGGTATCGCCTGCCCGAGGTACAACGGACACGCCAGTTTTTGTTGTCGCTCGATATCGACTGGCAAAAAATACCAACCAATTCAAAATTCCTGAAAGGATTTTTCGAAGTGCTAAACTTTGTAAAAGTGCCTTTTCCGGCCCTCGAAATTAACAGTCAGGGAAAATTCAACGCATATTGGCTCTATTTTTAAAAATGTAAATTATTTTTCGCGAGCCCTTGCCGAAGAGTTAAGGGAAACAAATGTTTGTGTAAGTGTTGTACACCCCGGGCCAATGAAAACAAACCCGGCTGTAACGCAAAACATTGAACGCCAGGGATGGTTTGCCTCGCTGTGCGGGTTGCTTCCGGCCGAGCAAATTGCTTCCAATATCCTGCAAAAGCTGGAAAAAGGAAAACGTTTCATTGTCCCCGGACTAATGAATAAATTCAATTGGATTGTGATGCGTGCAGTGCCTATCCCGTTACAATTGAACCTGGGCTATAGAATTACTTCAAAAGAGATTTAATTTTCAGCCTGAATGGTTTCAACCGATACGAATGATTTATTTTTCTGCCTTTTTTTGAAGATCACTTTTCCATCGGCAAGTGCAAACAAGGTATGGTCTTTACCTATGCCCACGTTTTCACCCGGATGATGTTGTGTACCACGTTGGCGTACAATAATGTTACCGGCTTTGGCCGACTGTCCGCCCCAAATTTTTACGCCTAACCGTTTACTTTCCGATTCGCGTCCGTTCTTTGAACTACCTACACCTTTCTTATGAGCCATGGTATCTGAATTTTTTTATTATCCAACAATTTCTTCGATTTGGATTTGGGTAAGAAACTGGCGGTGGCCGTTTTTAACCCGGTATCCTTTTCTGCGTTTTTTCTTAAATACAATAACTTTATCGCCTTTCAGGTGCTCAAGTACTTTTGCTGTAACTTTAGCGCCTTTAACAACAGGGGTTCCTACTTTAACCTTCCCGTCGTTGTCAACCAACAAAACTTTTTCAATGTCGAAGCTTTCTCCTTCTTCTGTCTCGAGGCGGTTAACGTACAGTTTGGTGTCTTTTTCAACTTTGTACTGTGTGCC
Source organism: Prolixibacteraceae bacterium (assembly GCA_021740385.1). Classification (GTDB taxonomy): domain Bacteria; phylum Bacteroidota; class Bacteroidia; order Bacteroidales; family Prolixibacteraceae; genus DAIMEA01. The sequence continues at coordinate 79,793 of JAIOZY010000005.1, read as the reverse complement.
TCCAAAATCAATAATTGCAAACATCTTAAATGAGTTAAACGTTTTTTCCGGCAGGCGAAAGCGTCTGAATGCTTTGCTTTTAAGGCCTGCGCGAAACTTTCGGACTGCAAAAATATACAATTTTGGATGATTGCCAAACAATTATCGCCATTTATTGTCACTTTTTTAAACGGCGTTCAATTTGATGTTTTTTGAATATGATTGAAGAATAGTTTTGAAAGCAAAAACAATTTTTATCTTTGTTTTCGTTGCTTGAGATTTTTGAAACCACCATTATGCACAAAATTAAATTAAACGTATTGGGACTTTCTGTGAGCCAGACTCAAACAGGTGCTTATGCCTTGGTTTTGGCTGAAGAAAACGGCGATAGAAGGATACCCATTATCATTGGGCCGGTTGAAGCACAGTCGATTGCAATACAGCTTGAAGGATTGCACCCGCCCCGTCCGCTTACCCACGATCTTTTCAAAAACATCGCCCATGCTTTTCAAATCGAACTTATTGAGGTGATTATATATAAACTCGAAGAAGGGATTTTCTTTTCCGAACTTATTTGCGAACAAGGCGGTACACACATTGCAATTGATTCCCGCACTTCCGATGCTGTTGCCCTTGCCCTTAGGTTTAAGTGCCCCATTTATACAACCGAAGAAATTTTATCGAAAGCGGGCATTGTTATCGAAGTTTCCGATGGATATGAAGAGAATGCCCGGCAGGAACCTCCGGAATCCGATTCACGGAAAAACAAGTATGAATTGTATTCAGTTGACGAACTGCAACAAATGCTTCATGAAGCGGTACAGGATGAAAAATATGAAATTGCCTCTGAAATAAGGGACGAAATTTCAAGAAGGAAAGAAGGCAATTGATCCCGTTTTATAAATAATAGCAAATGAAACGTATTTTATTACCGGTATTCTTTTTTATTGTTATTTGTTGTGCATCCGGGTTTGTTTTTGCCGGTAATTCTTTACCGGTAAGCACTGCCGATACGTTAAACCACGTTGATACATTAACACAAGTTGATAAGTCGGCAATCCTCATCGACAGGGCTTCTTCCGAAGGATTCAGCTTTTTGTCGTTTTTAAGGGGATTGTTGGGAATTGTTGTTTTGATATTGCTTGGCTGGGTTTTTAGCGAGCGTAAAAGGAGTTTTCCGTGGAAAACGGTTTTGGTGGGACTTTCATTGCAGGTTTTGCTGGCCGTTTGCATTTTAAATGTCCCTTTCGTGAGGGAAATTTTTAATTTCTTTGGAAAAATATTTGTCGTTATCCTCGATTTCACAAAAGCCGGAACGAACTTTCTATTCGAAGGGTTCCTCGATGTTGAAAAGTTTGGTTATGTTTTTGCCTTCCAGGTTTTACCCACCATCATTTTCTTTTCGGCATTAACCAGCATTTTGTTTTATTTCGGGGTTATACAAATTATTGTGAAAGGACTTGCGTATGTTTTTTCCCGTTTCATGGGACTTTCGGGAGCCGAATCATTATCGGTAGCCGGGAATATTTTCCTGGGGCAAACCGAATCGCCACTAATGATCAAAGCCTACCTTTCAAAAATGTCGAATTCTGAAATGCTGTTGGTTATGACCGGTGGCATGGCAACACTTGCCGGTGGGGTGCTGGCTGCATACATTGCCATGCTTGGTGGAGACGACCACCTGCTTCGGCTCGAATTTGCCAAGCACCTTTTAACGGCTTCGGTAATGGCTGCACCCGGTGCCATTATTTTTTCAAAAATCATTGTCCCGCCAACGGGGCCGGTCGATAAAGAAGTGAAAATATCGAAAAGCAAATTTGGCGATAATCCGCTTGAGGCGCTTACAACAGGCACAACAGAGGGTATCAAGCTTGCTGTGAACGTGGCAGGCATGTTGCTTACTTTTATCGCGCTTATTGCCCTGTTCAACTTCCTGATGCGGAAGATTGGAACAATAGGTACCATAAACGAAAGCATTGCCCAACTCACTAACGGCAGGTACGACGAATTGTCGTTACAGTTTTTACTGGGTTACTTGTTTGCACCGCTTATGTGGCTCATTGGCGTACCTTTGCAGGACATTACACTTGTTGGTCGGCTGCTTGGCGAAAAACTGATTATGACTGAATTTATCGGGTACATCAGCCTGGCTGAATTGAAAACCATAGGCGCTTTTGCAAGCCCAAAGTCGATCATTATGGCTACATATATTTTATGTGGTTTTGCTAATTTTGCATCCATTGGTATCCAAATTGGGGGAATTGGTTCGCTTGCCCCCAACAAGCGGACACTTTTATCGCGCTATGGCTTAAAAGCATTGTGGGCAGGTACATTGGCATCGTTGCTTTCGGCAACAATTATTGGGATGATTTTGGGATAAATCACCCCCAACCCCCTAACGGGGGAGCTTTTTCTAAATAATAGGTTATCAGTTGAAAGATGAACCTTAATTTATTTTTATCTTGCTAAAATGAAACAGTATCTAAACTTGTTGCAGCATATTCTCGATAACGGTACACCCAAAAAGGATCGTACCGGTACGGGTACCATTTCAACTTTTGGATACCAGATGCGGTTTAACCTCGGGGAGGGTTTTCCGTTGGTAACCACCAAAAAACTTCACCTGCGGTCAATCATTCATGAATTGTTATGGTTCCTGAATGGCGACACAAATGTGAAATACCTTCAGGATAACGGTGTGCGTATATGGAACGAATGGGCCGATGAAAATGGCGATCTTGGTCATATTTATGGCTACCAGTGGCGTTCGTGGCCCGATTACAGTGGCGGCCATGTCGATCAGATTTCCGAAGTGGTTAAAACCATTACCGAAAAGCCCGATTCACGAAGGATGATTGTTAGTGCCTGGAACGTGGGCGACCTGCCCAACATGAACCTGCCACCCTGTCATGCGTTTTTCCAATTCTATGTTGCCGAAGAAAAACTTTCGTGCCAGTTGTACCAGCGCAGCGCCGACTCCTTTTTGGGCGTTCCCTTCAATATTGCCTCGTATGCACTGCTCACGTTAATGATGGCACAGGTAACCGGCCTTAAGCCCGGCGAATTCATCCACACCTTTGGCGATTTACACATTTACAAAAACCATGTCGAACAGGTGAAACTGCAACTGACCCGTAAGCCATATCCATTACCACAAATGAAAATTAATCCCGATGTAAAAAGCATTTTCGATTTTAAATACGACGATTTTGAACTAATCAATTACCAGGCACACCCGCATATAAAAGGAAAAGTATCGGTATAATATTTTCATAGTCATTAGGTTATATTTAAAAAGCAGTGGGCTTAATGGCTAATGACAAATGACTAATTTTAATGACCAATGACTATTTACAACAATATATCAATAATTGTAGCAATTGCCGAAAACTTTGCCATAGGCAAAAACAACGATTTGCTGTTTCACCTTCCAAACGACCTGAAACGCTTTAAGCAAATAACTACCGGAAAAACAATCATCATGGGCCGCAATACCCTGCTTTCCTTGCCTAAGTGGCCTTTGCCCAACAGGAGGCATGTTGTAATATCCGACAATCTTTCCGATTGTTTCAAAGGCTGCGAGGTGGTTTCGTCGATTGAAGAAGCCGTTGAAAAAGTGAAAAATGATGAAGAGGCCTTTGTAATTGGCGGCGGAATGGTGTACCGTCAGTTTTACCCCCTTGCCGGTAAATTGTACCTTACATGGGTACACAAATCGTTCGATGCCGATGTTTTTTTTCCCGAAATCGATTTTTCGGAATGGATTGAAACCAACAGGGAGGATCATTACGACGAAAAAAACGGTTTTGAATATTCGTACATCAACTTAGTGCGAAAATGATTTTTCTCAATACAAAAGTTTGAAATATTTCGGGTTGATCCTGTCATAATCCAACCCCCACTACGAAAATACTTGCAAAAATGGATTTTGGCACGGCTATTGAAAAACACTGAGGCTACTTATTTGTTTAACTTTGCAAAGACACATTGTCACATTGAAATCATAAAAATTTATATGTCGTTGAAAAATTTGAGAAACAATACAAACTTTATATTTTCTGGTATGGCGGGTGATGAACAAGATTTTATCCCGATTATTTCCGATGGCGAAGAGGATGATTTGACGGTACAAAACCTGCCAGAATTACTGCCAATTTTGCCCTTGCGGAACACTGTTTTATTCCCGGGAGTTATTTTGCCCATACAGGTTGGGAGGCACCGTTCGTTGAAGCTTGTTCGTGAAGTGTATAAAAAAGATGGTTTATTGGGAACAATATCGCAACGCGATCCGGAAATTGACGAACCCGTACCCGAGGAGTTATATATGGCTGGTACCGTGGCCCGGATACTGAAAATACTTGAAATGCCCGATGGAAGTACAACCGTAATCATTCAGGGTAAAATGCGCTACCGAATAACCGAATTTATTAAGGACGAACCTTACCACCTTGCACGTATAAAAAAACTTTCCGATTCGAAGCAGGTTGAAAATAAACCCGAGTTCGAGGCCATTGTTGAGTCGTTAAAAGATATTGCCATAAAAATTGCCAAAAGTTCAAGCAATATGCCGCCCGAGGCTACATTTGCCGTTCGGAATATTGAAAATCCGGCATTCCTTATCAACTTTATTTGCTCGAATGCCGACATTAAAGTGGAAGAGAAGCAATCGCTGCTTGAAATTGATAATTTGCGCGACAGGGGCATCCAGGCCATTTCCTACCTGGTTAGGGAACTTCAACTGGTTGAGCTGAAAAAAGATATCCAGTCGAAGGTGAAAACCGATATGGACCAGCAGCAACGTGAATATTTGTTGCACCAGCAGATGAAAACCATACAGAACGAACTGGGTGGTAATCCGCTCGAAAAGGAGGTTCTGGAGTTAAAAGAAAAAGGTTCGAAGAAAAAGTGGGGCAAAGAAGTAGCCGCTTTTTTTGAAAAAGAAGCCGATAAGCTTTTAAGAATGAACCCGGCTGCCGGTGAATACTCCATTCAACTCACCTATGTTCAGACCTTGCTTGACCTTCCGTGGAATGAATATTCCGACGATAATTTCGACATGAAAAATGCCCAAAAGGTACTGGACGAAGACCATTACGGGCTGGAGCTTGTGAAAGAACGGATACTGGAACATTTAGCCGTTCTGAAACTAAAAAACGATATGAAATCGCCTATTATCTGCCTCTATGGCCCACCGGGAGTTGGGAAAACTTCGCTTGGCAAATCAATAGCGCGTGCCCTTGGGCGAAATTTTGCCCGCATGAGCCTGGGCGGGCTGCACGATGAATCGGAAATAAGGGGGCACCGTAAAACATACATCGGAGCAATGCCGGGGCGCATTATTCAAAACATTAAGAAGGCCAAAACGTCGAACCCGGTTTTTATTCTCGATGAAATTGACAAAGTTTCCAGCGATTTTCACGGAGACCCGGCTTCGGCCCTGCTTGAGGTGCTTGACCCGGAGCAAAATTCAGAATTTCACGATAATTACATCGAGCTTGAATTCGACCTTTCGAAGGTGATGTTTGTGGCAACGGCCAATACGCTCAGCACCATTAGTCCACCACTGCGCGACCGCATGGAGCTGATTGAAGTAAGTGGCTACCTTGTTGAGGAAAAAATTGAAATTGCACGCAGGCACCTGTTCCCGAAACAACTCGAAAACCACGGGTTGAAAGACCGCGAACTGAAACTCAATAGAGAGGTTTACGAGTTTATTATTGAGAAGTATACACGCGAAAGCGGGGTTCGTGAACTCAACAAACAACTGGCCAAACTCGTGCGGAGGATAGCCCGGAAAATTGCTTTTAACGAAAAATTCAACAGCAACATAAGTGTGAAGGATGTACGTGAATACCTGGGTGTGCCAAAATACAACAAAGAAAAATACCAGGGCAACGAATTTGCAGGGGTCGTTACCGGCCTGGCCTGGACAGCAGTAGGTGGCGAAATCCTTTATGTTGAATCGAGCCTGAGCAAAGGAAAAGGGCAACTTACCCTTACCGGGAACCTTGGCGAAGTGATGAAAGAATCGGCCATGTTGGCGCTTGAATACCTGAAAGCCCACTCGTACGAACTCAATTTAAACCCCGAGGTTTTTGGCAACTGGAATGTGCATGTACACGTTCCCGAAGGGGCAATCCCAAAAGACGGCCCCTCGGCCGGTATAACAATGGTTACATCGCTTGCATCGGCTTTTACGCAGCGCAAAGTGAAACGAAACCTGGCCATGACCGGTGAAATTACGTTAAGGGGCAAGGTTATGCCCGTTGGCGGTATTAAGGAAAAAATACTGGCAGCCAAACGTGCAGGTATAACCGATGTTATTATTTCGGAAGAAAACCGGAAAGATATTGAAGAAATTAAAGAAGTTTACCTTAAAGGATTGAATTTTATATATGTAAATACAATTTCACAGGTGCTTGATAATGCCTTGTTGAAGGCAAAAGTGAGTAAGCCCCTTAGCCTTAATTAACAGTGTTTTAATGTTGAAAATTAAAATGAAACACATTTTTCTGATCGCATTATTTTCCGGGTTATTGTTTTTTTCATGCACACAAACCGAAAAAGAAATCAAAATTGGGTATGTGCAGATTAACGAAGACGAAGTACTCAATGTTGCCAAAGAGGCTTTAATTAAAATACTTGCCGATTCGGGTTATGTTGATGGTGAAAACATAAAACTGGTCGACAACAATGCGCAGGGCGATTTATCGATGGTTACAACCATTTTGCAGTCGTTTAATGCCCGGGGGGTTGATATGGTAATTACCAACAGTACCCCATGTATGGCCGGGGCTGCACAAATGGTCAGGGATGCCCCGGTTGTATTCACGGTTGCATTTGGCCCCCGGCAAATTGGAATGAAAAATGCCCCGTTAAACCTATATGGCTATTACGACCCGTTGCATTGTGAAGAAATTATTGGCCTAATCGAGGAATGTGTGCCGCATATAAAGCGGGTTGGGTTACCTTATAATAACGCAGAGCCCAATGCCGAATTTGCGGCAAAAACATTTATTGCTGAATTTGAAAAAAGGGGTATTGAAGTGGTAACCGCAACGGTTAACAGCTCAAACGATATTTCCATGGTTGGGCAATACCTGGCCGGGAAAAATATTGATGCAATGCTGGTAACGGGCGACAATACCGTGTACAAGGGTTTAAACTTGTTGAGTAAAATTGCAGGTGAGTCAAAAATCCCGTTGTTTGTAACCGATCCCCTGCAGTCGAAAAAAGGGGCTGCTGTTGGTTTTGGAATCAATTATGAAAGATGGGGGCAGCTAAGTGGCACGAAAGCTGTAAATTTGTTAAAAGGGCGTACGGTACCAAATAAAATTGAACCGGTTGAGGGGCTCGAATTAATAATTAATACCGAGGCCTGCGAACAACAGGGGTTAGTATTGCCCCAGGGTATTGTCGACAAAGCCTCGTGTATTTTATAAGCATTATTAGCAGGGGAACTGCTTTTTTTCCCAGATTTATTACAGTTTTTTCTGCTTATCTTCTGTTTTCGAATGAGCGTTGAGGTCTTGCCTCGTTTACAACAATTTGACGATTTTCGTACGTTGCACCGTTCAATTCTTCAATCGCTTTTAAGGCGTCTGCTTTTTCTTCCATTGTAACAAAGCCAAATCCTTTGCTTCTTCCGGAATATTTGTCGGTAATAATTTTTACTTCGGTTACCGCTCCGTATTCTTCGAAGACTTCTTTTAAATCGTCTTCATTAACCTTGAAATCAAGGTTTCCAACATAAATGTTCATCTTAATTCAATTTATTACTTATTATTAAACACAACACATGTTTAAAAATTAAAGTACTCAATCATGCAAAGCAAGCCAATAAAAAAGGGCCTGTGCATTTTTAAATAATCTTTAATTTAGGCCGTATGTTGTAAAAATCGGGATTCAAAAAGGTGGGCATTCAGAAACTAATGTTTAGAGCAATAGTAATTTGTGCTCAAATTTTCAAATCTTAAATTTTGCGCAATGTACTCATTTTTTTGAAATAATTCTATATTATTGATTTATATGTGTTTTTTTGGAAATAAATAAACGGGGTATGCGAAAAGCAACCCCGTTTATTTTTGTTGAATAAATTAACGTGTCCTGCTATTCATAATGTTATTGGAACACCGTTGTAAAAATCAAGAATTTTCGAGCGGAAAATAAAATCGAATTTGGCCTGTATAAGGTTTGATTCGGCAACGGCCAGTTTGGTTTTGGCATCGTTGTATTCTACCGATGTTACCCGCCCAACGTTGAATTTTTCTTCGATGTACCGGAACGATTCCTGCATTGATTTAACGGCTGCGGCATTGGCATTGTAGCGTTTGAGGGCTGCTAACGCGTTGGTATATGCTTGTTCTATTTGGCGGCGCAGGTCTTTTTTAGCCCCTTCAAGTTCAAGCTTCTGGTTTTTAAGCTGCAGTTTTGCATTCGAAATGTTTGTACGGTTTTCAAAACGGCTGAAAATGGGAATGCTCAGGTTCAGTCCAACCGACTCGCGGTGGTTGTCGGTTAACTGGTCGAAAAGCCCGGGGGCATCGCCCTGTGACGTATTCAGGTATTGATCGTAAACACTTGCAGAGGCAGAAAGGGTAGGGAGCCTGCTGCCCTCGGCAATTTTTAGTTGCGACTCAAAACTTTTCAGTTGGTATTCGGCACTTTTTATTTCAGGCCTTGTTTCAACCGCGTTTTTGTACACGTTTGATGAGGTAGCAACTGTTGCTTGTGCCTTTATTTCAGGCATTTCGGGCACTGCAATTTCAAAGTTGCTGTAATCGTCAAGTTCGAGAATTTGTGCCAGGTTTAAGTAAGCAATTTGCAAGTTGTTTTGCCGGTTAACCACTTCGAGTTCTTCGCGTGCTTTCTGCGATTCGATCTCAAGCAGGGCACCTTCGGCCAGTTTTCCCGCTTCGATTAAACTACGTGTCCGTTCAATTTGTTTTTTGGTTTGTTCAACCTGTGCTTCGGCCACTTTTAACAATTCTTTCGAGAAAAGTATCTCGAGGTAGCCCGATGCAATGTTAAGGGTTACGTCGTCTTTTGCTTTTTCAAGGGCTTCAAGGCTCGATTTTAGCTCAAATTCACGTTGTTTAATGGTGTTGTTCAGTGTGTTGCCCCGCCACAAAAGCACCGATGTGCTGGCATACAAACCCGTGTTGGACGATGTGTAATTTTCATAGGTGTTATCAATGGTTAACGAACGTCCAAAATTGAAATCCTGCGACACGTTGGCGCTCAAATCGGGCAGACGGTTGTTTTTCGACTGGCCCAACAGGTTTTCACGATAGTCGGTATTGATTTGCTGCTGTTTTATTACAATGTTGTTGGTTAAGGCATAATCGATACATTTTTGCAAGGTCCATTTTTCCTGGGCTTGGGCTTGTACAAACAGTAAGCCGGCAAAAACAATCAGTAGTATTTTTTTCATAACGTGCATTTTTACGGTTTTTTTTAAGCTTCTGTTTCTTCTTCGCTATTCATTTTCTTTAGCTCTTTCGGGTCAATTTTTTCCCCTTTTATATGGTCGTCTTTCGAAAGGCCTTCAATAACTTCGATGTTAATACCATCGGACAGGCCAATTTCGATAAACCGTTTTTCAAACACCTGCGAATCGGTTTCAATTTCAACGTAAGCCGAATCGTTTTCAAACTTGAGCAGCCCCTCGGGAATAACCATAACACTGTCGCGTTTTTCGAGAACAATGCTTGCATTGGCACTGTAACCGGCCCTGATAAACTGGCCTTCTTTTAAATTAACGTTGGCTTTTATTTCGAACTGGATGGCTCCGTTTTCTTCAACTCCCTTGGGCGAAAGGTAGGTTAGTACTGCATCGAATTTTTCTTCTTCTATGGCACCGATGGTAAGGATTATGTTCATTCCTTCTTTTATTTTGCCCACTTCGGTTTCGTCAACTTTGCCTTCAAAAATCATGTCGGTCATATCGGCAACAACGGCAATGGTTGTACCTGCATTGAACGTGTTGGCCTGTATAACCGAGTTCCCCACTTCGACAGGCACATCGAGGATCATGCCATTAATGGTTGAGCGGATAAGCGTATTGGTGGTTTTTTCCGAACTTTTTGTGACGCCCTTTTTAATTAAATCGAGGTTGTTTTGGGCAGCGGTAAGCTCTTCGCGGGCAGTTTTGAATGCCAGTTGTGCCTTTTGGTATTCTTCAAAAGGAATCACCTTTTTTTCGTAAAGTTCGTGCTGCCTGTCGTAATCAATTTTCGCGTCTTCATAATTAAGTTGAGCGCGGTTTACCCTCGATTCGGCATTGTTGAGTGTAACCATATCGGGGATAATTTGAACCTTGGCAATAATATCGCCGGTTTTTACCATTTGCCCGGCTTCGAGATATACTTCTTCAACAATGCCTGAAACCTGTGGTTTGATCTCGATTTCCTTACGGGGAACAACAGAGCCCGTTGCCACGGTTTTCTTTGTTATGTTGTCAAACTTAGGCAATTCTGTTTTGTAAACGACGGGTTTGTTCCGCGATTTTGAATAAAGAAAATAAAATGTACCCAGGAAAAGTGCAACCAGGAGTACGATACCAAAAATTTTAAAAAACTTTTTCATGACTATAGATTTAATATTTTATTTTATTTCTGATTATTATTCAATTACTTGTTTTTATTATTCATCGCGCAAAGCGTCAATGGGTTTAATTTGCACGGCCCGCCTCGCCGGGATGTAACCGGCTATTGCCCCCGAAACGATGAGGATAGTAAGGCAGGCTACGGCAACCGTAAAGTTTACCTCGGGTTGCTTAATGAAAATGTCCTGACTTCCACTTGCCGCAGCCATTTCGAGAATTTTATTAAAACCTTCGAGCAGTAATACCCCCAAAAAGAGCCCCAGGTAGCCGGCTACCGTTGTTAGAAACACACTTTCAAGTATGATTTGCCCGATTACTTTGCGGGGTGTAGCGCCTATGGCCCGCATAACCCCAATTTCCTGTGTGCGTTCTTTAATAATTACCAGCATAATGTTGCTTACCCCAATTACACCGGCCAGCAGTGTTCCAATTCCGACAATCCATGTAAGTATTTGAATGCCCGTAAATAGTGAGCTGAATTGCTTGAATTGTTTTTCGAGGTTTATGTGGCCAATGGCCTGTACATCGTTGGGTGCTATTTTGTGCCGTTCTTTCAGGGCTGCCATCACTTTTTCTTCAACCGTGCTGGCGCTGTGGCCTGGTTTTGCCGTTATGCCAAATATATGTACCTGGTTACCGTAATTGTAAGCAATTTGCATGGTTGAGAAGGGTAGGAAGATGCTCTCTTCGGTACGCCCGTTAATGTTGATGTTCGATATGGGTTTAATAACGCCAACTATCTGGTAATATACCCCGTTAATCCTGAGGTATTCGCCAATTGGTTCTTCGTCGGCATCAAAGAGTTCTTTAAATATTGTTTCACCAATAATGCATACTTTTCTTCGCTGCATTACATCGACGTTGTTTAACCACCGGCCATTTGTTACTTCAACGGGATCGATTTTTGCCCATTCGGGGTAGTCGCCTTTTATGTAATACGAACCGGTGCGTTCGCCCCTGACTGTATTGGAAGTACCGCCGCCCCCTCCGGAAAACAGGCGTGGGGTTACGATATCGGCCTCGGGTACATTTTTTCTTATGAAGTCGACATCTTCATTCTCGTAGCTCCACCAGCGGCCTCGGCGTAATCCTTTATACGGTTCGCTTGTGCGTTGTGTCCAAAGAAAGAATGAGTTGGTGGCAATCTGGCCTACACCGTCGGTTATTCCGTTTTCGAGGCCTTTGCCTGCACCTGCCATAATAATGAGCATGAATATTCCCCAGAATACACCAAAAGCGGTCAGGAAACTTCGCAGTTTGTTTTTCTTGAGTGCGCTTATTATTTCTTTCCAACGATCTATATCAAACATGGTAGCCTCCCCCTGCACCTCCAAAGGAGGGAAGGTTATTGTTTATGTTATTAATTATTTCCATTCGTCTAATTTTTTTTTGTTATTCCCCTTGAGCGGGTTGAGTCGGGCTTTTATTCGTCGTGCAATGCATCAATGGGTTTAATAGAGGCAGCCCTTTTTGCCGGGATGTAACCGGCAAGGGCACCTGCCGAAACCAATAGCAACATGGCGCTTACGGCAATGCGCAGGTCTACGGTTGGGTTCATAAACATCCTGAATTCACCCTGGTCGCCGCTGGTGCCTACCTGTGCCTGTGCCTGTTGTTCCATCATAAAGTTTACGCCTTCCATCAGGCTAATGCCCAGCACCATGCCAATGTAGCCTGCAAGGGCGGTAATCAGAATCGATTCAAGTAACACCAGCCCGATAATTGACCCGGGTGTGGCGCCAAGTGCTTTGCGTATGCCAATTTCCTTGGTGCGTTCTTTAACCACAATGAGCATAATGTTGCTAACGCCCACAATGCCTGCAATGAGGGTTCCGATACCAATTAACCAAACAAACATTTTTATGGCGCTGAAAATATTCATGGTTTCAATGTAATTTTCCAGTGAATTGTATATGCCAATTGCCCGTTGGTCTTCGGGGTCGAATTTATGCCGTTTGGCCAGTAAAAGCCTTATTTCTTCTTCAACCCGTTGGCTCTCTTTTTTGGTAACATCAACGGTGGTTAAGGCCATGTTGTGTATCCGGTTTCCGGCGTTGAAAAGCCTTTGGGCTGTTGCAATGGGTATTAATCCCTGCCGGGTTCCTTCGCGCGGGTCCATTTCGTTGTATACACCAATTACCTTAAAGGGAACAGTGCCAACGCGGATAAATTCACCTATAGGGTCTTTATCTTTAAAAAGTGCTTCCTCAATATCATGTCCAATTACCATTACTTTCCGGTCGTATTCCATGTCAATTTCGTTCAGGAAGCGCCCTTTGGTAATAATCAATTTTTCAATGTGCTGATAATCGGGGTGGCACGACTGGGTGTTGTAATTTCCGTATTCGTTTTGATAGGAGTATGTGCGGTCGCCAATCCAGTAGCGTGCCGAAATGAGGTCAATTTTGTCGATTTTTGCAATTTCCTCAAGGTCATCCATCGTGAGCTGAATGCGCCTTCCGGGCTGAAAGCCTTCGTAGGGCAGGGTTGTTTCACGGCTCCATATCCACATGGCATTAAGGGCATTCCCTTCAAAGTTGGATCCCACGCCATTGCTTAAGCCATTGCCGGCCCCAAGTAATATCATGAGCATGAAAATGCCCCATGCCACGGCAAACCCGGTCAGGAAAGTACGAAGTTTGTTCTTTTTTATCGTACCCAGTATCTCTTGCCATTTATCAATATCGAACATAGCTTAAAGTGTTGCAACGTTTTTAGCATAACTTTTTTTGAACGAGGCCAAATCACCGTTTATGATTAAGTCGCCAATTACCCCGTCGCGCAGTTTGATGATTTTGTCAGTCATGGCTGCAATATCATGTTCGTGGGTAACGATAATAATGGTTATACCTTCCTGGTTAATTTCTTTCAGTATTTCCATTACTTCATACGATGTTTGAGTGTCGAGTGCTCCCGTAGGCTCATCGGCCAGTATTACTTTCGGTTTCGAGATTAATGCACGGGCAATGGCTACACGCTGTTTTTGCCCGCCCGATAATTCGTTGGGCATGTGTTCGGCCCATTCCAGCAGCCCCAGCTTGTCGAGGTATTCAAGTGCTGTAACGTTGCGTTTTTTACGCGATACTCCCTGGTAGTAAAGTGGCAGCGCTACATTTTCCATGGCGTTTTTAAACGAGATAAGGTTAAACGACTGAAAAATGAAACCCAGTGTTTCGTTGCGGTATTTTGCTGCATTTTTTTCGCTCATGTTCTGAATCAGTTTTCCGTCAAGGTGATAGCTTCCCTTGTCATACGAGTCGAGAATGCCCAATATGTTCAGGAGGGTTGATTTTCCCGAACCCGATGAGCCCATAACAGAAACAAATTCCCCTTGGTGGATATCAAGGGAAATGCCCTTTAGTACATGAAGGCTGTTCGATGCAGTAAAATACGATTTGTGAAGATTTTTAAGTGTTATCATGGCTATTTAAAAAATCATTGTTTTAAAATCTGTTCAAAAATTCTACTTATTTTCAAAAAAAATAAGCTTCAATAGATGAATGGCTCTTTTTTATCGGTAACTGACTTTTTTTACTGATTAGTATCCGCAGCCGAAAGAAAGTTACATGTTGCCTGAAAAAAGTTTGTATGGCAATGTTTTTTTAAACGTTGTGTTCGCTTTGGAGTATTGGCCCTATGGTTCTTGGAATTTTTACTTTTCGCATTCGTTTGCTCATGGATGGGGCCGGTATCATTTTAAAAAAATTTAAGATTTAAATTTTTGAGATTTGATAATTTTAATACATATTTGTCTTTTATTAAAAAGTTGTATTGATTTGAAACAACTTACCTGTGAATAGGGCAGGTTGAATCAGGTATATGGATAGAATTTTTCAAGGATGAAAAAAATTTTTCGTTACATATTGTCTTTTTTTATCATCCTGCTGATGTTTTTCTCAACAGTGGGTTTTAACATCATTTCCATCATTTGTGCCGGTTGTGAAGAAGAACATACAAAAGTTGCACTTGCCACTGAAATTGATTCTTCATGTCCGTGTTGTGAATTGGGCGATGGAACCGTTTGTTGTATAGTCGATAACGAACATCAGGAAGAACACCATTCAACTACATCGAAGCTGGTACGGCTTGTATATGATTCCCCCGCAGCAAAAAGTCAGGCTTACAATTTTAATGTACCTTTCAACCTTTTGTTAAATTATTACATCGTCTTACTTGATGAGCCGGTATTTCCCGCTTTGTTTAGCAGGGATACCAATATGTGCCTGCCATTAAAAACCGGGCGTGTTTTACTTTCCCTTAATTGTATCCTTCGAAATTGAATACCTGCATTTCTGTGTTAATTTCTGAAATGTAGAACCATTCAAATTCCAATTAATATGAAGCAGCGTAGGATAACTGTTTTATTGTTTACGCTATTTACAATAAATATATATGCAGGGAGCCACCCCGTTTCGGGTTTGGTGCTCGAAAAAGCGAACCCGGAATTGCCCGTTGCGGGGGCAAATATTTACTGGGCCGGTACCACACACGGCACCACAACCAATGCAGAGGGGAAATTCATTCTCCCGCCAAATGGGCATTTAACAGCAGGGCAACTGGTGGTCTCTTTTGTTGGCTTTAAACCCGACACTCTTTTCATCGACAAAGCAACTGACAATGTTTTAGTCATGCTTGAAAAAAACATCGAACTTGACGAAGTGGTTGTTAAAGAACGCCGCAAAGGGGTTTACATATCGGCAATGGATCCGGTTCAGTCTCATAAAGTAACAACGACTGAACTACAGAAAGCTGCCTGTTGTAACCTTTCCGAAAGTTTTGAAACCAATGCTTCGGTCGATGTGGCTTATTCCGATGCCGTTACCGGGGCAAAGCAGATTAAAATGCTGGGCTTGTCGGGCATTTATGTGCAAACACTTTCGGAAAATATGCCCTTGGTAAGGGGAATGGCTGCACCCTATGGTCTGGGTTATGTGCCCGGGCCCTGGATGGAATCGATCCAGATTTCAAAAGGAACTTCATCGGTGGTAAACGGTTACGAAGCCATTACCGGACAAATAAACGTGGAATATAAAAAGCCACAGGGAACCGAAGTGTTCCATTTTAACCTGTATGGCAATGAAGCGATGAAGTCGGAGGCCAACATGAATTATACCCACAAATTTAACGACAGGCTGGCAACAACCTTGTTTGTTCATGGTGAGAACCAGGGCAAAGAGATCGACCTGAACGGTGATCGTTTTCTCGATATGCCCAATGTGCGGCAAATTAACCTGATGAACCGTTGGAACATTTCACCTAAAAATGGCGGGCACCGTGAAATTGGTGTAAAAATGCTCGATGAGTTACGACGTTCGGGGCAAGTGGGGGCTTTCGAAAAGAACGGTTCCGATTTGTACGGGATTGAAACAGCCACAAGCCGTTACGAGCTTTTTGCCAAAAACGGCATTCTTTTTAATAAACCCGGGACCAGTTTGGGTGTGCAATTTTCGGGCAGTTACCACAATCAACAATCGGCCTATGGCGACGATTCTTACCAGGGAACACAGTACAGCGGTTACCTGAATGTAATTTACATGGGCAATTTTGGATCCGATTTGCACCGGTTTAAAACCGGAGCTTCCTTTTTAGGCGACTGGGTATCCGAAAGCCTGAACGGAAATTCGTTCATTCGTAATGAAACCGTGCCGGGTACTTTTTTCGAATACAATTATACACTCAATGTTTATTTGAATGTGTTGGCGGGCATCAGGGCCGATTACAGCACGCAGTACGGTGTTTTTGTTACACCAAGGCTTCATGTGAAATGGAGCCCCGCCGAATGGCTTACCATACGGGGATCGGGTGGAAAGGGTTACCGCAAAACATTGCCACTGGCCGAAAATAACTACCTGCTTGCCAGTTCGCGTGAAATAATTGTTGATGATGAGCTGGAGCAGGAAGAAGCTGTAAACATGGGTGCAAGCCTTAACCTGGACATACCGCTGGAAGAAAAGGTGTTGACTTTTATGGCCGATTATTACCACACCCGTTTTTTAAACCAGGTAGTGCGCGATATGGACAGCGACGCTCACAAGGTGCATTTTATGAACCTTAACAGGGAGTCGTACTCGAATACCCTGCAGCTTGAATTGATGCATGAAATATTCAGTGGTTTCAGTGTTAATGCAGCATGGCGTTTGATGGACGTGAAGCAGACCCTTAATGGGGAACTCAGGGAAATGCCACTAACGAGCAGGTACAAAGGAATGGTGAGCTTATCGTATGCCACCCGGCTCGAAAAATGGCAATTCGACCTTACCGGGCAATTTAACGGCGGAGGCCGCATGCCCGATCCCGATCCTGTAAACCCGCTTTGGAAGAAAACATACAGCCCTTTTACGGTTGTGAATGCGCAAATAACAAAACGGTTCAGGCGCTGGAGCCTTTATGCCGGAGTAGAGAACCTGTTCAACTTTACCATGCAGAACCCGGTAATTGATGCAGGCAATCCCCGTGGTCCCGATTTTGACGGATCGATGGTGTGGGGACCGGTGCACGGCCGTAAAATTTATGCCGGAATCAGGTATACCCTCAATGTATATGAATAATAGGAAAAGTTTAAAAACCATAAAAATTGAACATCATGAAACAAATAACAATCATCGGACTTTTTGCATTTTTTACACTTACGTTTTTGTCTGACAATGCAATAGCTAAAGAACGAAAAAATGAAAAAAAAGTAGTTTTGAGCGTGAATATGGATTGCCATGCATGTGTTGAAAAAATTGAAGGCAATATTCCCTATGAAAAGGGCGTTAAAGATTTGAACGTTTCGCTTGAAAATAAAACATGCGAGGTTACATACCGGGTTGATAAAACATCGCCCGGGGCATTGATAAAAGCGTTTAAAAAAATCGGTTATAGTGCCGAGGTGAAAAAAAGTGAAAATGAACATCCGGTAGTAAAGCCGGACACAAGCCATAATGGACACATCCACCAATAGGACACTGATTTTTTCGTAAGGTAGAAAACAGATTGTTCTTATTAAAGGGAGGGGACGGGAAGTTTCCTCCCTTTTAATTGCTAATGTATAAGCGGTTGTTGATAACCGAAACGTTGTATTCTTTTAACGGGTAAGTAGCCGCGGCATTTTCATCGGTAGGGTAGCCCGTGCTAAATTCGTAGCGGGTACTGCAACAGGGGCATATACCGTAAAACGAGTTTCCTTCCGGTTCCACAATGCAATCGGTGCTTACCTCGTGGGTGCAGGTGGCATCCCAAACGCGAAACAACGAGTTGTCGGGCGCGGCATAATCGTAAAATTCACAATAAATGATTAACCCGCCATAACCGGCATCGGGGTAATATTCAGAGTTGCCGGAAACTGCAAGGTTGGTGTTAATGCTCAAATCAACCGTGAGGTTTACATACCGGTACGGGATGTATTCGTCCCTTTCATCTTTACACGAAAAGGGCACAAATAAAAAAAAGGCTGTGAGCAAGCAAAATATACGGTATATTTTAAGGTGTTTCATCATTTTTCGTTAATTTTATCCGCATCGCAAATTTAAACGAATATTGGTAATTATGGAGGATCTCATCCCTTTATTCATCGTAATTCTTTTGGGCATTATTGGTGCCGTGAGCCGAAAAAAAAGAAGGCCTGTGCAGGAACAGGATGATGTTGTTGAACCATGGCAACAAACAACCGACGACGATTTGTTCTCCTGGCTTAATAAGCTCGAAGTTGAAGATGAGCCCATAAGCCAAGAAGTTCAACAGCCGGAAGTGTTTGATGAGACCGATTCGCAGGAAATAATTGCGACTGAAGAAAAACCGGTTGCAGCGAAAGAGAAACCTGACTTTAAGCATAAGCCTGCTAAACATGTATTCTCGGGTTACAGCGGTGTTATTACCGAAGAAGAAAAGGCTGATCTTATCTCCAAGGAAGGTATATCGGCCATTCCCGGTAAAAAGGAGGATGAAAAAGCCTATGGAGAAGCCGACCCCGATAAAATAAAAGTGCATACTTTTAAACGCAAAAGGGCCTTGTCTGATTTCGATTTGAAAAAGGCTGTTATATACAGCGAGGTGTTAAACAGAAAATATGTCGATTAACCTATTTAAATTGTTTAAAAACACTCACTTAATCTGTAATTAATCGGTTTTGTGAGTTGAGATATCAAAAAAATATTTACTTTTGTATTCGCTTTGGAGTTCCGGTCAATGGCTGGAATTCTATTTTTTTTAGCCAATAATCAAATTTTGATTCGTTATGAGCAAATTAACTTACATGACTGCCGAGGGTTTGAAAAAGTTGAAAAAAGAACTTGAACACCTGGTCAAAGTCGAACGTCCGGCAATATCGAGACAAATTGGGGAAGCAATAGAGAAGGGCGATATTTCGGAAAATGCTGAATACGATGCAGCCAAGGATGCCCAGGGAATGCTTGAAGCCCGTATTTCGCTGTTGCAGCAAAAAATTGCTAATGCGCGTATCATCGATGAATCAAAAATTGATACATCGGCTGTTCAGATTATGAACGTTGTGACCATTAAAAACAAAAAGACCAACGCTGTAATGAAATACACCATCGTTTCGGAACATGAAGCCGATTTAAAAGCCGGCAAAATTTCGGTTGATACACCCATTGCAAAAGGGCTATTGGGCAAGAAAGTTGGCGATGTTGTCGATATTCAGGTTCCCTCAGGAATTATTCCTTTCGAAATCATTGATATTTCAATATAATAACCATGGCATCGATATTTTCAAAAATAGTGACCGGCGAAATCCCATCGCACAAAGTTGCCGAGGATGAAAATTTT
The DNA here is from genome assembly GCA_021740385.1 of Prolixibacteraceae bacterium. Lineage (GTDB taxonomy): Bacteria > Bacteroidota > Bacteroidia > Bacteroidales > Prolixibacteraceae > DAIMEA01. The sequence goes on along the minus strand of JAIOZY010000005.1, from coordinate 60,442 downwards.
TATGCTTTTCTCGATATTTTCCCGCTGGCTAAAGGGCACACGCTGGTAATTCCCAAAAAGGAGGTCGATTATCTTTTCGATCTTGATGATGAGTTGTATACAGGCTTACAGCTTTTTGCCAAAAAAGTGGCTGTTGCTCTGAAAAAAGCCATACCCTGCAAAAAAGTAGGGGTGGCCGTGCTTGGCCTCGAAGTGCCCCACGCACATATTCACCTTGTTCCTATGCAAAGTGAACAGGACATCAATTTTGCCAATCCGAAGAAGAAATTCTCACCCGAAGAATTTGAACAAATCAGAAAATCGATTGCAGATCAGTTGTAGTTAAAAGGTTGCGGGTTACAGATTTCAGATTTCAAGTTACAGGTTACATCGTGTAGTCGGCGGGTAAGCCAATGATCAGCTCCCAGTAACCAGTTCCCAGAATCCAGTTCTTTATTTCACCCTTCCCGGGTTTTTCCTGATAAAGTCTTCCCAGTTTCGGAACTCTTTTTGTTGCTTTGGCCGGTTCGATTGCAGCCAGTGGCAAAAAGCAACAGCTACGGCATCGGTGGCATCAAGCGCTTTAGGTAAATTTTCGATACCGTACATTTTTTGCAGAAAGTAGGCCACCTGTTCTTTCGATGCCCTGCCCATGCCCGTTATGGCCTGTTTTACTTTAAGCGGGGCATATTCGAAAATGGGCAAACCGTGTTGCAGTGCTGCTGCCATGGCAACGCCCTGTGCCCGGCCAAGTTTCAGCATCGACTGCACATTCTTTCCGTAAAACGGGGCTTCGAGGGCAACCTCATCGGGTTTGTATTCTTCAATTACCGAAAGCACACGGTCGAAAATATATTTTAACTTTTCGTAATGGGTTTTGTATTTTCCCGGGGTAATAATGCCCATGGTTGCAATGGTTGTTTTCTTGTCAACCACGTTTAAAATACCGTAGCCCATCACATTGGAGCCGGGGTCGATACCCAGTATGCTTTTTTTAATTGTCATCAGTACGCGTTTATTAACCGGTTAATGCCTTTATATTGCAGCGGTTTTTGTTGTAATGCCTGTTGTTTTTTCAGCGATGTTCCGGTTGTTGCAAGTGCCGGGACTGTGAGGTAATCTACAGCTGTTTTGAACATGGCTTCGGCGGGATCGCCCCAGTTGTGGTCCAGGTCATCGGTTTCGGTAACATCAACAGCAAGCCCGTTATAATAATCGCCGTAACCCATGCTGTTTATTGTTTTAAAGCAGATAGGCAGGATGGCCAGATCGAGTTTTTCAACATTAAAAATGTACATGCCTACGGGTTTCCCGTGCGTATTGCTGCCAACAAGGCCAACATTGTTAAACGGTTCGATGGAGTTTATAACCAGTTCGCTGGCCGAGGCTGTTTGGCGGGTAGTGATGAAACATACATTTTGCACGTCGAAAAACGGGCCTTCGTAGTTTAATATTTGCGGTTTATCGCTGTCCGAATGTTTGTCGTTATGAATCTGAGTTGAAATAACCTGTCCGTTCAGTGTTTCCCCGCCAATCATTCCAATAAGCTGGTAGGCAACATTGTTCAACCCCCCGCCGTTGTAACGCAGGTCAATAATTAAATCGGTTATGTTGTGTTGTTTGAATGTGTCGATTACGGTTTTTAGTTCGCCCGGCGATGTGTTGATGAAATTATTCAGTACAAAATACCCGATATTGTGCCCGTTTATTCTGTGTACGCTTGAATGGATAACGGAATTGGTGGTAATTTCCTGTCTAATTAAACCAAAAGTGTGTTTGTTGCCTTCAAGGTTTTCCATCTCAAATAGCACTTCGCCATCTGAAGAAAGGGCTGCATTAACGCTGTCAGTTTCATTCACGGTAAATCCGTTAACCGAAAGTACTTTCCAGCCCCTGTTAACGCCCTTGTTTGCAAGTGGGGAGTTGTTGTAAACGAATGAAATTTTGATAAACCCATCAATATCGATCATAAAGCCTCCGCCAAAACCTTTGTATTCCCCTCTTTCATACCATTTTTCAATCAGGCTGTAAGCGGTTGAATAACTCCAGCGATCGTTGGGGTGGCGTATTGAATCAATCAATGCCTCTTCCGTATCTATGCCCGTGGGGTCAATATCGGGTATTTGATCGTACCAAAGGTACCAGTCGAGAAATTGTTCGTAAATGTATTCGTTGGCCGTTTTTTCGGGTTTTTCGGGAAACGATGATTCGCAGCAGAAAACTACCGGAAGTATTGCTGCAATAAGTAAATATTGTATCCGGTTTTGCGTAATTTTCATGATTCCCTTTTTTTATTTCTGAAAGTGGTTTGTTGAAACAGAATCCCTGAAATTATAAAAAATAAGCCAATAATGGTGGTTGAATGAATGGTTTCCTTCAGGATAAAGTGGACGGGGATAAGTGACAGGAAAGGAGCCAGGTAAATATAATTGGCAATTTTTGAATTATTACTTGAAAGCGACAGGGCTTTTAGCCAAAAGACAAAGGTTATCCCTATTTCGAAAAAACCAATATAAACTGCTGCCCACAAGCTTTTCCCGGTTTGGATTTTGAGCGAGTTGGTGAGGAGTAAAAAAACAAACAGGTAACCAAAGCCGAAAAGAAAATTCAGGAACAATCCGGTAAGCTGGCCGGCTTTTCGTTTAACGTTAAAAATCCAGTACAGGGCCCATATAAATGCACTTCCCAGGCACAGCAATATCCCGTTCCAATCGTTTTTTTCTATAAAAAAACCTTTACCCCTCGACGAAATGAGCAAAACCCCGGCAAAGCCAATGAGCAGTGCAACAAGGTTTTTTATCGTTATTTTTTGCCCGAGCAACGGGGCCGAGAGGATAACAAGAATAAGGGGCCAGGTCATGTTTACCGGCTGTGCTACCTGTGCGGGTAAAATGGAATATCCTTTTAGCAGGATAATGTAGTATGCAAAGGGATTGAAAAAACCCAGGAGGGATGAAAGCAACCATTCTTTTTTTGAAACCCTGAAAACCGTTGTTAATTTTTTTTCGGATGCCAGTAAAACGAGCAGGATGACCAGGGTTACACCCGAGGCAAAAAAAATGAGTTGGGCGGGGGAGAATGACTGAAGTCCGATTTTAAACGCAGTAGGTACAGTAGCCCAAAACATTACCGCTACCAGGGCAAAAATGAGTGCATGGCGGTCGTTTATTTTTTTATGGTTTTCAGAGGTCACGGAAGAATTCAGCTTCGTAATCGGGTAAATCTTCTTCAATTTTATCGCCCCTCAATATCCTGAAACGTGTTCGGGCATCCTCGGTGTAAATGCTTCCCGGGTAATTAAGCATCATTTGTTTGTAAAGTTCCTGTGCTTTTTCGGTGTTGTTGAAACGTGTTTCATAAAGCAAAGCCAATTTGTAGAGTGCATCATCGGCCGATGTCGACCAGGTGTGGTTTTGCACTATCTCGTTGTAATACGAAATTGCTTTTTCAAAATCGAAGTTTTTTTCGCTTATGCGGGCCTTGCGCATCAAAATTTTATCCTGCAGGTTATGGCCCGGGAAAAGTTGTACAATTGAATCGTATGTGGCCATTGCCAGGCTGTCCTTGTTCTGGTAGGTTAGCAGGTCGCCGCGAGCAAATATTTGCAGGGGTTCCGAAATGGTATCCAGTTCGTAGCTGTCGGCTATGAGCAGCGAAAGTTCCATGGCATCGTTGGCAATCAGTTTCGATGTGCTTGCTTTTAGCGCGTCGAGCTGGGCTTTAGCCCAACCAATTTCGCCGAGGTAAAAGCCCAGTTTTGCTTTTTTTAATTTTACTTCGTCGCCCAGCGGGCTTTCACGGTTGGCATCAATGAGTTGGGCATAAAGCAGTGTGGCTTCCCAAAGTTTGTTGTCGTAAACCATGATGTCGGCCTGTTCAATTTTCAGTGCCGAGCGCTGTTGGTTGCTTAGTTCGCGGGCATTAAGGGCTTTGTTAAGTATTTCATTGGCCTCGCCGGTTTTGTTTTGGTGAAAGGCCAGGAAGTGAGCATAATCAATCGAAAACGCTACCGTTTCGTTGGTGTAACCGTAATCATTAAGGATGGTTTCAAATTTTTCTACAAGCTTGTTTTCTCCGCTTCGTTTGTTTTTTGGCTGCGAAATGTACTTTCGGTATTCTGTGCTAACCAGTTGTTTGCGAACTTCGGGCAGGTTGTTGACAACCGGTTTCCGCTCGTTTAGGTAATTGAGCCCGGAAAGGGCAACATCGAATTGCCTGATTTGTGCCGCCGATTTTGAAAAATTCAGAATGTTCGATTCTTCCGATTTGGTCCGTTTGTCGAGTGCTATGGCGTGTACCAGTGCTTGCTTGTAGTTTTGTCCGTGTACAAAAAACCAAATCAACAAACGGTTATATACCAGAATTTCAGGTTTTTCCTGTATGTTTTTTAGTATTTCGCGTTTGATGGTGTTGCTTAGCGAATTGTCAAAGTCGTATCGGAGCAGTGAGTTTAAACGCCCTTCAACACTGGCCAGGTTCGACTCGTCTTCGCTGAGCATGAGCATGTACTCGTTCATCATTTTGTCGTAGTTGCGTGTGTAGGCGTATATGGTGGCAATGTTGGGCCTGAACATTTCGCCCTCGAGCAGTTCCCGCCCTTTCAGATAAGTTCTTTCGGCGTATTCGTATTCCCTTTTGCTGAAAAAATTATTGGCCACCGATATAATAGCGCCCTTGCTTTTGCTTAGGTCTTCAATAACCTCGTCGAAAACGGAATTGGCTTTATCTATTTCGCCTTTTTCTTTGTAAATAAAACCGAGGTTTATTTGCAGGGTGGTGGTTTTATGCCTCCTGAGCTGTTTTTTCAGTGCTTTTTCGGCTTCATCATAATCCTTCATGCCCACCAGGCAATTAATGTAATTGTCGAAATAGTAATTGACTTTGGTTGTTTCGTAAAGTTCGAGATAAAGGGGTGCGGCTTTTTCGAATTCGTTGTTTCGGTAATACGAAGAGGCCAGTTGGGCCTTGTTCCGATTTTCGGTTTGTTGTGCCGGCAGGGCTGCTGTGAAAAATAGTAGCAATATGTAAAGTAAAAGCTTCTTCATCCAATTCAATTTGTCACGCAAAATTAATCGATTTTCATACAATCGCTATTTTAATGGCATTACTAAAAGGTCAATTTCTGTTAAAAGGTTTAGATTTAAGGATAATTAACGTTGAAAAGGCTGTTGGCTTATGGTTATTGGCTGGTGGTTGACAATTAGTTTATCCTGAAAATTTCTGATTCGCCTTTTTTGGCTTTTTTGTCCATCTTTCGGCGGGTACGCAGCTCAAGGGCCAGGTTGCCGGCAGTAGGGGGTTCGGCTCTTTTGATGTGTTTCCATTTTTGATTGAATTCGTACCATGTGGGGTTTGCAACCGTTTTCCCGTTTTCGGTGAAAAAGCCCAGTTCGCAGGTTATGCAACCAATAATGCCGGGTATTCGCGGGTTTAGGTCATCAATAAAGAAGCCATCGGAAAAGGTGATTCGCTTTTCCGATGGCTTGTTGTTCAGCGGGTTGCCGATAAAATATATTTCGCCGCAATCGGGGCATTCCAAAATTACGGGTGGTAGAAGCTCCATCATTGGCCGTTCAAAAAGCACAGTGCCGTATTAAGTATACAAAAACCGTTTAATGTTCCTTTTGGGTGTTTTAACAAATTCTTCGTCTACAATTTCGATGATCGAGAGTTGTTCGTAAGCAGCAACCGAATGATTAAAGTGCTTGCGGTTTTCGGCCATAAGGTTTTCAAGGTCATTTTCTTCATGTCCCTCGGCCTTTAAGGCTTCCTTGTCGGGATAAACCATGGCAACCAGTTTTGATTTACGCTGTACGATAACGCATTCCTGCACATACGGCATGTTGCTGAGTTTTGCTTCAAGCTCTTCGGGATAAATATTCTGGCCGCTTGGCCCGAGCAACATGTTTTTCGAGCGTCCTTTTATGTAAATAAAGTTTTCTTTGTCAATTATCCCTAAATCGCCGGTTCGCAGCCAGCCATCGTCGGTAAACGTGTTTTTGTTTGCCTCGTCGTTTTTATAATAGCCAAGCATGTTGTTTTCGCCTTTAACCTGTATTTCGCCAACAACGTTGTACGGATCGTCCGAATCGATACGGACTTCCATGCGGTCGACAAGTTTGCCTGCCGAGAAGGGTTGGGTTACATTCCATGCAGCGTAGCTGATAAGCGGTCCGCATTCGGTCATTCCGTAACCAATGGTAAACGGGAATTTAATTTTGCGGAAGAATTTTTCAACCTCGGCGCTAAGCGCTGCTCCACCAATTACAATTTCGTGGAAGCGGCCACCGAAGGTTTCAACGAGTTTAGCTTTTATTTTTTTGTGGAGCAACGAATTGATGCCCGGAATTGCCAGTAATACTTTCATTACAGGCTTTTGCAACGTAGGCAGCAACCTTTTCTTGTAAATTTTTTCAATAACGAGGGGTACCGATAATATCAGGTGGGGTTTAACCTCCTGGAACGATTTGATGAGTACCTGCGGGCTGGGCATTTTGTTCAGGAAGGTTGTGTGGCAACCCATGGTTACCGGGAAAAGAAATTCGAACAAAAGTCCGAAAACGTGTGCCATGGGCAAAAACGAAACCAATTTGTCGCCAGCCTTTAGCGGCATGTGGTCCTGGGCGAAAATCACATTCGAGAACACACTGCGTACGGGTATCATTACGCCCTTAGAGAAGCCCGATGAGCCCGATGTATACGAGAGGATCAGTAATTCCTCGCGGGGTGTTTCGTGAAAGGCAAAATCTTCTTTTTTAACCACATCCTCCTGCATCATTTTAAGGCCTTCTTCCGAAAGTTTTTGCAACTCGCTGCTTTTACTTTGCAGCACCGAAAAATCCTCAATGGCAAGTGTGCCTTTCAGATTTTTCATTTCATCGGGGTTCAGGTTTTCGTAAAGTGGTTTTGCCGCGAAAAGAAAGAGCGCACCCGAATGGTTCACAATGTGGTGAACGTTTTCGGGAATAAAATCGGGCAGGATGGGCACGGCAATTACACCATAAGCGATGCAGGCCAGGAAAATTTTCCCCCAGTTGGAAGAATTCCGCCCGTATATGGCCACTTTGTCACCCTTTTTCAGACCGGCTTTTTTGAACATGGCCATTAATGTGTTGATTGACTGGGCTACACTCCCATAGGTGAATGTTTCACCACCGTAGTCGGAAAAAACGGGCAGGTACCAGTTATTCCGAAAAGAATTTGTGTAGAGTTCGGCTAAATTGTTGCGATTCATTGGTATACGATTTTGGTTTATCTTTTATTTTCTATAAATATACTTTTTATTATAATGTGACAAAACATTTTTGAGCCATGCCCGCAGTCAACGGGTGAGGGTATAAGTTTAAACAGATAAACTGTTGCAAAGTTTTTTATGGCCTTTTTTACGGTATAACCTTTCAGTTTTTTTCGTTTTTTATCTTGAGGGCATCAATTTTTTCGCCCCAGTAAATGGTTGTGTGCGGGAACGGTATTTCGATGCCTTTTTGGTCGAATGCTTTTTTAAGCCGTTTACGGTATTCGCGGCCAATTTCCCATTGTTCAATAGGTTTGGTTTTAATACGTGCCCTGATGACAACAGCGCTGTTTGCAAATTCGTTAACGCCAAATACTTCGATGGGCTCAAGTATGCGCGGCCCGAATTTCGGGTCTTTTCGTAACTGTTCGCCAATTTCCGACATGATGGCCATTACCGTATCCGGGTCTTCCTTGTAAGCCACTCCCATATCGAACACCATGGCCGACCACTCTTTGGTCATGTTCGACAACGAATTGATTTTGCCGTTCTGGAAAACATGCACAACCCCCGAAAAGTCGCGCAGGGTAATGGTGCGCATTTCAATTTTTTCAACAAGGCCGCCGGTGCCGTTAATAATGGCTACATCGCCGGTCCGGACCTGGTTTTCGAGCAACATGAAAAAACCTGAAATAAAATCCCTGACCAACTCCTGGGCACCGAAACCTACAGCCAGGCCAATAATCCCTGCCCCGGCCAGGATTGGGCGGATGTCAATGCCAAACTTTTCAAGCAATATGATGATGGCAATGATCCATGCAATGATTTTTCCTATTCCAAGCACGATGCCCATTAGGGTGTTAATGCGTTTTTCCGTTTCGGATGCATCGGTTTTTACATTTTTGTGTGCCCTGCTAATGATTATTTTCGAGATACGTTTTAAGAAAAATTTTAACAGCCAAATGGCAACAAATAAAATAATAAATACAACAATTATTCCGGGCATATTGGATACCAGCCAGTTCAAGATGATCCGAAACAGTTCTTCCCAAAAAGAGCCTTCAATATATTTTTCCATAACAGTTGTGATATTTGTTATTATTTTTTTCAATAAATTTAAAAAGATTTTTGAACCTGTAAAATTATCAGTGATTTTGTTTTATTACACAATTGCAACGACCGTCAGGGTGCTTTGAATCTAATGCCTTCCCACGGCATATTTACCCTGTAAAAGTTTTTATTAATTTGTTTCAATTAATTATTGTATTTTTAGTTTTTCTGTATTTGAAACGAAAAAATTATGAAGCATAAAAACAGGTATATTTTTTCGGGGCTTTTTGTTTTGATTTCTTTAATTGTTGTTTTTGCAATAAACCTGTTGTTCAAATATGAGCAAAAGGAAGTTGTTGCTTCGCATAAAAATGAACTGAAAGCCATTGCCACGCTTAAAACCAGTCAACTGGCAGAGTGGTATGCCGATGAGCTTTACGATTCTGAAACAATTGTCAAAAATATTTATTTGATTCAAAGAATCAAGAATTGGCTTGAACGTACCGATGAAACAAATACGGAAATTTTAACGGGCCGTATTGAAGGTTTAAAGAGTGAACACGGATATTATTTCATTGGTTTTTATTCGCCTGATTTTAAAAAAGTAATATCCACAAAAGACTTTTCAAAAACGGAATACACCATTTCCGATGATCTAATTAAACATTTGGTTAAACAAAAAACAGCAACCTCTTCGGGTTTTTACAAATGCCCAATCTGCAATAAAATCATCATTGATTTTTTTGCCCCTGTTTTAGATGATGAAAACAAAATGCTGGGCTACATGGTTTTCAGGCACGATCCTGAACTGAATATTTTCCCGCTTATTGTAACATGGCCCGTGCCCAGCCGTTCTTCCGAAACACTCATCGTTCGGAAAGAAGATGACCATGTGATTTTTCTGAATGAATTACGGCATGTAGAAGATGCCTCACTGGGTTTGAAAGTACCTTTAAGTCAAACCAGTTTGCCGGCTGTTTTTGCAGCCCTTGGCGGCGAAGGTTTTGTTGAAGGTGTCGATTACCGTGGGGCTAATGTATTGGCCTGGGCCGGTCCCGTCGCGGGTACACCGTGGTACCTTGTTGCCAAAACCGATATCGATGAAATTTTTGAAGGAACTTTTTACAATGCAGGAAACCAGGTAATCACAACCATTTTTTTACTTCTTGCACTTTTGGGAGTAATGGCCTTACTGTACTCGATAAGCCAAAAGAACTTTTACAAAAAACTGTACGAAGCCCACGAAGAATTCAGGATCACCCTTTACAGCATTGGCGACGGTGTAATTACAACCGACAATGAGGGCAAAGTTATACGTATGAACCCGGTAGCCGAGCAGCTTACCGGCTGGCCCGAAAAAAAAGCAGCCGGTAAAGATGTAGGCCTGGTGTTTAATATTGTGAACGAGCAAACCTATAAGGTTGTGGAAAGCCCGGTTGAGAAAGTATTGAAACAGGGACGGATTGTGGGGCTGGCTAACCACACCGTTTTACTTTCACGTGATGGCCGGAAAACCCCCATAGCCGACAGTGGCGCCCCTATTTTTGATGAAAGCGGCAAAATTTCCGGGATCGTTCTTGTTTTTCGCGACCAGACCGAAGAACGTGAAAATCAAAACAAGCTGATGGAGTCGCAACGGAAACTAAGCACGCTGTTTTCGAATTTACCCGGAATGGCTTACCGGTGCAAAAACGACCGCAACTGGACCATGGAGTTCATCAGCAGCGGATGCACCGGGTTAACCGGTTATGCCAGCGAAGAGCTTGAAGAAAACCGTTCAAAAGCATACAATGACCTGATTGTGAATGCCGATCGTGATTATGTTTGGGACGAAATACAAAAGTCGCTGGCCATTAAAAAAGGTTATACAATTGAATACCGCATAACCACAAAATCGGGCAAAATTAAATGGGTATGGGAAAAAGGTCGGGGCATTTTCGACGATAAAGGCGAATTATTGGCACTTGAGGGTTTTATTAGCGATATTAACGAGCGCAAGCTGTATGAAGATGCGTTAAAGGCAAGCGAAAACCTCTTCCAGACACTTACAAACCATGCTACTGTTGGCATTTTCAGGACCGACAGCAAGGGCCGCACTACTTATGTTAACCCAATGTGGAGCAGGTTAAGCGGCTTATCACCGTTTGAGGCACAGGATATGAAATGGGCCATAGCCGTCCACCCCGAAGACCGTGAAGCGGTTATTGATGGTTGGAGCGAGGCTTTTAATAACAAAAAAGAATCGTTTACCGAATACCGTTTTATCCACCCCGATGGTAAGATTGTTTGGGTAAGCGGCCATGCGGTGCCCGAATTGGATGCAAAGGGCAATTTGGCGGGGTATATTGGCACAATATCCGACATTACCCCACAAAAAACAGCCCTTCGTATGCTCAGGGAGAGCGAAGAGAAATACCGGCTTATTATACAGAACCAAAGCGAACTTGTTGTAAAAGTTGATGCTGAAAACCGCTACCAGTTTGTAAGTAAAAGTTATTGTGAATTATTTGGTAAAACCGAAGCAGAACTGATTGGAAATTCATTTATGCCCCTGGTGCATGAAGATGACAAGGCGGGAACAGAAAACGAAATGAAAAAACTGTTTGCCCCGCCTTATACCTGTTACATTGAGCAACGTGCGTTTACGACCAAAGGCTGGCGGTGGCTTTCGTGGTCCGACAAGGCCGTTCTTGATGAAAACAACCGGGTTGTTTCTGTTATTGGTGTTGGACGCGATATCCATGAGAAAAAGCTGGCCGAGGAGCGGGTGAAATCGCTTTCAAAAATTGTTGAAGAGACACAGGATGAAATATATGTTTTCGACAGCGAAAAATTTAAATTTATATACCTGAACCAATCGGCAATGAGTAACCTGGGGTACAGTTCCGATGAAATCCTTCAAATGGCCCCTTATGACATTAAGCCGGAATTCACGTTAAAGGAATTTGAAACAATTCTTAAACCCTTAACCGAAGGGGAAAAGGCCAATATCGGTTTCGAAACCATTCACCAACGAAAAGACGGCACAAAATACCCGGTAGAAGCCCACCTTCAGTTTATTGAATACGAGGGGAGAAAGGCTGTTTGTGCTTTTATAAGGGACATCACACAGCGAAAGGAGGCAGCCGACCAGATTATTAAATCAAGCCTCCTGCTACGCACTATTATCGACAACCTGCCCGATGCCATATACATGAAAGATACCGAAGGAAAGAAATTAATTGCCAACAAGGCCGATGTGGAGAATTGCGGGGTAAATAGCGAAGAAGAATTACTGGGCAAGGATGATTTTGAACTGTTCCCGCCCGAAATGGCCCAACATTTTTGGGAAGACGACCTTACAGTGCTGAAAAAAGGCATACCCGTTATTAACCGTGAAGAGCGATTAACAAACCGCTTCGGGCAAACAAAAATGCTGCTTAGTTCAAAGGTGCCGTTAAAAGCTGCCGATGGGAAAATAATCGGTCTGGTTGGTGTGGGACGCGATATTACCCGCGAAAAAGAAGCCGAGGCCGAAGCTGCAAAACTTGCAAAGGCCGTTTCACAAAGCCCGGTTAGCATAATTATCACAAATCCAGAAGGTGTTGTTGAATATGTAAATCCTAAATTTTCGGAAGTTACCGGGTATACGAACGATGAGGTAATTGGAAAAAATCCCCGCATATTAAAATCGGGGCATCACGATAAGCCTTTTTATAAAGAAATGTGGAAAAAACTTGAAGCAGGTAAGGACTGGAGTGGTGAAATATTGAACCGCAAAAAGAACGGGGAACTGTTTTGGGAAAGTGCCATCATTTCACCCATCCTCGACGATCAGGGAGAAATACTCTATTATGTTGGTATAAAAGAAGACATTACCGAGAAGAAAAAAATGATGGAAGAATTGGTGCAGGCAAAAGACCGCGCTGAAGAAAGTGACCAGTTAAAATCCTCTTTCCTGGCAAATATGAGCCACGAAATACGCACCCCGCTCAATTCCATTCTGGGTTTCAGTAATTTCCTTGCTTCCGAAGAAGAGCTGTCAAAGGAAAATAAAATTGAATTTTCAGCTATTATCAACAAAAGCGCCGACAGTCTGTTGCAAATCATTAACGACATTATTGACATTTCGAGCCTTGAAACAGGACAACTAAAACTTTTCCCGGGTATACATGAGGTTTCACCTGTAATAAAATCGTTGCATACCGTTTTTTCGCGAAAAAAACTGGAAATTGACAAGGCCAATATCGAAATTGAAATTAAAACCAAGACCGGGGTGAAGGTTTATGCCGATGAAAACCGACTGATACAGATATTTACAAACCTGCTTAATAATTCGCTGAAATTTACCGAGAAAGGAAAAATTAGCTTTGGCGTTGAAAGTGTTGATGATGCATTTGTTACCATGTTTGTTGCCGATACCGGCATCGGGATTAAAAAAGAACACCAACAGGCAGTTTTTGAACGTTTCAGGCAGGGTGAAAACAATAAAACAAGGTCGAAAGGGGGCAACGGTCTGGGCTTGTCTATTGTTAAAAACCTAATTGAATTGATGGGTGGAAAAATCTGGATAGAATCAGAAGAAGGAAAGGGATCGGTTTTCAGGTTTACTTTGCCCGTACGTTAATTGCTTTTGTGGGGTTTAAGTACTTCGTTTTTGTTGATGCAAACAATATAGAACTGATTGACTTTTTTTTGAATAAGCGCTAATTTTGATTACTGGCGATTTTGGGAAACGAAAACAGCAGAATGGACAATCAGAAACCATTAAATTCACTTCCGGATTATCTCGATCATTTGCTTGAGGGATGCCTGATTGTTAATGAAAGCAGTGATGTTGTTTACATGAACAAACAGGCCGCGGAACATTTTCGTGTTGACCGAAACTTGTGCATTGGGGGAAAGCTTAACAACATATTCAAGGGAAAAAATAAAAACCACCTTTTTAACCGGATTGAAAAAAATGTAACCGGGAAAAAATCTGTTCTGTTTGAAGAAAAAATCGCATTTACCTATGACGATTTTTTATGGCTGAAAATCAGGGTTAAGCCCATTCCGCAGGGTGTAATGTTGTTAACCGTAGATATTACGGCACAAAAAGAAGCCGAGAACCTTTTTAGGGAAAGGGACGAAGAGTACCACAAAAGCCTTGATGAACTGAATGCCGTGATAAATGCCCTGCCCGGTATCGTAACTGTTGTTGATACCGAATTCAGGGTGCTGCATGCAAACGAACAGGCCTACAAAAAATTTGGTCAAAGTTGCCTGGAAGAGATCCTTGGGAAAACCTGTTATTCCGTTCGGAAAAAACTGAAAAAACCATGCCCGCAGTGTAACCTGGTAAAAGCATTTAACGATGGGAAGGTAAAGGTGAGACTGTCGACTCCCGAAGAAGAAAAGATGTTGGGCTTTTCTACCAAAGCGTATGCCATACCCCTGTTCGATAAAAACGGGAAACTGTGGGGCGGCGTTGAGGTGATCATGGATATTGACGATATCCGGAAAGCCGGTGTTGAACTGGAAAAACTAAACAGTGAACTTCAGGAAAAAAACACATTTATTCAGACCATTCTCGACAACCTGCCCATTGGTATTGCTTTAAATGCAATTCAAAGTTCAAAAATTACTTATGTAAATAAAAAATTTGAAGAGATTTATGGATGGTCAAGAAATGATATTGACTCAATTCATGACTTTTTCGAAAAGGTTTTTTCCGATCCTGAATACCGGGCGCAAATCAGGGAACAGGTATTGTCCGATATCAAATCGGGCGATCCGTCCAGAATGCACTGGGAGAACCTAAAAGTGACCCACCGTGATGGGACTAAAGGCATTGTAAATGCCGTGAATATTCCATTGCCGGAACAAAACACCATGGTTTCTACCGTTACCGATATTTCCGGGCTGAAAGAAATTGAAAAAGAGTTGAAGGACATAAACGAACTGCTGTCGAAATTTATACTGAATTCACCTATTTATACTTTTATTAAAGAAGTTACACCTGATGGAAGCAAAGTCATTGTTGCCAGTGAAAACTTCATTGATATGACTGGGATGCCCGGATCGAAAATGACCGGAAAAACGATGGAAGAGCTTTTTCCTCCCGACTTTGCCAGAAAAATGACTGCCGATGACTGGCAGGTGGTTTCAAATGGAGAAATTATTAAACTTGACGAAGAACTTGAAGGACGGTACTATACTACCATAAAGTTCCCAATAAAGCAGGGCAAACGCAACCTTTTGGCCGGGTATACCATCGACATTACCAACCGGAAGCAATGGGAGATTGCAGTAAAGGAAAAAAACGACGCATTATTGCAAGCTAACCGCGAATTGAAAAGAGCTAAACGAAAAGCCGAAGAAAGCGACCGACTCAAATCGGCATTCCTGGCAAACATGAGCCACGAAATACGCACGCCCATGAACTCCATCATGGGATTTGCCAGCCTGCTGCCCGAGGAAGATAGCATGGAATTGTTGATGAATTATGCTAAAATTATTGTAAGCAGTTCGGAACAATTGGTACACATTATCGACGACATTGTACTCTATTCGCGCTTACAAACCCGGTTGCTTTCTTATGCACCCTCGCAATTCATTGTACAGGATTTACTATCCGATGTGAAGCAAATGTTTAACCTCCCCGATTATAAAAAAGGCGTTGAACTGATCATCGATTCAGGAGATTTGTTAAATAATGAAATTACCTCCGACTATGAAAAAGTAAAACAGATTTTTACCAACCTTGTATCTAACGCATTTAAATACACACCAAAGGGTACAATTACAATAGGTTACAGCGAGATTAACAATAAAACAGCATTTTTTGTAAAAGACACCGGCGTTGGAATTCCCAAAGGAGAAAAAGAAAAGATATTTGACCGGTTTTACCGGGGAAGCAATGTATGCAAAGGTAATATTGGCGGTACCGGACTGGGATTATCGATTGTTAAAGAACTGGTGGAATTGATAAAGGGTGAAATATGGGTTGAGAGTATTGAGAATAGTGGTACTGCATTTTTCTTTTCTGTCTGAAATATAATCCATATTCAAATAATCCCTTTCATATTTAAATAATCCTTTAAAAATTTGTATATTACAGGTAGATACGAAAAGGAAAGGGTAATGCACATACACACTTCTAATCAGCAAAAACTTAAGCTGGGAATAGGTGAATATACCTGTAACTGGGGGGTTCATATCTGTGGGCTTTACGAGAGCGAAAAAGAAAGGGATGAAATTATTTTCGGTTTTCTAAAGCAAGGGTGCATCAATAATGATCTTCATTTTTACTGTTTTGAAGAACGTACAAAGAAAAACTTCCATAATGATTTTGTTCACTTTTGCCCTGAATGCCAGGAGAAAATTCAAAATGAAGATGTTTTTATCATTAAGCCTGCCAGAGATTTGTATTATCCAAACGGAACCTTCGACCCATGGCACATGGACGATTCACTGAACAGTTTTTATCAACAATCACAAGCCAAACGAAAAGTTAATATCAGGGCAACAGCCGAAATGACCTGGGCTATTAAAGCAATTCCCGGAGTTGAACACCTCATGGCTTACGAGGCAAGGTTAAATTATTTTATTCCCGGTAAACCGTGGATCAGCATTTGTTTATATAACCTGAATAAATTCAGCGGGAAATTTATTATGAAAGTGTTACAGGTACACCCTTATTCAATAAACGGGGGTATAATAATTCAAAACCCCTATTACATCCATCCCGATAAGTGGCTGGCCGAAAATTCACCACAGTTCCTTACACGAAAAAGGAACAATCATGAATAATTTTGCTTCTGAGTTGTTCCTTGTTACCACAAGCCTGTCACAAATGAAAAACAGTAAACAGGTGGTAAAGCTTTTTTTGGAAAGTATAAACGAATTGTTTCCTGATCTTTCTTTTCATTGGCATGGCAATGAAAAGCCAACCCATGAAAATTATATGCCTGTTACAACACGAAAAAGAACATACGGCTATATTGAAATTGATGGTATTCCAAAATCAAACATTGAACAAACGGCTCACCTTCAGAATGCGATTCAAATGCTGGCGTTGATACTTGAGAAGAACGACCAGGATATTTTGCTAAACGAACAAAAGAATAAGCTGCAGAAAATTGTTCAACAACAAACCATCGACCTTTCTCAAAAAAACAGAGCACTTCAAAATGCAAATAAAGAATTAACACAACAAAACAAGACCCTGAAAAAGCTTAACCGTGAATTGAATAATGAAATTATTCAACGAAAGGTACTTGAGCGGAAGCTTAATGATAGCGATAAGTTCTTCAATCATTCTGTAGACATGCTTTGTATTGCCGGTTTCGATGGCTATTTCAAAGTATTGAACCCTGCCTGGGAAAAAACCCTTGGCTGGAGTAAAGAAGAACTTTTATCGAGGCCCTGGAATGATTTCGTTCACCCCGATGACGTTGATGCCACCAACAACATTAAATCAACAATTGTTGATGGGCGTATTGCTTATCAGTTTGTTAACCGGTATGTGTGCAAGGACGGTTCAGTAAAATGGCTCTCATGGAATTCTTTTCCAAGCGATGAGGAGGAAATTATGTTTGGTGTTGCGCGGGATATTACGGAATATAGGCTGGCCCAGGATAACCTGAAACGCATTGAATGGATGCTCGATCCTGAAAAAATAAAGCGTGAAAACAACAACAAAACAGAATGGGTGCCTGAATACAAGGACTTAACAGAATTAAATACAAACGGGCTTATAAAATATTCTGTTGAAAAAAGCATTTTGAACGATTTAGCAGGCGATTATTTAAGCCTGCTCGAAACGTCAAGTGCCATATATGAAAAAAATGGCGATTATGCCCTGGGTCTGTTTTCATCGGGGTGGTGCCGGTTTCTCGATAGTGCTTCCCGTAAACTTTGTAATACAGAAGATAATTATGAAGCATTAAAAAGCGGGAAATGGCTTTGCCATGAATCGTGCTGGAACAATGTTTCGAAAAGGGCCATTGTTGAGGGAAGGCCTGTCGATATTGGATGCAGCGGAGGCATAAACCTTTATGCTGTTCCAATTTATGCATACGGAGATATTATTGGCGCCATTAATTTTGGTTATGGCAACCCTCCAACCGATGAAGGCTCCCTGAAGAAAATTGCAAAAAGATACAGGGTCGACCCGGAGGAATTACTCCGGCAAGCCAGAAAATACGAAGCAAGGCCACCTGTAATTGTCGAGCTGGCAAAAATGCGGTTAAAGAGTTCGGCAAGGCTTATTGGTACGCTTGTTGAGCGAAAACTTTTACAGGATGACCTGAACAGGAGTGAAGAAAATGCCCGCGAATCAGCAGCTTTGCTCGAGGGGGTTTTTGATGCCATTCCCGACATCATTGGTATTCAGGATACAAACCACAACATTATCAGTTACAACAAAGCCGGCTACAAATTCTTAAATATTCAAAAGGGCGATGAAAAAGGAAAACGTTGTTTTGAGCTGATAGGCCGGACAAAGCAATGTGACGAATGTGCTACCACAATAGCCATAAAAACTAAAAAAGCAGCAAATATTGAGAAATATGTGCCTGAGATGAAAATATGGCTTGAAGCACGTTCATACCCAATTCTTAACGAGAAAGGAGAGGTTGCTTTAATTATTGAACACCTCAGAGACATAACCGATAGAAAACGGATTGAACAGGAATTGATAAGCTCAAAAGAAAAGGCTGAAGAAAGTGACCGGCTGAAGACCTCCTTCCTCGCTAACCTGAGCCACGAAATTCGCACGCCCATGAATTCCATCATGGGATTTGCCAGCCTGTTGCCCGAGGAAGAGAGCAGAGAGCAAATGTGCCAATATGCTAACATTATCGTTAACAATTCTGAACAACTTGTACACATAATCGACGATATTGTACTTTATTCAAGGCTTCAAACACGTTTACTTTCTTATGTGCCTTCCGAATTTGTTATAAACGGTTTTCTTGAAGACATTAAGCATTCGTTTAATTTACCGGAATATCAAAAAGGGGTGGAGCTGATTGTTGAGCCCGGTGAATCACTGATCCGAACAATAAAAACCGATTACGAAAAACTGCGACAAGTATTGACAAACCTCGTTTCAAATGCCTTTAAATATACAACGCGGGGTTCAATAACACTGGGTTGTAAGCTGATCAGTTCCGATGCTGTGTTTTTTGTCCGGGATACCGGAATTGGTATATCGCCCGATGAAAAGGAAAAGATTTTCGACCGTTTTTACCGCGGCAGCAATGTTGACAAGGGAAACATTGGCGGCACCGGACTGGGGTTATCAATTGTTGCCGAACTGATGGATTTGCTCGATGGTAAAATTTGGGTAGAAAGCGAAACCGGAAAGGGAAGTACCTTCTTTATTTTACTGCAGAAGTCGTTGGTTCAATAGCGGTGTTTTGGTTTTAATAGCAATCAGTTCATAGAGGGGTTTTCGGGGTAGTTTTCCCATAAAATGTAGCGGCCACCAACCTGCTTAACCATCTCTTTCCACATTCTTTCACCGGCGCGCATTACCATTTCGGCATCAATATCGGAAACAAGCCACGAATCCTCGTCAAGTTCTTCCTGAAGCTGATCGCTGTCCCAACCTGAATACCCAAGGAAAAAACGTACCTGGTTTGAACCGGCAGCACCACTCTTAATCATCTCTTGTATGTAATCTATATCGCCACCCCAATATATGTCGTCTATTACATGAATGCTGCCCGGAATACTCTCCCCGAGGGTATGCATATAATATACCGATTCGATATTAACCGGTCCGCCCATGTAAATTTTATGGTTGTAGTTTGGAAACTCGTTGTAAAATTCATCAACAGGAAAATCGACAGGTTTGTTAAGGATGAAACCGACAGAACCTTCGTTGTTGTGCTCTACCAGAAATACAATAGCCCGGTTAAAATAGCTCCCCGGCAAAAAAGGCTCGGCAATTAATATCCGCCCCTTTTTTGGAACAACGTTGTTGGTTTTGATCTTAAATATGTCGAGGTTTAATTTCATTCTGTTAAAACATTTTAAGGCAAGTTAGAAAAATATCAAAATAAAACAAATTGAATTTCAATAATCGGCAATTTTTTTTCAGCCTCATTTATGTTTTAAAATGAGCTTAATACAAATGGTTGTAACAGGGGGTGCAGCATTAAAAAACAAACCGGCATTAATTAAAATTCAAATCGAAACACAACCCGGCCTCTACGTATTCTGCCTTTATGTAATGGGCTTTTATGTTAAGCACAAGGCGCATGTGCTTTGTAAGGTAATATCCCAGACCAATCCGTTCGAAATAATATTTGTCCGAAGGTGGTTCCGACAAATACCAACCAAGTTGCATTAAAATGCTAAAGCGCTCAATAAGGAATTCGTGCGACACATGTACTGCATAGGTCAGTAATTTTTCTCGGGTATAATGCTCTTTTTTGTATATCCCTTTAAAAGCCTCATTGTAGGCCAGCTCAAAACCAACACCAAGGCGGCGTTTGAAACCGGTTTGCAGGAAAAACGATGGGGATATTAAAACTTCGTTGTACGATGGTGTTGGTCCGAAGAGCTTTTTTGTACCGCCACCAATATAGGTGATAAGTTGGAAACGGTGTTTAAAGGCCGGTTTGCCGATGGGTTTTATATATGTTGGAGACGGTGCTGTATACCTTATACCAAATTTAAGCGAAGGGATGTTTAGGCCAAGGTTTGGATAGGCCAATGCCCCGTTTGAATAATGGCTGAACCCTTCGGAAACAAAAAAATCGACCTGGGGCGACAAGTGAAACGATTGCTCAAAATAAAACCCCACCAGTACGTTTAACGACGATCCCGTTGAAAAGTTGTAAGGGTTCAGTACTTCGTCGTATGGGTTTATGCCGTGCGAAATACCCAGGTCGACTTCAAAGTCGAGCCTGAAAAAGCGCGTTGTTATTTGTGGAAAGTTGGTAAAAAAATAGACCGATACCGGTTCCCCAACCACATCGGTGTTGAACGAACTGTAGTTTAGCCCAAGGCCGTATGCCGGAAAGCGGTATGCCACTTCCCAGTTGGTTTTGCCGGTGGTTTGCCACCCGAATTTTAAATTCACGGCACGGTACGGATAGGTAAGATTTTCAACAACAGGCCGATGGGGTTTATTTTCGCCAATTTGGCAATCGAATTGAATAAAAAAAGGTGTTGGTGTTTCACTTTGAGGGAACAGTTTCGCAAAAGCAAATAATTGCAGAAACAACCAAAGGCATATCGCTTTTTTAGATATCCGTTCATTAATCATCTTCAACAATCACGAAAACATCTTCATTTTCTTTTTTAAGCAAATAGGTTTCACGGGCAAATTTTTCTACTTCGGCCGTATCGGTTTTAAGGGCATTCAGGCGTTCACGATCCTTTTCAATTTTTTCCTGAAGGTATTCGGCTTCCTGTTTCAGGCTTTTAAGCTTGTGGTTATCACGCCGAATGCGGATAAGGTTGTATTCATCGAAAAATAAAATCCAGACCAGGAATACAGCCAGTATAATCAGGTAAACCTTGTATTTATTTAAAAAACGGAGAAGAGCCTGTTTCATGAGTTTAATATAATTACCTAATACTATTCGGTTTATTCTCTCTTCCAGACAAAACTACAACAAAGCTACTGAAAACTGGAAAGCCCGGGCAGAAAGTTTTCAGTGTTTTTTTAAAAAAAGGGCAACCCGGCTATATTCAGGTTACCCCTTGCTTAATGTTAATTCAATAACTTAATGATCGATCCTCTCCCTGGTTTTTCGATATTAACTATAAAAACTACTCTTTATCGGGCAAAAAATTGGGGTACATGTAACTATGGGACGGTACAAAATTTTCCTTAACGGTACGGATCGAAACCCAACGCAGGAAGTTAAATACCGAGCCGGCTTTATCGTTTGTACCCGAGCCGCGTGCACCGCCAAAGGGTTGCTGGTTGACCACGGCACCGGTTGGTTTGTCGTTTATATAAAAGTTGCCGGCGGCATTGGTAAGCCGTTTCGCAATTTTTTCGATGTTGTACCTGTTTTGAGAAAAAACAGCGCCTGTAAGGGCATACATCGAAGTATTGTCGAGCAATGTGAGTGTTTCGTCCAGCTTTTCGTCGTTGTAAACGAACACCGTTACAACGGGCCCGAAAAGTTCTTCCTGCATGGTTATGTAATCGGGCTTTTTGGCCAGTATTACCGTTGGTTCGATAAAGTAACCAACGCTTTTGTCACATTTTCCACCGTAAATAACTTCGGCATCGGGCGATTTTGTGGCATCGTCGATGTATCCTTTTAGCTTGTCGAAAGACGATTCGTCGATCACTGCATTAATGAAGTTTGTAAAGTCTTCGGGTGATCCCATTTTTAGGTCGTCGAGTTGTGCTTTTGCTTTTTCCCAAAATCCGTTCCAAATGCTTTTGGGTACATAAATACGCGAAGCAGCCGAGCATTTTTGCCCCTGGTATTCAAAGGCGCCCCTGACAAAGGCCGTTGCCAGTGCCTGCACATCGCAGGTATTATCGGCAAAAATGAAATCTTTACCGCCGGTTTCACCTACAATGCGCGGGTACGATTTGTAGTTTTGGATGTTTTCCCCGATGGTGCGCCAGATGGAGTGGAACACAGCCGTGGAACCTGTGAAGTGGAACCCGGCAAAATCGGGGTGGGTAAGCGCGGTATCGGCCATTACGGGTCCGCTGGCAAAAACCAGGTTTATTACCCCGTCGGGTACACCGGCTTCCCTGAAAATTTCCATGATAACAGCAGCCGAATAAACAGCGGTTTTCGATGGTTTCCAAATGCAAACATTGCCCATAAGGGCCGGGGCTGCCGGCAGGTTGCCTGCTATCGATGTGAAATTGAAAGGTGTTAGTGCGAAAACAAAACCTTCAAGGGGCCTGAATTCGTTGTAGTTCCAGATACCCGGTGCCGATTCGGGCTGCATTTTATAAATATCGGTCATGCATTTTACGCCGAACCTTAGAAAGTCGGCCAGTTCGCATGCGGCATCAATTTCGGCCTGGAAAGCATTTTTCGACTGCCCCAACATGGTGGCAGCATTAATCTTTGCCCGGTATGGGCCGGCAATTAAATCGGCTGCTTTCAAAAAGATTGAAGCCCGGTGTTGCCACGACAGGCCCGACCATTTTTCACGGGCTGCAAGGGCTGCTTCAATGGCCATTTTTACATGGCTTTCATCGCCCTGGTAATAGTAGCCAAGCGTATGTTCAATTTCGTGGGGCGGGAAAATACGCAGGCGTTTATCGCTGGTAATTTCTTTTCCCCCAATAAACATGGGAATTTCAACTTCTTTCGAGCGGAGTACGCTTATCATTTCCTGCAGCTCTTTTCTTTCACTACTGCCCGGTGCATACGTTTTTACAGGCTCGTTGGCCGGAGCAGGCACATTATAAAATCCTTTCGACATACTATAATTGTTTTACAAAATGTTAATTTACTGGTTGTTAATTGCAACAAATTTAAGCCCCATTTTCGTTTTAAAAGCTAATAAAAATCACATAGGAATATCATATCTATAACAGAAAAGGTGAGAATTAACAAATTAAATGTAGCGGTTTATTGAAAATAATTCTTTAGATTTGTTTACTATAATTGAAAAACCGAGAGTTTTTATGAATTTTGATTTCCTTTTTCAGCACTATGAAGGGGTTCTTAGTCTGACAAAACGGAAAACAAAAGTCTTAACTTCATTATCGCTGGCAGGGTTAGCAGGAGCTGTAATTGTTACAGTTCTTTTTGCTGTTTATATTGATTACAACAAGTACATTCCCGGTGTAATCGTCATGGGGAGTATATTTGCACTTAACCTGATATTTCTTTTCCAGGGGAATTACCGGTCGGCTGTTTATGTTATTTTTCTGCTGCCGCTTTCGTTGTACTTTTTCTTCATCAATAAGTATTATTCCGTTGTCGATTATGAGGCCGGGCTGCGTGGTATGCTCACAATCATGTATCTTGCAATGGTTTACCTTGTTGTATTTAGTCAAAATATTTACCCTTTTCTTATTTTTTATGCCGAATCGGTATTAACAATTATCTACTTTATCTATTCAAAAAATTATCCGTTTGGATTAAAAATGCCCGGGTTATGCGGCATTTTTTGTAACCTGCACCCCGTGGCCGAATTATCGCTTGTAACACTGCTCGCTGTTTTAATTTATAAATATTACGACAACCTGATTGCAAAAACAGCAAAAGAGTCGCAACGAAACAAAAACCAAATTGGCGAAACGTTCAGGCAGGCGCAGTTTGGGATAATGGTATTGAAAATTGAAAGGGATTCACGCGGGGAAAAATCGGGCATTAAGATCGTGCGAACCAACAATGCCTTTAACAAATTTTTCAAACTTTCGAGGCAGGAAATTGCCGATGCTGACTACAGCGAAATTTTTGTAAAAATTTTCCGCGATTCATTAAACTGGCAGGATGAGTTTTTCCATTCGCCACGCGGTCAGTTTATGGTGCACATAAAACATAACGACAAATGGTTTCAGGTACACAATGCCTTCCCCGAACCCGATCTGATGGTAAGCAGCTTCATCAATGTTACACCAATGAGGCAGGAGATACAACGCCTGAAAAACCGCGAAAAACGGTTGACCAGTCTCTTGGGCTCCCTGCCCGATATATTTTTCATAATTGAAAAAGACGGAACGTATGTCGATTATGTTTCGAATAACCCCGAACTGATGAAATTAAGCCATGATGAAATCATTGGAAAAACCATTTTTGAAATGGGGTTCTCAAGCCCAATGTCGTACCAGATTTATTCAAGCATTCAACATGTTATTGAAAACGATAACATTGAAACCATTGAATACGGTATGGAGCTCGAAAACGGTAAAAACCTCATTTTTGAAATGCGCCTTGCCCGGCTTAACGATAACCAGGTAATATCGATAGGGCGCGATATTACATCACGAAAAGAGTACCAGTACAAACTGATTGAGGCCAAAAAGAAAATTGAAGAAGCCAGCAGGTTGAAATCGGCATTTCTCGAAAATATATCCCATGAAATCCGCACACCGATGAATGCCATTGTTGGTTTTTCGGCGTTGGCAATGAACGAAAACCAGTCGAACGATAAGAAAAACAAGTTTCTCGAAATTGTCAGCAAAAACGCTGAATACCTCATGGACATTATCACAAACATCATTGACGTGTCGGAAATCGAAACCGGAACAATGACTTATACCCCGGGTGCTTTCCCGTTGAACCAGTTAATGTACGAGATTTACCAAAAATACCATTCAATTGTGGAAACGAGTAAACCCGGCGTCAAATTGAATCTCTTGTTGGGAAACGATTCGCCCGATTTTGAAATTGTAAATGACAATTACCTGTTGGCAAAAATCTTAAACCACCTGATAGACAACGCCATAAAATTTACCACCGAAGGAGATGTAACTTTTGGTTACGAACAAACCGGCGAATGGATAAAATTCTTTGTTAAAGATACCGGCATAGGCATTACCAGAAAGGATTTTATTAAGATTTTTGAATTCTTCCACCAGGTTGACAACCGCATTTCACGTACGTTCTCAGGGACAGGGGCGGGTTTGTCAATAGTAAAAAACCTTACCGAACTAATTGGAAGCAAAATTGAATTTGAATCGTCGAAAGGGAAAGGCTCCTATTTTCATTTTACCATAGCAGCAAATGCACCAATAGGCGTAGTTAGTGAAAAATAAATTCACGAATTTGAGCTAAAAATTGCGGTTTACCAGCGAATTAAAAACTTTATAACCAACCAAACGGTCGTAACGGTCGGTAAGTCTTCCGTAATAAACAAAAATCTGGTAATCGTTTTCGGTTTCGGCATGGCTGCCTTCAAGGGTATGCAATTTAATTTTACACGTTTGCAAATCTTTCCAGGCATACATGAAGTTGTAATATCCCTGTTTTAGAAGCATTGTCAACTCGTACTGCCTTTTATCGGGGTTCCACTTCATTTGGTTTTGCTTGCTGCATTCCCAGTTGCTTAACGCACCAAAAACATATACACCGCCTCCCATAAGCACGTTGTCGAGGGGCAATGTAAAATGTACAAACATGTAATCGGCTTCCAGGTCGGGATAATCGGTATTGTAAGCCTCAATATAATAACGGCCGTTTATGTCGCGGTTAAACGAATACTTATTTTGCGTGCGAATTTCCGATGGTTCGAGTGTGACATGGTAGAACCGCTTAAAAAAACCAACTTCCTGTACACCTTCCCCGGCATATTTATAACTCCTGATTTCGAAATTCCTGAACTCGTTGTTGCCATAAAAAACATTTCCCATGTCGGTGTTATATTCCAACCTGCCATCCGACATGTATATGGGCTGCAGGTTGGTAATGGCATTATCGTGCCGGTTGTTTTGTGTCAGTACAACTTTAATATCGGTACGCGGGTTGTTGATTTGGAAATTGCCGTGATCGATGAAAAAATCAACTTCCTGGCATTCACCCTCGGGCAAATCGAACGGTGCCCTGCGTATGCGCGCAGTTATGTCCAATTTGGGTTCAACAACATAAAATTTTCGGGTAAACACCGGTTCATCGGGGTATTCATAATCGTAAACAACTAAAACGTAATTCCCCGATAAAGAAAGACCCACGTCGTTGTTGGGTATTTGCAGGTAATAATTAATGTAACCAACTTTTGTGTTAACGGCGTACTCCCAGTCTGTTACCGGAAATTCGACAAACGAATTGAAGTACTCTTCCCTCGGAATATTGCTAATTTCCCAGTTACGGTCGCAATGGTAGAACGTATAATAGTATTCTTTAACCTCACCGCTCAAATCGTCGAAGGTTAAAACAAGTTTTTGTTCGCTGTTTAACTGCACAATTGGGTTCGATGTTTTCCAGCCCTCGCGGTAAAGCTGTACTGTGCGGATATTGTCGGAAAATATTTTGTCCCCAGCCTTGCCGGTTAACGTGATTGGAAATGCCCAAAAACCATCGGCAACAAGGAACGTGATCAAAAAGTACTTTAAAAATTTCATTTTATTTTAACATTTATTGCCCTGTTTTGTTAAATTGTAATAACTTGTTAAACAACAAAGCCATTAAGATCAAACATGTAGTTAAAAATTAAAAATGCCTGAAACGCTTTACAAATATACAATTTCACATGGTTGGAAAATGAACCTTTTGCTTTCAGGATAAAAACGGCCTTTGTTTGATTATTATTCTAAAAAAAGACGAATTATAATCAAAAAAGGGCTTTTATTTGTTATTGACAATGCATTTTTATTTTAAAAATTTACATTCAAATCAAATACCAAAAATTTTGGCATAAATGACAAAAAAAGTCAGCAGAAAAATAAACCCAAAAATTTTACCTTTGTGCCTCAATTTTTTAAAAATCGAATTCAGCAATGTCGAAAACGATTAGAATAAAAAAAGGGTTGGATATTAAACTAAAGGGGATAGCAATACCAACCCGCGGTGCTGATGTTGAATCAAAACATTACGGGATTAAACCAACCGATTTTCCGGGGCTTATTCCAAAATTATTGGTTAAAACCGATGATGTTGTCAAAATTGGCACCCCGCTTTTTTACGACAAAAATAACCCCGATGTTAAGTTCCCTTCTCCTGTGAGCGGTAAAGTGACTTCAATAGTACGGGGCGAACGCCGAAAAATACTTGAAATTGGCGTTGAAAGCGACGGACAATTTACATCTGAATCTTTTTCGCAGGAAGAGATAAAAGCTACTGACCGGGAAACGATCACGCAAACCCTTTTAAAAAGCGGTTTGTGGCCCTTTATTATTCAGCGCCCTTTTGGCATCATTGCCCGGCCCGGCGATATGCCAAATAATATTTTTATTTCGGGCTTCGATTCGGCTCCCCTTGCACCCGACCTGGAAATTACCCTTGAAAAAGATTTTGAAGCCTTGCAAAAGGGTATCGATGTGCTTGCCGGGCTTACCAAAGGGAAAATTTATCTTGGGCTCAGGCCCGGTTCAAAATTCTCATCGCTGAAAAACGTTGAAATCAACTATTTTAACGGTCCGCATCCGGCTGGCAATGTAGGTGTGCAAATAAGCAAAATAAAACCGGTTAATAAAGGCGATTTAATATGGACCGCTAACCTGCAGTCGGTTGTTTTTATCGGGAGGCTCTTTTTAAACGGAAAAACCGATTTCAGAAAAACAATAGCCCTCGCCGGCTCAGAAGTGAACGAACCGCAATATTACAATACCATACTTGGTGTTTCGGTAACATCGGTTGTGAAAAATAAAACGAAAAAGGCAACTGCAGAACGGATTATCTCGGGCAATGTGCTTACCGGTAAAAAAGTTGAACCCGACAGTTACCTGGGATTTTTCGACAACATGATATCTGTAATTCCCGAGGGCAACCAAATAGAGTTGTTTGGCTGGGCAGAACCGGGACTGAAAAAATACAGCGCATCGAATACTTTTTTAGCAAAATTATTCCCTAAAAAAGCGTATGCACTTAATGCCAACTACCATGGTGGCGAAAGGCCTTTTGTTGTTTCCGAACAATACGAAAAATACCTGCCCATGGACATATTGCCCGTGTTTCTATTAAAATCAATTATTACCAACGACATTGATAAGATGGAGCAATTGGGTATTTACGAAGTGATTGAAGAAGACCTGGCACTGTGTGAATATGCCTGTACTTCAAAAATTGAGGTTCAGGAGATTTTACGTAAAGGCATTAACACCCTTATTAAAGAATTAGCTTGATTATGAAAGGATACGGAATAAAGAAATTTTACGACAAGCACCGTCCGAAATTCGAAAAGGGGGGAAAGTTGCATGCCTTTCAAAGCGTGTACGAGGGTTTTGAATCGTTTTTCTACGTTTCGGAGGCTACCACAACAAAAGGGTCGAACATCAGGGACTATATCGACCTGAAAAGGACCATGATATTTGTGGTACTTGCCGTAGTTCCAACTTTGCTTTTTGGGATGTTTAATATCGGCTATCAGCATTTTAAAGCATTGGGACTACTCGAAACAACCAGCTTTATAAACGTATTTGTTTACGGTTTGCTCAGGGTGTTGCCCGTTATCATTGTTTCGTATCTGGTGGGGCTGGGCATTGAATTTGCTTTTGCCCAAATAAAGGGGCACGAGATTAACGAAGGCTACCTGGTAACCGGCATATTAATACCCCTGGTATTGCCCATTAACACACCGTTGTGGATGGTGGCTGTTGCTGTTGCCTTTTCAGTAATTATTGCCAAGGAAGCTTTTGGCGGCACGGGTATGAATATATGGAACCCTGCCCTTGTAGCACGGGCCTTCTTGTTTTTTGCCTACCCGGCCCACATGAGCGGCGATGAAGTGTGGATAAGGCTGGGCAATCAGGCAGGTAGTGTTGCTGACGGGTTTTCGGGCGCTACACCTTTGGGGCTTGCCCTAACGGGCAGTGTCGATTATAATGTTTGGGATGCATTCTGGGGTTTCATTCCCGGTTCAATTGGCGAAACATCGACATTTGCCATTTTGCTTGGCGCTATATTTCTTATTGTTACAGGTATAGGAAGCTGGAAAATCATGCTTTCAACCACCCTGGGTGCCGTTGTAACCGGCATGTTAATTAATGCATTTGCCGTTAATCCCTTTATGGAAATCCCGTTCTGGCATCACCTCTTCCTGGGAGGCTTTGCATTTGGGGCCGTGTTTATGGCTACCGATCCTGTTTCGGCAGCCCAAACAAACCGGGGGAAATGGATTTACGGTTTTCTCATCGGGGTGCTTGCCATTATTATACGGGTGCTGAACCCGGCTTATCCCGAGGGCGTTATGCTGGCCATCCTGTTAATGAACACTTTTGCACCTTTAATCGACCACTACGTTGTTCAGGGAAATATCCGCAGGCGTTTGAAGCGGGCTGCAGCCAATGGTTAAACATGTAAAACTGATGTAAAATGAACAGAAACGGAAATACATACACTTTCATCTATGCTTCGGTAATGGTCATTATTGTTGCTACCATCCTTTCGGTTGCAGCAATAAGCCTGAAACCCCTTCAGCAGCAAAATATCGAAGTTGAGAAAAAACAAAACATACTGGCTTCTGTAAACATTAATCCGCCAAAGGAAGAAGCTGGAAAAACGTATGAAAAAATAATCATTAACAGTTACGTGGTTAATTCATCGGGCGAAACAATGGAAGGGATTGACGCTTTTACCGTCGATATGAAAAAGGAACATGCCAAACCGGTTGAGCAAAGGGCATTGCCCGTTTACGAAGCCGTGATTGAAAACGAAGGGATCAAGTACATTATGCCGTTGTATGGTGCCGGGTTATGGGGCCCGCTTTGGGGCTACATTTCGTTAAACAGTGACATGAATACTGTTTATGGTGCTTTTTTCGACCATCAGAGCGAAACCCCCGGGCTGGGTGCTGAAATTGTTACCGATATGTTTCAGGATCCATTTACCGGGAAAACCCTGTTTGACCAAAACGGGGAGTTTGTTTCAATTACCGTTGCCAAAAAAAGCGAAAAAGCACCGGAACAG
Source organism: Prolixibacteraceae bacterium (assembly GCA_021740385.1). Lineage (GTDB taxonomy): Bacteria > Bacteroidota > Bacteroidia > Bacteroidales > Prolixibacteraceae > DAIMEA01. Next base: position 30,700 of record JAIOZY010000005.1, on the reverse strand, counting down.
CACCGGGTAGATGCCATTTCGGGTGGAACCATCACAAGTAAAGGGCTGCAGGAAATGTTGTACAACGACCTTCAGCAATACATCGCATTCTTCAAAAAGAAAAAAAATAGCAGGTATGAGTGACAGAGAACATTTATTTTCGAGGAAGAACCTGGATCTTCTTAAAAACCCGTTGGGGCCATCGAACCCCATTACCGTTCAGGTTTTGGGTATTTGTTCGGCCCTGGCCGTAACGGCTCAAATTAAACCGGCCGTGGTAATGTCCATTTCTGTCGTTATTGTAACAGCACTTGCCAACCTGATTATTTCGCTGCTGCGGAATACCATTCCAAACCGCATACGCATCATTGTGCAACTGGTTGTTATTGCCAGCCTGGTAATTTTAGTCGACCAGGTACTGAAAGCTTTTGTTTACGATGTAAGCAAGCAGCTGTCGGTTTTTGTGGGGCTCATTATTACTAACTGCATCATCATGGGCCGGCTCGAGGCTTTTGCACTGGCCAACAAGCCCTGGCCATCGTTCCTCGATGGGCTCGGAAACGGTGCCGGATATGGCCTTATACTCATCATTGTTGCATTTTTCCGCGAATTGCTGGGATCCGGTTCGGTGTTGGGTTACAACGTGGTGGAAAAAATCGGGCTCGATAAAATTGGATATGAAAACAACGGGCTTATGGTCCTTTCGCCCATGGCGCTTATTACCGTTGGCATCATTATTTGGATTCACCGCTCGCGCGACCGGAGTTTAATAGAAGATAAATAGTATCACGAAAAACCCTGAGAATATGGAAAATGTTATAAATATTTTTGTAAAATCGATATTCATCGAGAACATGGTTTTTGCCTACTTTCTCGGCATGTGTTCATACCTTGCCGTGTCGAAATCGGTAAAAACAGCAACCGGCCTTGGGATTGCCGTGATATTTGTTCTGGGCATAACCCTGCCCGTTAACTACCTGCTCGAAAATTTTGTTTTGCAGGATGGAGCTCTTGCCTGGCTGGGGCCACAATTTGCAAATGTCGACCTCAGCTTCCTCAGTTTTATCATGTTTATTGCCGTTATTGCATCAATGGTTCAGTTGGTTGAAATGATTGTTGAAAAATTTGCACCCACCCTTTATGCAAACCTTGGTATATTTTTGCCCCTTATAGCTGTTAACTGTGCCATACTGGGTGGATCGTTGTTCATGCAGCAAAAACAATTCATTAATATTGGCGAAGCTACGGTTTACGGTTTGGGATCGGGCCTGGGATGGTTCCTGGCCATAATTGGTATTGCTGCCATCCGCGAAAAAATTAAATATTCGAACGTTCCGGCTCCTTTGCGTGGCCTTGGAATCGCGTTTATCATTACCGGGTTGATGGGAATGGCCTTTATGGGATTCTCGGGCATAAAACTTTAATTGTTTGTTTTAAAATTCAGAAAAGATGATTCTTTTATCGGTACAAATAACCATAATTATTGCCAGCATCGTTTTTTTCCTTCTCATCATTTTGCTTTTGGTGGGTATCCTTTTGTATGCCAAAAAGAAATTAACCCCATCGGGCGAAGTTACTGTTGATATTAACGACGGTGAAAAAACCATGAAAGTGGAACCGGGTTCCACCCTGCTTTCAACATTGAGCAACAACGGCCTGTTTCTGCCTTCGGCATGTGGCGGCGGGGGAACTTGCGGCATGTGCAAATGTCGGGTGCTTGAGGGGGGCGGTACAATTTTACCTACCGAAACCGACTTTTTCACCCGAAGGGAACAACAAAATAACTGGCGGCTTGGTTGCCAGGTGAAGGTAAAAGAAGACATGAAAATACAGGTGCCCGAAGAAGTGATGGGTATTAAAAAGTGGGAGTGTGAAGTGGTTTCGAACCGCAATGTTGCAACCTTTATTAAAGAGTTTGTTGTAAAACTACCCGAGGGAGAAAACCTTAATTTCAAATCGGGCGGGTACGTACAAATTGATGTGCCAAAATACGAATGCAGTTTCAGGGATTTCGACATCGATGAAAAATTCAGGGACGAATGGGATAAATTTAAAATGTGGGACCTGAAAATTAAAAATACCACCGAAACATTCCGCGCTTACTCAATGGCCAACCACCCGGCCGAAGGGAACATTGTAATGCTAAACATCCGCATAGCCACACCCCCATGGAACCGGCAGAAAAACGAATGGGCCAATGTACCACCGGGTATATGCTCATCGTATATATTCTCGCGCAAGCCCGGCGACAAAGTGACCATTTCGGGCCCCTATGGCGAATTTTTTATTCAGGATACCGACAGCGAAATGCTTTATATTGGCGGCGGTGCCGGTATGGCGCCACTGCGCTCGCATCTGTTCCACCTGTTTCACACCCTAAAAACAGGACGAAAAGTATCCTATTGGTACGGCGCCCGCTCGGTACGCGAAATTTTTTACGAAGACCATTTCCGGGCAATCGAAAAAGAATTCCCGAATTTTACATTTACCATTGCACTTAGCGACCCACAGCCCGAAGACAACTGGAATGGTCCTGTTGGCTTTATACACCAGGTTATTTACGACAATTATCTGAAAACGCACGAAGCCCCCGAAGATATTGAATATTACATGTGTGGGCCCGGCCCCATGGTAAACGCTGTTAATAAAATGCTTTACGATTTGGGCGTCGAAAAAGAGAGCATCTTTTTTGACGATTTCGGAAATTAATGGGAAAAAACAACATTTGTTCAGGGGGGTAAATATTTGCCCCCCTTTTTTTGCCTTTTTCGTTGTAATAATGAAATATTTATTGATTAAATAATCTTTAATGATTTGTTAATTTTACAAACATATTTAGTACATTGCTTGATTACTAATAACCAAAACTTACTACGAAATGGCAGCTTTACTAAACTTCAGGCTTAAAAAGATCTCTTACAGGATCAGCCTGATAATAATATTAACGGAGTTTATTGCCCTGCTTGCTTTGGGCTTCTATTACATCAACCGTTTTACTTCACAGATTGACGAAGGCCTTATGCAAAAGTTTCAGGCACCGGCATACTTAATGTCGAAAGGTTTGCTGCGATATGAAACAAGTGAGGACAAGGTTACAATGGAGAACCTGGTGGGCGAAACTATTGAAGATTGTATCATTGTTGGGGCAAATGGGAAAATTTATTTTTCACTCAACAAAGAATATGTGAACAAAAAACGGGAAGAAGTTCCGGTATTGGCAGGTTATGAAGCCTTAACCCAGGAAATACCGGAATCGGTATTCCAAAACGTTGAAGAAAACGGGAAAAGTTATTTTGCCACCATAAGCCCGTTACGCCTCGAAGACGGGAAATTCCTCGGGCACCTGTTTATTTATGCGAAAATGGACAGGCTCCAAAAACAGAAAACATCCATCATTTTAATGTTTGTTATTGGAACTTTACTGTGCCTAATTGTTACTTCGGCCGTAATCATTTTATATTTCACATTTAATTTTTCGAAAAAAATCAGGCTAATACTACAACGGTTAACCGAGATACAAAACGGGAAATTGTCGAAACAAATGCTTAAAGTCGATTCGGAAGATGAACTTGGCCAGCTAAGCCTTGCCATTAACAACCTGAGCACAAAACTGCGCGAAATTGTTACCAGCATTGCCCAGGGCGCAAATAAAGTAAACGGAAGCAGTAACCAGATCAACAATATTTCGGTAAAGGTTGCCAGTGGTTCCATGCAACAGGCCACCTCGGCCGAAGAGGTATCATCGGCCGTTGAGGAGATGACTTCGGTAATACAGGATAGCAATAAAAATGCACAAGACACCCATGAAATTTCAGACAAAGCGGCTAAGGGTATAAAAGAGCTGGTTGAAAAGGAGGAAGAAAGTTTGCGTTATATTAAAGAAATATCTGAAAAAATCACCCTTGTAAACGATATTGCTTTTCAAACCAATATACTCGCACTTAATGCCGCTGTTGAAGCTGCTCGTGCCGGTGAACAGGGCAAAGGCTTTGCCGTGGTGGCCGGTGAAGTACGCCGCCTTGCCGAAAGTAGCCGTATTGCTGCGGACGAGATTACAAACCTCTCGACAAAATCGGTTGGTATTACCGAAAACACGCATAATTTTATGCTGAACCTTGCACCCGAAATTGAAAAAACATCAAAACTGGTTAATCAAATTTCGGTGTCGAGCAATGAACTTAATAACGGTGCGTCACAAATCAACAGTGCTATTCAGGAATTGAACCTCGTTATTCAGCAGTATACAACAACGGCAGAAGAGATGTCGCGTAACTCTGAAATTATGAAAAACGAAGCCGTTGAACTCGAACAAAGCATCCGTTTTTTCAAGGTTGAAAAATAATCGTACCGTTTCTTTTTCATATTATAATTTTCAACAAAATGAAAAAAAACCATTACATACGATGGATTTTATCGGGGAAAAGCGTTTTGGCTGTTTTCATTCTGTTCCTGTTTTTTCCGGGATGCTCTAACAACGAGGGTTTTGAAGATGCTTTCAAACAACTCGATAGAGTAAAGTATACCGATACCATAAATTTTATCGGGCACTGGCTGGGTGAGGGTAAGCGTGAAGATTTTGTCCGGAACTTTGTCAGGGAATACGAATTTCAAAATCAGGATGTATACGTGAACTTAAAGTTTGCCGAAGACATTTACTACGATAACCTTGACCGTAAAAGCAATCAAAAATGGTTGGCAAAAACCATAAGCGAAAATAATACCGAATGGGATATTTTGCGCATTAACGGTGAATACCAGGAAGTATTGGAAATTACAGGCGATCCCGACTGGGCAAAGGACAACCTGGTTGATTTCAGTCAATATGAAGAGTTCAGGGAAGGGACAATACCCGAATTGCTAACCAAAGAAGCAAAACAACAATGGAACGGCATTATTCCCGGCCCGTGGCTCGAAGGGCAGTACTGGGCGTTATGGTGCAACAACAAAGTAGCCGAAAAAGTGGGCATCGAAGTAAAACAATTTGGAATGACTTTTGACGACTTTGCCGGCTACCTTAAAGCTGTACATCGTTACAACCAAAACCACCCCGAAGATTACATCATGCCTGTTTTTGAGTCGTTCGTATGGGAAACAACCATTGCCATTGCATACAACCTTTACGCTTCATTGCTCGATAGCAGGGAAGAATTACTGCTGAATAAAATTACCGAAAAAAGGCTCAATGCATGGGGGGAAACCCTTCAGGCTCTCGAAACAATTGCGAAATACCAGCCCATAAACCCCAACTGGCGGGAAACCGAATGGAGCAATACAACAGGAGCACTCATTAACGAAGAATGCCTCTTTTATGTAAACGGTTCGTGGATGTATAACATTTGGATGGGGATTGACGAGAAAAAAACCATGAATGTTATGCCCGCCGAATTTCCATCGTTTAACGGCGAACTCAAAACATACCCCGGTGCATACCAAATTACCTGGGGTGTGCTTAAAAACGCACCACACCGCGATGAAGCAGTGAAATTTCTACTGGCGATGAACAAGCCTGAAGTTGCCGAAACATGGGGACGTTTAACCAAATGCCCTACAGGTATTAAAGGCATCCTTTCGAATGTCACCTTTGGTGGCGACCAGTTTGAAGTATTTTCAAAATATATTCAAAATAAATTCGGCACAAACACCTACAGACATTACGAAAGCGGTATGTGGATACTGAACGACAAGCATATTGACACACCGGTTTATTATATGGATGTGGTGGAAGGAAAAATAACTGCCGAACAGGCAATGAAAAATATACGGCAAAGTGTTGGACGATAGGGGTATGAAGGAAATACTGAAAAATATTGTTAAAAGAAAAGATACCATACTTTTCATCGTATCTCTTTTTCTCCTTTTTGCCGGCGGGTGCAGTAAAAAGAACACTTCTCAATTGCATTACAAGCCCGTTGAAGCACCAGCGAATACTACCACGGTAAATTTTATCGGACATTGGCTAAACGAGGGCATACGCGAAGACCTGGTGCGTAACTTTGCACGTGAATACGAATTTCAAAATCAGCACGTCCGTGTTAACCTCAAATTCCCCGAAGAAGTATTTTACAACCGCGAAGATCTGCAAAGCAATCAAAAATTTGTGGCAAGAATGCTTGCAAAAGATAACCCCGATTGGGATATTGTACGGGTGAACGGCGAATACAAGGAAATATGGCAGCAAACCGGTGATCCAAACTGGCCAAATAAATACCTGGTCGATTTCAGCCGGTTTGAAGAGTTTAGGGAAGGTACACTGCCCGAACTGCTAACCGATGAAGCCAAAGAAGCCTGGAACGGGATTATACCCGGGCCTTTCATCGAAGGACAATTCTGGGCCTTGTGGTTCAACCGGAATGTTGCTCAAAAGCTGGGCATTGAAATAAAACAATATGGAATGACCTGCGATGATTTTTTGAGCTACTTAAAAGCTGTTTACCGCCACAATCAAAACAATCCCGACGATTACATCACACCCATTTACGAATCGGTCGACTGGCCAACAACCATGGTAATCGGAGTGCAAATGTATGCTTCGCTCCTTAACGACCCAAAAGAGTTGTTGAGAAAAAAAATAACAACGGAACGGCTAAATGCATGGGGAAAAACCCTTGAAACGCTTGAAGAAATGTCGGCATACGAACCATACAACCCAAACTGGCAAAATGTGAACTGGGGCAACACCACAGCATCGTTGCTGAATGAAGAATGCCTTTTTTACGTTAACGGGTCGTGGATGTACAATATCTGGGAAGGTATCGATCATTCCAAAGTAAACAATTGCCGTCCGGCAGAATTTCCTGTTTTTAACGACCTGTTAATTTTTCCTGGAGGATACCAGGTTATGTGGGCTGTGTTGAAAAACGCACCCCATAAAGAAGAAGCCATTAATTTCCTTTTGGCCATGAATAAACCCGAGATGGCTGAAAGATGGGTGCGCTACACAAAATGCCCAACCGGCATTAAAGGTAACCTGACGGGTGTGTCGTTCGGGAACGATCAGTTTGAAGATTTCTCCTACCATATTCAGGATAAATACGGGCTGAATACTTACCGTTATTTCGAAACCAGTTCCTGGGTTTTAAACCTCCGGCACGAGGAAACCCCTATATATTTTGATGAAGTTTTCAGGGGCGAGATGACCGCAAACGAAGCCATGCAGCGTATTAATAGAAGCATTGGCTGGTGAGGCCCTGTTTGCTTTTTTTATTCTGAAATTGAGATTATCTTTGAAAAAAATGCATTAAAACCATGTTTAGGAACATCGCTTTTATTCTTCTTTTAGTGCTTGCAACGGGCTGCGTTAAAACCCGTCCGGCATACATCACAAACGAAGGGCTTATATACGGTACAATATATCATGCCAAATATGAAAGTCCACGTGGAGAAGACTTTCACGACGTAATAAAGCAGGAACTGAACAAGCTCGACCTTACCTTCTCAACGTTTAATAACGAATCGGTTATTTCGAAAATAAACCGTAACAAACCCGCGGAACCCGACAGTCACTTTATTAGGGTATTTAATAAATCAAGGGAAATTTCTGCCATTTCAGAAGGGGCTTTTGATGTTACCGTGGCACCCTTGGTTAATGCCTGGGGCTTTGGCTTCGAGAAGCGGGCCACAATAACCCCCGGGCTGATCGATAGTATAAAACAATTTGTGGGTTTTGGGAAGGTAAGGCTTGCAGGCAATCATATTGAAAAAGACGATCCCCGTTTAATGCTCGATTTTAGCGCTATTGCAAAGGGCTACACGGTTGATGTTATAGCCACGCTGCTTGAACAAAAGGGATGCAGTAATTACATGGTCGAAATAGGTGGCGAAGTGGTTGCAAAAGGGGTAAACCACCGCGGCTTAACCTGGCGGATAGGCATTAACGAACCAAATGATAACGAATCGCTTGTACCTCAAAAACTACATGCAATTGTTGGCTTGCACAACAAAGCCGTGGCAACTTCGGGTAATTACCGTAACTTTTACATCGAAAATGGGAAAAAATATGCTCACACTATCAATCCCCATACCGGTTACCCGGTAAGTCACAATATGTTAAGCGCATCGGTAATGGCAAATAACTGTATGACGGCCGACGGGCTTGCAACAGCATGCATGGTTTTGGGTGTAGAAAAAACCCTCGATTTGCTCTCGGGATACGATGGTGCCGATTTTTACCTGATTTATGCCGACTCGGCCGGGCAGCATCAGGTTTTGTATACCGAAGGGTTTAAAAACGCGATGATTGAGGAATAAAACCTTGATGCCTTGAAAATAACATGGCCTTTCTGTAATATTTGTTATTATTGGTTAAATTTGATACGTTGTTTGTGGCACTTTTTTTGATAATAACCACAAGAGGAAACCTCCCGCGTGAAAAGTGGTAAATCTCATTAATTAGATGGGCAAACCGTTATATTTTTGTAGTTGTATTATAGAATAGAAGATCAATAAATTATGCGTCTAAAAATTGTGTCCTTATTTGTACTTATGTTATTTGCATTATGGGGTGCCTGCCAGACCGAAATATCGCTGCCACGCCCTTTTGGCGATAATTTTATTGAATCGGAGCTGATTGAGGAAGTAACCTATATTCCATTAACGCAAGAACGGATGGGGACCATTTCACCCGATATGGAACTAAGGTTTGAAAACAATTTCTACTTCATTCTCGACAACAAATTTACACAATGTGTATACCGATATAGTCCCGAGGGTGAGCTTATCAATACAATTTGTGAAGAAAAAAAGGCAGAAGGGGAGGACCTTCCGGAATTGAAAAACCCGGCAACTTTTAACATAAACCCTTACTACGAGCAGGTTGAAATTTACAATTTTCAGGAGTCGACAGTTAAGCGTTATTCTTTTAACGGAACCAAAATCGATCAGATTTCGTTCCCTGTTAACCCTGCCGATTTTATACGAGATAAAGCCGGAAACTATTGGATATACACAGGCTGGAACCACAACGATACGCAATACCGGTTAATTAAATGTGATAAAAACGGGAAAATTATCGATCGTAAAATGAGGCTGGTTACCCGTTTCATTCAAACTATGAGCTACGCTTTTTCGCTTTATAACGATAAAATACTGATGTGGGAATTATTGGGAAACGCTACCTACACCATTAATAACGATGATGTAACCGAACGCTATAACTTTTTTTACGGGATAAATAACCTGCCCCCGAATTTTCACATTGTCGACACCCGGGAATCGTTACAGCGTATGAACAACTTAGGGTATTATTCGGTAAAAAAATACCTCGAAAACGACGATTTTGCATACTTTTTCCTGAACTATACCAAAACTGCTACCCAGGAGCGTGAATTGCTTCACATTATTCACGATAAAAAAGCCAAGCAGATTTTTAAATACACCGAAAATGCAGCCATTGGCGCTTTCGATAAGGCACAAGCCATTACCGATAAAAATGAACTGGTTTTTTTGGTTGCACCCCGAAAAATGCGTCAATTGCTAAGCGGGGGCGTTGATTTTGTGCCCGAGGCCTTTTACGATCTTGAAGAAAACGTGAGAAAGATCCGTTACACCATGGTGCTGAAAATCAAACTGAAATCGTTGGCTGACCAAAGCAGTGAGACCGGTAAAATGGAATAGCAATAGCAACGGCTCATCGGTTTAAATTCATTGACTATTTATTGGCAAGGGTGAGATTTTTGAATTGCAACTCTTTTCGCACTTTGCGCTGTTCCAACTTATCCCACGACTGGGCACAGGTTATGCCCTTTTTCCGCATGTTTTTGTTCCCCCCCACGTGAAAGTTGGGAAACTTGTGCGATTTCTTAAACAAGATGTGTATTGACAGCCCGAAAACCGCAATGGCCAGTAAAACAGCTGCTATTATGATGATTTGTATTATTTCCATCTTTTACAAAATTGAATGCAAAAATATTCTTTTTTCTAATATAACAGCCAAACCGCTTCAACGGTTCTTGTCAATTTTACGAAATTGGTACAGCAATTCAGTAATGTTTGGATTATGGCTGGCTTTATGCCCTTTTTTTTCGAGAAGTAAAATACCCTCTGTTAAAAGATTTTTTTTGGGATACCCGTTTTTCACGGCAAAATTTAGCCACTTTAACACCCTGAACGCATTGAAAACGTGAAAAAAACGTTGGCTGAAAATTTCCGGGTTGCTGCAGTTTTTCCCCAATTCAATCAGCTCAGCCACCAGGTTTTGTTCGGCAGAAAAATCGTGAAAAACAGGGTTTGGCGACAAATCTTCTACAGTAAGGTGTTCCTGTTTTTCGAAGAAAACCTTCAACCTGCAAAAAAAATGTTTCAGTATCATAAACGCTTCCAGTGGGTAGGTTTTAAAATGGGATACTTCTCCTTGCATCATTTTTATTAATGCCGGCCCTGTGCCAAAAGGCACCCTGTTTGAAATACGTGCCGAGGGGTAAACGGTTGTATTGTTTATTTCGATGATTTGCCCGTAGGGTACAAGTTTGTGAAGAAAATAGAAATCTTCGCCTGCTTTGCGCCGGTTCATCCCGCCTTGGGCTACATATGCCGCGGCTTTTACAACGAAGCACGATCCCAGCGTGTAAAGCGCGTGGGGAAAACCCGCAAAGGCGAGGGCATGGCGGTAATACCGCATGTACAGTTCATAACAGGCAATTCCCCGGTTTGCCTGTTCTTCTTCTATGGGATGTTCGAAATAAATTGTCGCTGCTATGGCAGAGGGCTTGTTATTGAAAGCATCTCTTATAGCCGTTAAATAACCCGGTTCAACAAGCGTGTCGGCATCGAGTGAGGCAATTAAGCCCCCGGGGTTTCCCGTGTTGTTGAAATGCCCGGTTGCCCAGTCCATGCCAATTTTCCGGGCCCAACCAGCCCCGGCATGTTTTGCCGGCAAGCCTTGTGCATCAATTGAAAAAAAACGCAACCAGGGTGGTAGCATTTTGTTATACCCAGCAATTTCAGCAAGGGAAATGGAATTTTGTTCCTCAATATCGGGGCCGGTACCTACGGGGCTGTTAACCACCACAACAACCCCAACGTTAATACCGGGATTGTTACAGTCTGCAAGCGATTCGAGGGTTGTACCCAGTTCCGGTTCGTTGTAACAGGGAATAACCACAATAACATCCATTGCAGGCAATTGCGGCGGAAAAACAGAAAACATGCCCCTGTTTCGCTCAATGTATTTATTGGCAAACGGCATGTGCGCGAAATTATAGAATTTTATTCAGGCATTCGTGGCATGTTATTAAAATCCCAACTGTTGACGCAACTGATACCTCAATTCTCCCCTGTCCATATTTTTTGTTTTTTTCCAGAATGTAGATGTGCCCTCTTTTAACGATGCACTTTTACCGCTGTTGTCTTTCCATATAATTTCGCCATCTTTGTTAATCCAGCTGATGAATTCATCATCATCATCGATTTGCACCATACCTAAATCTCCCATAAAATAAAGTGCTTCGTTGTAAATGGGTTGAATTACCCATTCGCCTTTTTTGTTGATGAAACCGCATTTATCGTTCATTTCAACGGCGGCAAGCCCGTTTGAAAACTCGTAGCAATAATCAAATTGGGCCATAATTTCCCATTCGCCGTCTTTGTTAATAAAACCTTCTTTGTTGTTTAATTCAACTATGGCCAATCCTTCATAAAAACTTCCGCACCAGTCATATTGCGGCGAAATAACATACTCGCCTTTAGTGTCGACAAAGCCCCAGTAACCGCCAACTTTAACGGCAGCCAATCCTTCGGAAAAAGGCCTTGTGCTTCCAAACATATCGGGTGTAACCGATTTTCCGTCTTTATCAATGGCCATGTAATCATCGTCATCGTTCATTTTTACCCAGGCAAGGTCTTCGCTAAAACGGTGTACATCGTAATAAATTGCCGGGATAGCCGAGTTGCCATCGGTGTCGATAAAACCATAATCGCCTTGTTCATCTTCCACCCAGGCCATGCCGTCCCAAAAGTAGCAACTGAAATCGTCGTACTGGTTGAGCATAATTTCCGGGTTCCCTTTTTTATTAATGAAATAGTATGAATCGCCATTGTTAACAAGGGCCAGTCCGTCTTTCGAGAATGAATTTGCCCAGTCGAACATGGGTGTGATTTCAATTTCTCCGCTTTTGTTAATGAAACCGTATTTTTCGTCATCGGTTGAAACCGGTGTTAACCCGTTAATAAAGAAAAACTCATACAATTCACCATCTTTGTAATACAACGGGTTAATCACAATTTCACCTTCTTTGTCGATATACCCAATTTTCTCATTTACAGCAATTGGGAAAAGCTGTTCAATTTCGCCCATGTTTTCAAAAAAACCGGGAATGTCTTTTTTGCATGACGAGAATGCGAGTAACCCCACCAAAAAAATCATCCAAACAAAATTCTTTTTCATTGCAATGTGTTTAATATTTATACTGTTTTAATTGTGTTGTTAAAAGTATAAAAGTTGAAGTAAATTATTCCAAAAAATGAAAATAGTTACATGCAGTTTGCTATTTTATTTTTGAAGCATGGGGCCAGGTAAAAGATCAACCGATGAATTTCAATTTTTTTTACCATAATTATTGCCGATTGTTTCAGCCTTGTTGCAGATGGTTTAAATATTACATTGTTTTAATATAATGTACAAGAATAGCTTACCAGCCTGTTGATTTTATTTGCCAAAGCTATTAACTCTGCCTGAGGATTTTCTTTTTTCAACGTTGCACTTTTGGAATAGCTCACCACTTCATTGGCCGGTTCAGGAATGGCCGATATCTTATAATTGTCCAGTTCATAAGCTTCAACTCCGGTTAAGCCTATTTCAATTATATCTATTCCATCAACTTTAAAGGTAATTGTAAAGGTATGATAGTTTATTTCTGATTTTACCATCCCAGTATCTTCTACCAGGTTCATAACAATGCGTTCGTCAATTACATAATCGATGTCGTATGTGTAACCATCCATTGATAATGTTCCTTTCAAAGTGGCATCGACTTGTTGTTCAAGCCTTATTGTTTCATAGTCGGTTCCCGATATTTCAAGGTTTTCATTTCCAATTACGTAAATTTTACTTTTAATGGTCGTTTTTGTGAATTCAATTCCCTCAAGGTTTAACATCGTGTTTAAATCGATTACAGGATCGGTTTCCCATTCATCGCCCTCGACAATTTTACCCTTGATATAAACAGGATTGGAAACTTCAACAAAAGTACCATTGTTATCTTCGAATGCCCTCAGGTATGTAATTCCATCTTTGTTTTCAAAATACCTGGTTTGAACGATGTCTAAATCATAATTATTGTCGAGGCTGTAATAATGATCTGTAACAGGAAAAACATCAAAAGTGCCCGTTGATAAATCCAACGTTTGTTTGGGTAAAACCCTTCTGGTTCCGGCAACATTCGCATTAATATTTTCATCGGCCGCTCCGGTTGTTCTAGAAACGACTTCCACATCACCTGCATAATCCCAACTGTAGCCTTCTTCTAAAGGGAAATAATTACCTGCATTTTCGGCCTCATTCTCTACTATACTTACATCGACAGTTGCAATTATCATGTCTCCATCATCATCAAATGCGCTTGCCGTGATGGTATAAGCGCCTGCCTCGTACCCTTCGGTATCCCATTCATACATAAAGGGTATTGAGTAAAGTGTGGTGAGCAACTCGTTACCGGCCATGATCTCAACGGCATCAACCTTACCATCGGGGTCTTTGGCGTTTACAATTATGGTGATTGTTTCTCCGATAGAAAATTCATCACCTGTTACAGGTGTTATGATGGATGCTTCGGGTGACTGGTTGGAGCAGGAGCAAAATGCGATGCCGATAAATAAAAAAATATAAATGTTCAAGAGTTTACGGTTCATTTCAATGATATTAATTAATATAACTTATTAATCTTTAACGCACCTGATTGATGAAGCATCGGCTTTGCTGTAGCTCGACCGTCCAATTTGCTGCAATTCGGTTGCCAGGTCCCTGCACCATGCCCAGTTATAACTGTCTTCGGTTGAAGTGAGCCACGATCCCCAGTTACCCAAATCATGAAATAGTGCATCTTCATTGAATATATAGCCACCGGGAAGGGCATTAAAACCAAACTCATCGGTTCCGTTGCCGTTATTGTCCCATCCAATGGTTGCTTTCAGTTTATCGCCTTCATCCGTTCCCCTGAAATCTTCTTTGTAAACTTCATCGATATCCATTCCTATAAAAGTCTCTAATTCCTTACATTCTTCATCGCTTGGTAAATGCCAGCCACTTGGACATGCATTTAGGGCAGCCGGAAAATTGTACAAAACACCATAGGTTTCGTAATTATTGGTGGCTTTGGCTGCGTTAACACTTGTACCTTCGTAACCATATACATAAAAACGGGAAAGGAGCACTGATCCATCAGAGGGAGGGCTTACGGTTGGAAGCCATGCCAAATTTTCGGCCATCCAAACCTGTTCGCCGATTTTTACGGTTTTGTATGATGTGCCATCACGTGAATCGGTAAATTCACCAAAGTTTGATATCAATTCAATTGTAAGGGTCGAAACGGTTTCATCGCCTTTGTCATCAATTACAGTAATCGTAAGCGTATATTCGCCGGGCTCAACTTCTTCAGTATCCCACTCGTATATAAACGGGATGGAGTATAGTGTTGTAATTAATTTATTTCCTGCCATTATTTCAATACTGGCAATCGAACCATCTTCATCGTTCGCGTTAATAACAAATTCAATCTTGTCGCCCACGTTAAATTCATCGCCGTTTGAAGGTGAAAAGACCATGCAGGTTGGAGGCTTGTTGGTACAGGAAGAAAATAAAATAACCAACGTAGAAACTAGTAAGATGATAGATTTTTTTCTTTTCATAAGTTTCTTTTTTAAAGGGTTTTATTCAGGTTTTTCAAACGAATCGGGCAGTTTGCATTTAGCCAGCTTTCTTTTTCCTTCTTCTGCATCAATTAAATTCAGTTTGTTGCGTGCCATTATCAATCCCATTCGTATGTCCTGTTGAATAAAGTAGGTTTTGCCGGCTTCAGTGGTTAATACCAGTTCAGCTTTGTTCTCGGCTTTTGCTGTAATGGTATGTTCGCCGGGCGATTCAACGGCATACAGGTATTTTTCGGCCATGGTTGTGCCAATTTCACGGTCGTCAATTTTTACTGTAATGGGGATAAGAAACCCAAAAGCCGATGGCCTTACAATGTAAATAACTGACTTTCCTTCAGGGATTTCAACGAGTTTGTCCGATACATCGACAGGTGCTGATGAAGTGGTGGTTTTTGTTGTGCTGCACGAAAAGAGAATAACTCCTAACGCAAGAAGCAAAAAGATTTTTTTCATTGTTTTATATTTAGAAAGTTGATCAAATTTACTTTTATTTTTTAAAAAGAGCAGTTGTTGGTTACTAAAGATTCAGTCTTACAATGGTTTCCTGATTTCGGTTACTTCAATGGAGCAGCCGTTAATTTCCATTTCCCAGTAATGGGTTCCTATGCCCGAGAAAGAAAAATATCCTTCGCATTTGTAGGTATCGTTTCCGAAAATATCTTCAACCCTGTAGTCGAGGTTATACGATTCCTGCTCGAATTCATAAAAGTCGGTGGTTTCGTAGTAATCGAGCTGTGAATAATAATACGGCCCGAAGTTGATGCTTTTAATTACATCGAGGTCGGTACTTTTAATACGCATGAAATGCCTTGGAGCAAAAAGGGCATCGCAAGAAAGAAAAGCCGACAGCCCGATAATAAGAAGTAAATGGAAAACTTTTTTCATGAGTTTATTTTTAAGTTCAGGGATAAAAATAGCCTCTTTATTGATTTTTATGATTAAGGAATTGTTTCATTTTATGAATTGGCACATAAAAAAGACTAATTGTAAAGCGAGGTGTTCAGAAAATGGTTGATGTGTTCGACAAGCGCTTTTGCGTGAATGGGTTTTACAATGTAATCATCCATGCCTGCATCTAAGCATTTTTTCTTTTGTTCCCTGAACATGTTAGAAGTAACAGCAAAGATAGGTGTGCGGTGGCCGTTTTCCATCTGCCTGATTTGTTTAGTTGTTTCAATCCCGTCCATTTCAGGCATATGTATGTCCATTAAAATCAGGTCGTAGCGGTGATTTTTGTATTTGTCGATTGCCGAAAATCCACTGCTGGCAAAATCGATCTCGAAATATCCTTCAAGATTGTATTGCAGTAATAACCGGTTACCGGCATTATCATCTACCACCAAAATTCGCCGTTTACTGATCATGATGTCTTTTCTCTCAAAATTGCTTTAACCCTTTAAACAATCTTGCAAAAGTACGGACATTATTATTAAATGTAAATAGGGGTATTAACGAAATTGACGAATATCCCCAATAATGTGGTTAATTGCAAAAATTGACTGTTTCTTTGATTCATATAGTTCGATAAAGTTTAATTTTGAAGCCTGAAATTTTAAACAATAATTGCTGTATGAGTGACGATAAGAAAATCATCTTTTCAATGTATAAGGTTAGCAAAACCTACCCGCCTCAAAAACAGGTTATAAAAGATATATCCCTCTCGTTTTACCTTGGGGCTAAAATTGGTATTATTGGGTTAAACGGTTCTGGTAAGTCTACCCTGTTAAAAATTATTGCCGGAGTCGAGAAATCGTTTCAGGGCGAATTGGTTTTTTCCCCGGGATATTCGGTAGGATATCTTGAGCAGGATCCGAAGCTTGATGAATCGAAAACCGTGAAAGAAATTGTACAGGAAGGTGTGCAGGAGGTGATGGATGTATTGAAAGAGTATGAAGAGATTAACAAAAGCTACGAACTGCCCGAGGTATATGAAGATGCCGAGCGCATGGAAAAGCTGATGAACCGCCAGGCCGAACTGCAGGAAAGGATCGATCAGACCGATGCCTGGAACATCGACAACAAATTAGAACGTGCCATGGATGCCCTGCGTTGCCCCGATGGTGATGAAAAAATATCGGTACTCTCGGGCGGGGAACAGCGGCGCGTAGCCCTTTGCCGACTTTTGCTGAAAGAGCCTGATATTCTGCTGCTCGATGAACCAACAAACCACCTCGATGCTGAATCGGTGCAATGGCTCGAAATGCACTTGCAACAATACAAAGGCACGGTAATTTCAATCACCCACGACCGCTATTTTCTCGATAACGTGGCCGGCTGGATTCTCGAACTCGACCGTGGCGAAGGTATCCCCTGGAAAGGCAACTATTCATCGTGGCTCGAACAAAAAGCCAAGCGGCTTGAGCAGGAAGAGAAAGGCGTATCGAAGCGGCGAAAAACACTTGAACGGGAACTCGAGTGGGTGCGTATGAGCCCGAAAGCCCGCCATGCCAAATCGAAAGCCCGGTTGAATGCTTACGAATCGTTGATGAATGCGGATGTGAAGGAGCGGGAACAGAAGCTCGAGATTGCCATCCCCAACGGCCCACGCCTTGGCGACCAGGTTATTGAAGCACACGACGTGGCAAAAGGTTTTGGCGACCGGCTTTTATTTGAAAATCTTGAATTTACCCTTCCGCCCAATGGCATTGTTGGGGTAATTGGACCCAATGGCGCCGGAAAAACAACGTTGTTCCGCATGATAATGGGCATGGAAAAAGTTGATAAGGGTAGTTTTGTTGTGGGCGATACCGTTGTGCCCGGTTATGCCGATCAGGCGCATACCGATATTGATCCGGAAAAATCGGTTTACCAGGTAATATCAGGCGGACAAGATGAAATAATGGTAGGAGGAAGAATGCTGAATGCCCGTGCTTATGTTTCCAAATTCAATTTCAGCGGGCAGGATCAGGAGAAAAAATGCGGTATATTGTCGGGTGGTGAACGGAACAGGCTCCATTTGGCGCTTACGTTAAAATCGGGTGCCAACGTGCTGCTGCTTGATGAGCCGACCAACGATATTGATGTAAACACCCTGCGTGCATTGGAGGAAGGACTTGAAAACTTTGCGGGTTGTGCCGTTGTTATTTCGCACGACCGCTGGTTCCTCGATCGTGTGGCCACGCACATTCTGGCTTTTGAAGGCGATTCGCAGGTGAAATATTTTGAAGGTTCGTTTTCGGAATATGAGGAGAATAAAAAGAAACGGCTGGGTGATACAACACCGCACCGGATTAAATACAAGAAGTTGGTGAAGGGGTAGGGACTTACCCCTTGTCTGCTATTGACCATGTTTCTTGCCGAGCAGGGACTTTGACTTTCCAAAGTAAAAAAGTTTAACACGGCCCGGTTTCCGGAAAAATTGTATTTTCGGGGAAATTCAATATAACAGAAATGAAAACGAAATTATGTGCCTTATTCTTGCTTCTTTTTTTGAGTGGTTTTTTTATAAAAACTTCTTTTGCAAAAAATTACGAATTGAAATCTCCTGATGGAAAAATTTCTTTGTCGGTCGAAGCAGGTGGGGAAACAACCTGGTCGGTAAGCCATACAGGGCAGGCTGTTATTGCCCCTTCTGCCATTTCGCTTATACTTGAAAATGGTGAAATTTTAGGCAGAAATGCAAAAGTAAAATCTGAAAAACGTATATCAGTCGATGAAACATTTCCTGCATTCCTCTACAAAAAAACAACCGTAAATGATCGGTTTAACCAGCTTACTTTAAAATGTAAGGGGAAATACAGCATTGCATTCAGGGTATATAACGATGGTGTGGCTTACCGCTTTGAAACCAACCGGAAGGGTGAACTTACCGTAAAAAACGAAGTGGCCAATTTCAATTTTACAGCTGACCACAACGCCTTCATCCCGTATATGTGGGATTACCGTGGCGGGCAAAAATTCAACCACTCGTTCGAGGCACTTTACCGTGAAGGCCCGATTTCTGAATTCGCTGCCGATTCTTTAGCATTTCTGCCAGTATTAGTCGATGTGGGTAAAGGAAAGAAAGCGGTCATTCTTGAAGCCGATTTAAATGATTATCCCGGGATGTACCTCGACCTGAATGAAACAGGGAAGGGTTTTAACGCTGAATTTGCCCGCTACCCGCTCGAAACCGAAATGGGCGGTTATCAGAACATGAACGAAATCCCGGTAAAACGGGCTGATTTCATTGCAAAAACCAGCGGTACGCGTACATTCCCGTGGCGGGCAGTTGTAATAAGCGAAAACGACAAAGAATTGCTTGATAACGACATGGTTCAAAAACTTTCGCCTCCCTGCCAGATCGACGATCCCTCGTGGATTAAGCCCGGGCTGGTGGCCTGGGACTGGTGGAACGACTGGAACATTTCGCATGTCGATTTCAGGGCAGGTTACAATACACCCACCTACAAGCATTACATCGATTTTGCTGCTGAAAATAACCTGCAGTATATTGTGATCGACTGGGGCTGGTCAAGCAAGACCGACCTGTTTGAACTCACAACGCCTGAACTCGATATACCGGAAATAATTCGTTACGGGCAGGAAAAAGGGGTGGACGTGGTTTTGTGGGCGACCTGGTACGCGGTTAGGGAACAGATCGATACCGTGTTTGCCCACTATTCCGGAATGGGCGTGAAAGGCTTCAAGATTGATTTTGTCGACCGCGACGACCAGCTTGCCGTGGCTTCACTTTACGACATTGCACAAAAGGCAGCCGAATACAAAATGATTGTCGATTACCACGGCGTATTCAAACCCACCGGACTTCACCGTACTTTCCCAAACGTGATAGGTTACGAAGGGGTGAAAGGGCTTGAAAACTACAAGTGGGCCGACGAAGACCAGCCCCGGTACTGTGCTACCATTCCGTTTATTCGCATGTTGGCCGGCCCGATGGATTATACCCCGGGTGCCATGCGCAATGCAACCAAAGAAACCTTTTTTGCCAATAACTCGATGCCCATGAGCAAAGGTACCCGCTGTGCCCAACTGGCCATGTATGTGTTGTACGAAGTGCCTTTCCAAATGCTTTCCGATAATCCCACGGTTTACCGGAAGGAGCAGGAGTGTACCGATTTTATTGCAAAAGTTTCCACCACGTTTGATGAAACGGTTGCCCTTGCCGGCGAGGTTGGTGAATATGCAGCCATTGCCCGGAGGAAAGGGGATACTTGGTTTGTTGGCGCCCTTACAAACTGGACCCCGCGCGAACTGGTACTTGATTTCTCTTTTCTTGAGGATGGTGATTTCGAAGCAGTTGTTTTCAGCGACGGGATCAATGCCGACCGGGATGCTACTGATTATAAAAAGGAAATTATACCGGTCACATCGGGAAGTAAAATTAAAGTTCGAATGATGAATGGCGGTGGTTGGGCGGCCCGTATTAATAAGAAATAATATATGTTTAATTGTTGTTCCCATCCGATAATTTGGGAATAATACGAAGATAGCTGTATGACCCGGAAAGGGTCAAATATCAATAGCCCCAGGTTTTAACCTGGGGTAAATTTGAAATGTTAAACGCCACCCGGCCACGGAATAATTTTGTTATAAGTTTACTCATTGTATGGCCGGGAATTCAGAATCTTCGAACAAGAAATAGATTTTTGTATAAATACTGTGTTTTGATAAAATTATGATTGCATCGATACTCGGAAAAATGATCCTCTACTACGGGGAAGATGTTCGGCGCATTAACCATGCCCTTAAAGTATACGGTTTTGCCCGTTGCATTGCCAGGCAGGAAAAGCTTTCTGAAAAGGAAATCCTTATTGTGGAAATTGCTTCCGTTTTGCACGATATCGGCATCAAAGAGGCTGAACGAAAATACAATTCAAGCAGCGGGAAATACCAGGAAGTTGAAGGACCTCCTGTAGCCAGGGAATTATTGGATGGTATGAATATCGAACCTCAAATGCTTGAAAGGGTTTGTTATTTGATCGGGAACCATCATTCGTATCAGAAAATTGACGGTTTGGATTTTCAGATATTGGTTGAAGCCGATTTCCTGGTAAATGTTTTCGAAAATGAAATGCCGGCACATTCAATAGAAGCAGTGAAAAAGCGGTATTTCAAAACGGAGACCGGAGGTAAGTTTCTTGAAAATATGTATTTAAGAAAATAGCATATGAACTTGTTTTCACTGTTTTTTTAATGGTATAAAAAGCAATGTTGGCGGGCCGTTTCTTCCTTCATTCGAAATATAAATGTCACCTTCCGGCGTGAATGTTATTCCTTCAGCTTGCGGATAAAAAGATTCATTCAATAATTCAACGTGTACTATTTTCCCGGTTTGGGAAAAAACAAACAGAAGGTATTCATTGGCCGATAAAACATACAGGTTATTGGTGAATGGGTTTATGGCCATGGCTGATGCGAGGATTTTTACAGGTTTGTTCTTTATTTTGCCATTTTTGTCAAAAGATGGGGGTAAAACAACGTTTTCCTTTTCAAGAAAATTATTTACCGCGTTATATGGGATTTTCAGAAAAGGTTCTTCTTCAAGTGATTCAGTG
This sequence comes from Prolixibacteraceae bacterium, assembly GCA_021740385.1. Taxonomy (GTDB): domain Bacteria; phylum Bacteroidota; class Bacteroidia; order Bacteroidales; family Prolixibacteraceae; genus DAIMEA01. The sequence goes on along the minus strand of JAIOZY010000005.1, from coordinate 9,365 downwards.
TTGAGGTTGAAGCTAAATATAGTTTTAGAATCGTTATGGTTATCGTAATCACCCTTCGATGCAATTAACAGCTGGTTTTTTTGCTGGTCGAAAGTGAGGGCTTCAATGTCGGGCGAGGGGATTAGCAGTGAAAAAAAGTTCAGGGCGACCATTCCCTCCGAAACATCCGATACCTCGTATAAGATACCTTTGCTTTGAACAACATAAAAAGTGTTCCCTGTGTAAGCAATGCCCTCATAATCGCTTTTGTAGCCAAACTCGTTGCTGATAACGATTGTGTTGCTTTTAAGGCTGTAAATGTAAATTCTGGCCCTTTCGTCTTCAATACAGGCCATGTTTTCATCGTCAATCATAACAATGCCCGATACCTCTTTCAGAACTTCAGGCAATACAATGATTTTTGCGGGTTGGTTGAAGTTGTAGGGGATTTCCGCGGAATTAACTTGTGCATTAACAGGTTGAATAAAAATAAGACTGGTCAGTAAAATAAAAATGAGCATGTGCGTTTCTTTATCATTCGACAAATGTGTCAAAAATAAGTAAATGGAATGACTACTGAAAACTTACTGGTTTACCTGATTATACATATTTTTTGAGTTGATATTTTGGCATTCGTCACGACTACAACCTGGTAAATTCCGTCGTTAATTTCAGTAACATCAAAAAACGTCTGATCGCCTGCTACTGGATAATATAATTCTCTTTTTTTAATAATCTGCCCCAATAGTGTTGAAAGCTCTATTGTGATTTTTTGAGGTGGGGCTGCATCAATCCTGAAACAAATGTAACCGTTGGCCGGGTTAGGGAACAGGGAATATCCAAAATTCTTGTTTTTAAAATTATCAACAGAGGTCCGAATAACATAAACTTCATCTGAAGAACAGGTACAACCGTTTTCGTTGGTTGCCTCGAGCCGGTAATGGCCGGTTTCTTCAAGGACAAATTCGCGATTTGTTGCCCCTTCAATGATGCCGTCGCTATTGTGCCACTGATAAGTTTGGTATTCCTGATCGGCAGTAAGCCGTTCGCCATCGGAAGTGAATGTTGGTTTGAAAGCCGGGTAAACGGTAAGCTGGATAACAACGGTACTGTCGCATTCGTTGATTGTTTGGTACGTTTGGGGGTAGTCGCCCTCTTCGGTATAACCCATGTATTCATCGCCTTCACAAATGGCTGCCGTTTCCCCGGTTTCATACGTTGGGAATACGGTTAAGTGGGTAGTAACAACGCTGTCGGCGCCGGTTGATGCGGTCAATGTTCGTTGAAAATCTCCGCTTTCGGTATGGCCTTCATACGTTTCGCCCTGGCAAACAGAGACGTACTCTTCGGTTTCGATTGTTAATTCCTGTGCTTCGTAAGCGCCAATATCGATTACAGCGATTCCGTCGCCATTGCCATCATAAACACGCGGGTTGCTGTCAAAATCCGTTTCGCCGGGATCAAGTCCGTTCAGGTCGGGCGTGCCGGCATCAATGCAGGGAGAGCCAGTTAACAGCTCAAATGTTTCATTATCGAATAACGGGTTTACAGAAATATTTCCATTGAAATCAATTATTTCAATATTGATTGTATCCGCTGATATCGAAGTATAGTTTCCGGGATTATTGTTAAAACAGCAATAATGGATTGGCAGGTTGCTGCTTTCTGAAGTGACTATGGCACTGGGTAATGCATCAATTCCATGGCGGGTAATGTTTAAAGCGTATGTTGAATTATAATTGCCCTGAAAAACCGATTCGATTTTTAAGGTATCGGTTTCATTGTAAATAAACGAGCTCATCCTGTAGTCATTCGTTGTAAAACCGCCTGATATTGAGCAGAATATTGTAAAAGAAATTCTTTCGTATGTGTCGACAAAAATTGATGTATCGTTCAGTCCGTAAACATTGATTGTAAAATAATCAGGTTTTCCGAAATTGACAAAACCTTCATAAAGTTCAACCCCGCTTAAAAGTCCATTATTATATGAATATCGGGCTGAAGTACTTCCTTTTCTCCATTCGTCGAGACGTTCACCGTCTTCGAAGATGAATAGTTCAGAATTGACAATTATGTTGTTAAACAATGACACTTCCGATTGTTTGATGAAAAAGCCTGCCCCCATTTTTGATTTATTATTTGCAACTGTGTTGTTGAGGTATACCGAAGAGTCTTTGTATGCATAGATCCCGCCACCATAATCTTTTGCCGAATTATTGAAAATTAAATTGTTTACTATAGTTGCCCTGGAATTTGATACGTCAATTCCTGCACCGGTATCCCCTGAATTTCCATTTATTGTATTTGAAATAATTTTGGCTTCTGATCTGCTACAATGGATTCCTGCTCCACGGTTGTTTCTGATTATGTTGTGTTCAATGATTGGCGCCCCTCCATTAAAATATATTCCAATACTGTTGTTTTCAACAACATTATTCTTAATGCACGGACAGGTGCCTGCAAAATAGTCGAAGCCGTGACCGATAAAATTGCGGATTGTAAATCCTTCAATAACGGCATTGTTGTTCGATTGGGAATCTGAAAAGCCCAAATAACCTGTTCCTCCTCCTTCAATGATACAATTTTCAGGTCCGTTTTGAGATTTTACAACAATTTCTTTATCGCCAATTGAAATAAAATCGTTGCCATTGCCGGAATAAGAACCGTTTGCTACAAGCACCGTATCGCCGTTTTGGGCGGCATCAATTGCTTCCTGTATGGTTGAATAATCAGCTGGGACATTCAGCGTGTTTGGTTTTGCATAAAAGGGGATAATGAGAACAAAACTCCAAAGGAAATATTTAACTGATTTCATGGTTGATTTAAATTATCTGTTGTTAAAGGTAAGAAAACAGAATGATTATAATTTATGCGAGTGTAATTGTACACGAAACAGAATGATAATTCAGTTTATCATTAGGTTGACAGTTGCCTGTTAACCAACCTGGACAATAGAACGAATAAAATTAAGAAGAAATTATGTGATTTTAAAGTGTTTCTTGTTGAAGTTTATGTTTTCAGTAAATAGTATTTCTTATTTTAGGGGTGAGATTTTTAAAAAAGATAAAATGAAGCAAATATTTACTTTGTCAGTCCTGGCAGGGCTGCTGTTCCAAAGTGTGTTTTTTTCAGGTTGTAATCCATCAACCGGGTCAAAATCGGATAAATCCGAAAAATCAGTAGCCACATCCGATACCTTCTGCCTTCAGGATGTAAAAGAACAGGTAGTTGGCCTGGTAATGGAAATGAATGAGGCTGAGGATATTGTGCCGCTTTTAAACAAAGCAGGTGCTTCGTATATCAGTGATCTTACCGTTCCCATAGAATTGGCTGAAAAGCAAATGACTGAATTTGACCAAAGCCTGTTTTGGGGCATGGTGGTTTTCGACATGATTTACGCCAAAACGTACAACCGAACCGATGTGCTGGCAAAAGTATCCGATTTGGAATATAAATTCAAGATGGAACTTGGACTTGGCGAAGCACTTAAAAAAGTGGAAGGTTACCAAAAGCGGATTGAAGCAAACAAAGACAACAAAGATTCGCTTGAAGTTCTTTTCGATGAAGCGATGAATATTTGGTTTAGCGAACTCGCCGAAAATCACCTGAACGTATTGGTATACTCAACATTGGGTAACACGGTTGAAGCCCTGTATGTAACCACTCAGCTCACGTTGCTTGCAACCGACAATTCGGAATTGCTTGCCCTTGTAAACAAGCAACACGGGCAGGTGGCCAAATTCTTTTCGTTACTGAAGCTGATCCGCAACGATGAGAACGTTAAACCTTACTATGATGATTTGGAGCATGTGGCTGCCACCTTTTCAAAAAATGAAACCATAAACGAAGCGTTGTTAAAAGATATTGCCGGAAAAATTGAGAAGGTGCGTAACGGGATGGTTGATTAAAAAAAATCCAATCTTTTATTAGTTTATTAAAAGAAGCTTAAAGACTTTTGTAATTCAATGAAGCATAAAATGACCAACTGAAATATTGTTGGGTATACACAGGTTTTTTGATAACGAATATTATTCATTTGATAGTTATTTCGTTCTGAATATCGAGCTTGAAACCTTCAGTTTCCCTGAAGAATTCAATTTTAGTTGAGGATTCGATTACTTTGAAATTAGGATGTTTTTTGTTGCATGCATAAGCCTTCTTATATCTAAATTTCGATAAATCGTGGTGTAACAGTAAAAGTCTGATTGTATTTTTAAGTTGGTTGATTGCTTCAGTTTTCCAATCTTTTTGTTTTTCTTTAAGTTCAACCAGATAAAGACTGTTTTTGAAAGTCAGCATTCCATCACAAGTGCTTTCCTGGTTGCTGGTGCCTTCTTTATAAATTGTAATGCAATGATCGATTGGGGTGAATGATACACTTTTTTCATGTTCATTATTAACAATAGCAATCCAGAAATTATTGTTTTCAGCATCAGTGAATGCTTTACTCCCGTCTTGTTTATCACAAATTCCGAAAAGTTTATCTATCCGGGCGGGTTCTTTGCAAGGCGTTTCAAAAAAATTTACATTCATAACTCTTGTTCAATTTCCAGAAGCTGGTCAAAAAGTTCATTTCCTTCTGCAAGTGATTGATTAAGTAAATTTTTGTCTGATGGGATACCTTCAATGGTTGGAAGTTTTTTTATTGTTCCGGTAATTTCATCAAACTGATAAATGGCTACATCATTAGCCGAAATTATTGATTTGAGGGGAACAACTGTTTCCAACTTTTTAAGGAGATCATTTGATTTGATCTTTTCTTTTAAATAACCAGCCTGTATGGCCAGGCTAAGGTAGCTGATAATGTACGGACTGTGTGTTGTCATAATCAGCTTGTTCCCCTTGCTCATGTTGTTGAATTCGAGGAGGCTGTTTAAAATATGCCGCTGTGAAGAAGGGTAGAGGTTTTGTTCAGGCTCCTCAACTATGTTGACGAAGCATTTAGAAAGGTATTTGGTTCTTATTTCTTTACGTAATTTATTCTTTAGTTCTTCCTTGATTGAATCATCCAATTCCAATGATGTAATTTCTTCTTTCATTCTTACAATAGAATCAGCATTCATGTTTTTAACAAGTTCATCATTAGGTTTATGAACTAAATTAGCCAGGTTGTTTGTTACAACAAAAAGCGGAGCTAAAGATTGAACTCCACTAGAAGCACTTTTAATATCTATTTTATAGTTGCGACCAACAATGTAGCTTTTCCCAGAACGATCATCGTATTGATATTCGTAATCGTTAATAGGCAATTTTATTGTTTTATCTTTTAGTTCTTTATTTGCCCGTATTAACTCTTCGTAAAAGGTCAGCAAATTGTCTGGAATGCCTTTTATATTACTAATTGTGCTTAGAGTATTTCTTGATGCAGGAACATACATTATTTTTGGGGTAATGTATTTTGATTTTTTAAGGTTATTTATATTTGGGATTTTGTCATCCCCAAAATAATTTATAGTGAACTTATCTCCTTGAAAAAGTATTTCTGAATCTAAATAGAAATACTCTAAAATCCCGTGATATTCAGAGTATTCCCAGAGTTCGGTACGGGAGAGCCCTTTAATATTTTCTCTGTTAGAAGCTTTTTCTAACCACATCATTGTTGAAATTAACTTTGCAACTGTACTTTTCCCGCTCCCCTGGTTGCCAATGAAAACAGTTACTTTTTTAATATCAAGAAATCCATCGTCATCAAGGTAACCTTCTTTGATGGGACCAAAATTTTTGATTTTTATTTTACTCATGTGTTTTAATTCCTTATTGTAAAATGAATAAGTGAGTTTCAAAGATAATCATCTTTCGGGATAATTGCTCTAATGGATTAGCACTTTGAATTTGTTTTTAACAGGACAGTAATGGTTAAAAATGAATATCCCGGCATCATCTTCAATACTTGCTGGCGTTTTTAAAAACCCCAATAGCAAAACTGTTTGCCCCATTTTTGAAAAACAATGCCCGGTTTGTGCCTTTTTTGCTTTTAAAATTATTCCTATTTTTCATCCGTCTAAATTTTAAATTATTTACGTGACGTATGGAACTCGCCCCGACAATTCGGGGCTCGTTTCATCACCAATTAATAAACTTACTACTATGCGAACTTTTAAAATCTTTTCATTGCTATTCATTGTCGGTTTAACCGTATCCTGCAACCAGGAAAAACCGGTTCCCGAAACCTATAAAAACCCGATACTGCGGGGATTTTACCCCGATCCATCCATTTGCCGGGTGGGTGAAGATTACTACATGGTAAACTCATCGTTCGAGTGGTTTCCCGGTGTACCCATTTTTCACAGTAAAGATTTGGTGAACTGGAAGCAGATCGGCCACGTGCTCGATCGTCCGGAGCAGTTACAGGTAACCGAAGGGATGGCAGCATCACGGGGAATTTTTGCCCCTACACTTCGTTACCACGATGGCTTGTTTTACATGATTACAACCTGTGTTGGCTGCAACGGCAATTTCTATGTTACGGCCGAAAACCCGGCCGGGCCATGGAGTAACCCGGTATGGATTAATACGCCCGGAATTGACCCCACGTTGTATTGGGACGATGACGGTACCTGTTGGTATGTTGGTGCCCACAACATTTCGGGCAAACGCGAATGGGAAGGCCAGAACGGGGTGTTTATACAGCAGTTCGATCTCGATAAAAAAGAATTGGTTGGTGAACCCGTGCAGGCAACTTTTGGCCATGCAACCAATGCACGTTGGGGAGAGGGTCCGCATATTTATAAAGTTGACGGCAGATATTTACTTATGATTGCAGAAGGAGGCACCAGTTACGCACATGCTATAACCGTTTTTGAAAGCGACAGTGTGAACGGGAAATACACACCTTCGCAAATTAACCCGGTATTAACCCACCGACACCTGGGGCACGATTACCCCATTTTTGCCGTGGGGCATTGCGATTTTGTGCAAACCCAAAACGATGAGTGGTGGGCGGTTATGCTGGCTGTGCGAACCTGCGAGGGGATGAACCTGCTCGGTCGTGAAACCTACCTGGTTCCCATGGAGTTTGAAAACGGATGGCCGGTATTTAACCGTGGCTCAGGCAAAGTGCGGTTTGAAGAAAAACGCCCGGATATGCCCTGGACACCGGTTGAACCGTACCCCGTGCGTGATGAGTTTGAAAACAGCGAGCTGGCTATGAAATGGGTATTTCTTCGCACACCCTACGAAAAATGGTACGAAATTGCCGACGGGAAAATTACCTTCGATGTACGTCCGCAAATGATGACCAAACTTGAACAACCTTCACTGTTGGCACAGCGCATAACCGAATTCACTTTCGATGCATTTGTGAACGTAGCTTTCGATCCGGCTAACGAAAACGAAGAGGCCGGTTTTATTGCCATGTATAATAACATGCGCAATTTCAGGCTGGTAAAAACACTCGATAATGGCAAGCCCGTTGTAAAACTTTACCGTGTAAAAGTTGGCGACGAACAACTTGTGGCTACTGAACCCGTTGAAACCGGGGAATTGGTTTTAGGGCTTAAAGCAAACAAACTTGACTATCAGTTTTACTTTGGGAAAAATAAGAATTCGTTAAAACCCATTGGCGGTATTCAGGAGGCAACGGTAAATGCCAGCCAAAGCGGGCTCGATTTTACCGGCCCGATGGTTGGTTTTTATGCAAGCAGTAACGGGCAGCCATCGGAGAGCAAAGCCGTTTTCGATTGGTTTGAATATTGTCCTGATAATAATCGTTAAAGAAGTTGTATTTTAATAGAAATGAAAAGGAAACAACATTTTATATGTTTTGCAACCGATTGCACAAACTGTTTCCTTTATTTATCTTTGCCCCCAATCATGTAAAATTTTCGAGTTAATGAATTCCGAAAAGGAAATTACCATATACGATATTGCCGAAAAACTGAACCTTTCGGCCTCTACAGTTAGCCGTGCGCTTAAAGGCAATACTGTTATCCACGAATCAACCCGCCAGCGGGTTTGCAAATGTGCCGGTGAACTTGGTTACCGCTCAAACACTTTTGCCAGTAACCTGCGTCAAAAAAGAACCCATACCATTGGTGTTATTGTACCACGGCTTAACAGTAATTTCATGTCGAAATGCCTTGCAGGTATGGAAGAAGTGGCCACTGAAAATGGTTATAACCTGATAATAAGCCAGTCGCACGAATCGTTGCAAAAAGAGGCTGAGAATGCCAAAACCCTTTTCAATAACCGGGTCGATGGGTTAATTGTTTCACTGACAGTCGAATCGGGCAAACCCGATCATTTTAAGCCTTTTAGCGAAAAGCGGGTTCCCCTGGTTTTTTTCGACCGCATTCCCGCTTATAACAGCGAAGCATGCTTTGTAACCGACAACATGGAATTGGCCTGCGATGCAACACGGCACCTTATCGATCAGGGATGCAGGCAATTGCTGCACATTACCCAAAAATCGGGGATTAATGTATATGCCGACCGTAAATCGGGCTTTGAAAAAGCAGTGAAAGAGTCGGGTATTAGCGGAAAAACCGTTTTTATTGAAAAGATGGATATTGATGCAGGAAGGCAGGCAGCGAATGAAATTATGGCGATGAAAAAGTTGCCCGATGGCATATTTGTATCAAACGATGCCGCGGCTATTGGGTGCATGAAAACATTGCGCGAAAACGGGATAAAAATTCCCGAACAAATTTGCATCGTGGGGTACAACAATGATCCCGTTTCAACATTGGTTACCCCAATGCTTTCTACTGTAACATACCCCGGGAAAGAAGCCGGGGCAAGAGCTGCCCGGTATTTAATCGACAGGATAGAGGGGAGAAAAAATTTCTCCGGCGAAAAATGCTTCATTGTTAAATCGGAGCTCATTGTCAGGGAATCGTCCAACCGGAAAATTAATCAATAAAACACGATAAAATGAAACTACACACTCGCTTTTTTGCTATTATTTTGGTTTTGATGTCTTTTCTACAGGCGAAAGCCGAAACAGGTTATGACTTATGGCTGCGCTATGTACCCGTAACCGATGAAGCCATACGTACTTCGTATCTACAAAAAATTGGGGAAGTAGCCGTTTATGGCAATTCAGAAACAGCCCGCGTTATCAGGGAAGAACTTGCAACAGCCCTTTCGGGCATGCTCGATCAGGACGTCACGATTCACAGTCAGAAAGTTCCGGCTTGTGGCCTCGTGGTTTATACTTCTGCAAAAAATGCGGTTTTCGATGAGCCGGGACTTAAACCCGCACTTGAAAAGCTGGGTGATGAAGGTTTCCTTATTGTTGATTCGAAAACAAACAATAAACTAATTATCGCTTCAAAAACCGGTATTGGCGCTTTGTACGGTACTTTTCATTTTTTGCGTTTACTACAAACAAATCAACCCATTGACGGGATGCGGGTTGAAGAAAAGCCCAAAACAACCCATCGCCT
>JAIOZY010000035.1 GCA_021740385.1 Prolixibacteraceae bacterium | reverse complement strand
AACGTTCTTCTATATCGGAACAACTACCAATATAATAACGATCAGCCGATTCACTATAAAGAATGTATGTGAAATGTTCCATAGTTTTGGGTATAAAAAAGGGACAGATTAAAATCTATCCCTTCTGTTCTGTAGCGAGAGGCGGGCTTGAACCGCCGACCTCGTGATTATGAATCACGCGCTCTAACCAGCTGAGCTACCTCGCCATTATTTTTTGAACCATTGGCAGCTTGAACCGCCGACCTTCCCGATTTTGATCGGGACGCTCTGATCCCGATTTAACATCGGGAAGCTACCTCGCCATTATTTCGTACTTTTCATTACAGTTCTGAAAAAGCGGTTGCAAATATACCATTTTATTTTTTTTCAAAAATTATTAATGCCCTTTTTTTAATTTATTGCAAGGTAAAAGCATATTGGTAAATTAAAACTTAATTGATATATTGCGAAACATAGAAATAATTTCTGAAAGATGGAGAAAAAAAAGCTTGAGCTGGAATACGTGGTCAATTGCTCCCCGAAAGTGCTGTACAACAGGCTTAGTTCGGCATCGGGACTGGCCGAATGGTTTGCCGACGATGTTTCGGTTAATGGCAAAAAATATACTTTCTTTTGGGACGGGGCCGGGCAGGAAGCTGAACTGGCATTCCGGAAAGAAAACCTCATAGTACGGTTCAACTGGATTGACGAAGAAACCTATTTCGAATTTAAAATTACCAAAGACGAACTTACCGGCGATGTTTCATTGCTCGTTACCGATTTTGCCGAAGAAGATGAGGTAGATGAAACCCGTTCACTGTGGAACTCTCAAATTTCAACACTAAAACACATAATCGGTTCATAATAACCCAAGGCATACTTTTATTACTTCTTTTACCGTTTTCTCCATAATCCTTTTTTTATTTGAACAAAATCATTGCTTATTTTTAGCTTTGCAATTCGTCCATTTAATTTAAACGATGAAACGACTTTATGCATACATATTAAAAAGTTTTATTGGCCCGTTTGTCCTTACTTTTTTCATTTGCATCTTTTTCCTTCTGATGCAGTTTTTATGGAAATATCTCGATGAGCTGGTGGGAAAAGGCCTTGAAACCGAAATTTTAATCGAGCTGATGTCGTACGCGGCTTTAAGCCTTGTGCCCATGGCTTTGCCCCTCGCTGTTTTGCTTGCATCGATTATGACGTTTGGGAACATGGGGGAACGTTTCGAATTGCTGGCCATAAAATCAAGCGGGGTGTCGCTTATGAAAATCATGAAGCCACTCATAATTTTCAATGTTATTGTTACATTTTTTGCCTTTATACTGGCCAACGAAGTAATACCGGTAACAAATACCAAATTTGCGGCCCTGTTGTGGAGTGTGAAGGAACAACGCCCCGAAATGATCATTAAAGAAGGTGTTTTTTCGAACGAAATTGATGGTTACAGCATTAAGGTTAACCGGCGCGACCAGAAAACAAACGCCCTGCTCGATATCATGATATACGACCACACCGATAACAAGGGAAATGTTGGTGTAACCATTGCCGACTCGGGTTTTCTCAACTTCTCCGACGACAAACAATACATGATTTTAACCCTGTTTAACGGCGAAAGCTATACCGAGGCCAAACCCGGCGACCGGAGTTCAAAAAAATCATACCCCTTCAGGCGTGAACGGTTCGAAAAACAGGAGGCCGTGATAAACGTAAAAAACTACAACCTGAAAAGGTTCGATGAAGATTATTTTAAAGACGGGTATAAGATGCTTAATAACAGGCAGCTTAACTCGGCTGTCGATTCGCTGGGGAAAATTTACACGGTCAGGGAAAAAATGGCCACGTTTGGTGTTAGTTATAACCAACGCCTGAACCACGTGGTGCAAAATACTTTTTTGCCCGATGAACAAAAACATAATGTTGAACCCGTTTCGTTGACAACCCAAAATGCCGATTCGCTTTTTACCCTTTTAAACTCGGGGCACCGAAGAAATGTGCTCATTGCAGCTCAGCGGAATGCCCAGCAAAACCAACGCACAATTATGCAGTTCGAAAACGATTTGTATAACAAACAGCGCTGGATAAACCTTCATAAAATTGAACTGCACCGGAAATATACCCTGTCCATTGCCTGCATTATTTTCTTTTTCATAGGGGCGCCGCTGGGGGCCATTATCCGAAAGGGAGGTTTTGGAACCCCCGTTGTTGTGTCGGTATTGCTTTTTATTGCCTACTACCTGGTTTCGATGATTGGCGAAAAAGTGGCCCGCGAAGGGGTGTGGACGGTTTCAACAGCAATGTGGTTTTCAACCTACCTGTTTTTTATTGTGGGAATATTGCTGACCAATCTGGCGGTGTCCGACTCAATGTTACTCAGTACCGAAGCATATAACCGTTTTATCAACAAGTTAAGGCTCTCAAGAATAGTTGATTTTCGAAAGAGAATAATCCGTGATGAAGATATTGTTTCTGACAAATAAGCCACCCTATCCGCCGGTTGACGGGGGTACCATTGCTACCATGGCTTTGGTAAACGGATTTTCCCGTTTGGGGCATGAAGTGACCGTGCTGGCCATGAACACACGGAAGCACCACATTACCCCTTTCCAAATCCCCGACGATGTTGCCACGGCCATTACGTTTTACCTTGTAGAAGTGCCGGCAAGAATATCGTTGCCTGCTTTACTGCAAAACCTCTTTTTTTCAAAACTGCCCTATAATGCCGAACGCTTTATCAGCATGAGATATTCCCGGAAATTAGCCGCCTTGCTAAAAAAGCAGGATTTCGACATGGTTCAGCTCGAGGGATTGTATTTAACGCCTTATATTTCCTGTATCAGAAAACATTCAAAAGCAAAAATTGCCTACCGGAGCCATAACATTGAGCATGAAATTTGGGAACGTTCGGTTGAGCAATCGAAAGGCCTGAAAAAACTGTACATCAAAAACCTGGCAAAACGGATCGAAAAATTTGAAGTCGCTGCACTAAACAGCTACGACTTGCTTGTCCCCATTACCCAACGCGATTTCAATATCCTGAACAAAGCCGGAAACAAGAAGCCGGGCATTGCTATTCCTACCGGCATTGATAACCCCGCAAAACCAACCGTTACAATTCTTAGTGGCGAACAACTTTTCTTTATAGGAGCGCTCGACTGGGCACCAAACCAGGAGGGGTTGCTTTGGTTTCTTGAAAATTGCTGGGAAAAAATTTTAAACCGGTTGCCCGATGTAAAGCTTGCCATTGCCGGCCGCAATGCCCCGAAATGGTTTCTTTCAAAAATAGCAGTTAAAAATGTGGTTTTTAAAGGCGAGGTTGATGATGCCAACGAATTTATGCTCCAAAACGGGATAATGATTGCACCTTTGTTAGCGGGAAGCGGCATGAGAATTAAAATTATTGAAGGCATGGCATTGGGGAAAGTAATTGTTACAACATCAATTGGCTGCGAAGGGATCGATGCTGTTCATGAAAGGGAGATACTCATTGCCGATAGTGTAAACGATTTTGTGCGCCAGGTAATCCGCACACTGAATGATACCGCGCTTCAGGCAAAAATATCGGAGAATTCGTTTAAATTTGTTATCAGGAATTATTCGAATCACAACCTGGCATCACAGTTGGCCGGTTTTTACAAAAAAAATTGCTGATGAAGATATTTTTCTGGATCCTCTTTTTTTCCGTTTTCTACACATACATCGGATATGCTGTTATTATTTACCTTTTGGCGTTATTCCGTAAAAAAGGCGAAAAGCCCGAAACAGGCATTCCGAACGATGAATTGCCACCGGTTTCACTTTTTATTACGGCCTACAACGAAAAACCCATTTTGGCCGAAAAAATGACGAATTGCCTCCAACTGGATTACCCTAAAAATAAATTGCAAATCGTTTTTGTTACCGATGGATCGACCGACGGAAGCCCGGAATTTTTGAAAGCATACGATGGTGTAACGGTATATCACCACCCCGAACGCCGGGGGAAAATGCATGCCATGAACCGGGGGATGCAATTTGTAAAAAACCCGTTTGTAATATTTACCGATGCCAATACGGCCTTAAACCCCGAAGCGATAAAAGAAATTATTGGCGAATTTTCAAACCCGCGTGTAGGTTGTGTTGCCGGACGCAAGAAGGTGATTAACACGGGAGCCAACAGTGCTTCCGAAACCGGCGAAGGGCTTTACTGGAAGTTCGAATCGTGGCTTAAAGAGAACGATGCCCGGTTGTATTCGGCCGTGGGCGCTGTTGGCGAGCTTTTTGCCATACGCACATCGCTTTTCGAACCCGTTGAAAACGATACCGTGCTCGACGACCTGATCATCTCGTTCCGGATTCTTGAGAAAGGTTATCGCTTAAGTTATGCACCCGGTGCCATTGCATCTGAAAAAGCATCGTTCAATGTGCAGGAAGAGTTAAAACGGAAAAAACGCATTGCCGCCGGGGGGCTGCAAACACTGTTCCGCATGCCGGGTTTGCTGAATCCCTTCAAATATGGTATGCTTTCGTTTCAGTATTTCTCACACAAGGTTACCCGCTGGACTTTTTCCCCGTGGTGCCTCTTCCTCATGTTTCCGGTTAACCTGACCATTGTATTGGCTTATCCCCAAAATGTTTTATTTATTATCTTTTTCTCTGTCCAGGTGCTTTTTTATTTAGCGGCTTTTTTGGGCTGGTTGCTTGACAGGAAGCAGGTACATTTAAAAATCCTGTTTATTCCCTTTTATTTTACGGCCATTCATGCGGCAACCATCGCGGGGCAGTTTCGTTATTTCAGGGGAAAACAGCCGGCATCGTGGGAAAAGGCAAAAAGGATTTAAACTGTTTCGTGGCAATGTTGTTTGTTTTTGAATTATACCCCATACATGACTAATCGAAGAAACCATTAACCGCATTTTTATTAGTTTTGCACCGTTATTAAAAAAAGAAGCAAATGGAGGAGTATCCGCTCAATACGATTGAAGAGGCCATTAAAGACATCCGTAAAGGGAAAGTGGTGATTGTTGTTGATGATGAAGACCGCGAAAATGAAGGTGACTTTATTGCAGCAGCCGAAAAAGTAACCCCTGAAATGATCAATTTTATGACCAAGGCCGGGAGAGGATTGATATGCGTGCCCATTACCGAAAAGCGGTGCGAAGAGCTGGAGCTTGAAATGATGGTGGGAAACAACACATCGTTGCACGAAACCGCTTTTACTGTTTCGGTTGATGCCCTGGGCCACGGGGCTACTACAGGGATTTCGGCTTACGACCGTTCCACAACCGTAAAATTACTTGCTTCGCCCGAAACAAAACCCGAGGAGTTGGGGCGGCCCGGGCACATTTTTCCGCTAAAAGCAAAAAACAAAGGGGTTTTACGCCGCTCGGGACATACCGAAGCTGCCGTTGACCTGGCACGTATGGCCGGTTTTCAGCCTGCAGGCATACTGGTTGAGATTATGAACGATGACGGCTCAATGGCCCGTCTGCCCGAACTTGTTGAAATTGCACGAAAATATGATCTGAAGGTTATATCCATAGCCGACCTCATAGCATACCGGCTTGAAGAAGAAAGCCTGATTAAACGGGGAGAGGAAGCCCATTTGCCCACTCATTACGGCACGTTTAAAATTGTACCTTATCTTCAAAAATCGAACGGGAAAGAGCATGTGGCCCTCGTAAAAGGTGAATGGACTGATGACGAACCCATTATGGTAAGGATGCACTCTTCGTGCATAACCGGCGACATTTTTGGCTCGATGCGATGCGAGTGTGGTGACCAGCTTCATAAATCGATGGAGTTGATTGAAAAAGCGGGTAAGGGCGTAATTGTTTACCTTGACCAGGAGGGCAGGGGCATTGGCCTGCTGAATAAGATTAAGGCCTACAAACTGCAGGAAGAGGGGTTCGATACGGTTGAAGCAAACGAACACCTCGGCTTTGCCCCCGATGAACGTGATTATGGCGTAGGCGCCCAAATTCTTCGAAACCTGGGTGTGAAAAAAATGAAGCTACTGACAAATAATCCAGTAAAACGTGTGGGCCTTGAAGGTTATGGTTTAGAGGTTGTTGAAAACATCCCAATCGAGGTGGAGCCCAATCCCTTCAATGAATTTTACATGAAGACCAAACGCGACCGCATGGGGCATATCCTGCAAAAATTTAATTACGACCGGGAATAAAAAAAGCCCATCCAAATGGAGAGGCTTCAATTATATATTTGCGTATAAATTTTTATAGTTTATTCATGTGCAAAGCAAGTTTCGATTTCAGGTTTGCAGCCTTGTTCTTGTGAATAACATCTTTCTTTGCCACACGGTCGATAAACGATGTGACTTTTGGATATAAAGCTTCGGCTTCGGCCTTTTCGGTTATTGACCTGAAATTTTTTATTGCATTACGCATGGTTTTTGCATAATACTTGTTGCTCTCGCGGCGTTTTGCGTTTTGCCGAATCCTTTTTTGTGCTGATTTGTGATTTGCCATTTTATTTAGCTTATTTTTAAAGTAGCCCGTAGGGGATTCGAACCCCTGCTACCAGGATGAAAACCTGGCGTCCTAACCCCTAGACGAACGGGCCTGTTATGTTTCCCGAAAAATCGGTTTGCAAAGGTAAAAAGGTTTTAAATAACTCCAAAAAAATAATTAATTATTTTAAGCCTGTTTAATACGACGTAAATAAAAATTTTGCCGTGCAAATAAAGGCCATCTTTTTGAAATGTACAAGGTATTGTGTGAAAAAGATATTTTACTTAACATACTTCCGGTATTTTCACCCTGATTTTCGCCTGCTTTTACAGCCATAAGTTAAGTCTATTTGTTATTTTTATGGCCTCGAATGAATAAGATGAAAGCACACCGGGTAATATTGTATGCATTAATTGTTTTGATGCTTGCTGCTTGTAAGCCTTCGCAGCGTCAAAGGGCCGTGGCCGTAATAAACCGTGCAAAGGTCGAAATTGTCAACGGCGATACACTCAATGCAATCATGAAACTCGATTCGGTTGAAAGCGAATTTCCCAAAGCAACCATTCAAATTGGTGTTGCCCGCAACATGAAAGATGAATTGTACCGCCAGTTGATTGATACCCGTAAAAACGAATTACTTGCAGTTGAAAAACAGATTGAACAACTCGAAAAAGATTTCAGAAAAGAGAAAACCGAATTTGACATGTACACGCAATACATCCACAAGCGTCAAACATTTAACCGTTCATGGGACCGGTCGTTTCTCCAGGTTCACCTCGACGAACGGGGAGAGCTTTACCTTACCAGCCATTATATGGGCGATAAGCGGCTTAAACATACCGCCATTCGTGTTTACGACGATACCCTCAGCCAAAAATCAGGAACAGTACCACTCGATGATCCAAACAACCGCCGAAGCGATTTTCTCGATTATAAATGGGAAAAAGTATCGTATACAAACGGACGTTCTGATTCGGTTATCCAATTCATTACCGATAATGCCGACCGCGATTTGAAATGCGTGTTTATGGGCAGTGAGTATTACTACATCCTCCTCGAGGATTATGACATTGCCGCAGTAACCGAAGCCCTTGCTTTATCGGAAGCCATAAAGCGGCGAAAAGCTTTGAATAAGGAAATTGCCGAACTTGAATCTGTCAGAAGGGCGATACCCCGCTCGGTTGCTCAACCGTAAAGTGCTTATTTTCCCCCGAATTCCATTAAATAGGCTTTAATAAACCCGTCGAGGTCGCCATCCATAACGGCCTGGACGTTGCTTGTTTCATAACCTGTACGAACATCTTTAACCAGCTTATACGGTTGCATAACGTACGAGCGGATTTGGGAACCCCATTCAATCTTTTTCTTTCCGGCCTCAATTTTCGCTGTCTCTTCCTGGCGCTTACGCAGTTCAATTTCGTACAGTTCCGATTTTAGCAGGCGCATGGCATTCTCTTTGTTCTGAAGTTGCGAACGGCTTTCGGAGTTTTCAATTACTATGCCGGTGGGGGCGTGGCGCAGTCGTACTGCTGTTTCCACTTTGTTTACGTTTTGCCCTCCGGCTCCGCCCGAGCGCATGGTTTCCCAGGTAATATCGGAAGGATTTATTTCAACTTCAATTGTATCGTCGACCAACGGGGCAACAAACACCGAGGTGAATGAAGTTTGCCGTTTGTTTTGGGCATTGAAAGGCGAAAGCCGGACTAAGCGGTGCACCCCGTTTTCACTTTTGAGGTTCCCGTAAGCATAGTCGCCCTCAATTTGCACGGTACAGTTTTTCAACCCAACGTCTTCACCAGGCAGGTATTCCATCACCCTGAATTTATAGCTGTTTGCTTCGGCCCAGCGGTTGTACATGCGGAAAAGCATTTCGGCCCAGTCGTTGCTCTCGGTACCTCCGGCACCGGCATTGATACGCAAAACAGCCCCCAGCTTGTCTTCTTCTTTCTGAAGCATGTTTTTTGCCTCAAGTTTTTCAACAAGCCCAAGGGCATGGTTGTATTGTGATTCAACGTCAGCAGAATCCCCCTCGCCAGCCTGCTGGAATTCAAACAATACCAATAAATCTTCTATTGATTCGTCAACTTCGCTGTAGGCATTGGTCCATTGCTTTATGCCGTTGATGAGTTTCATCTGGGCTTCGGCCTCTTTGGGGTTTTCCCAAAATGAAGGGTCCTGTGTTTTTAACTCTTCCTCCTGAAGTTGTACTAATTTCCCATCAATGTCAAAGATACCCCCTCAGCGCATCCCGGCGCTCGACAAGGCTTTTTACCTGGTCCTTTAAAATCATATATTTTCTTTTTAGTTAAGAATGCAAAAGTAGAAAAGTAGGTTTAATTCGTGAATTAATCGGAATAAAAAATACTTTTTTATTCATTTCAAAATTCGGGTTAAATTGATTCAAGAA
Organism: Prolixibacteraceae bacterium; assembly: GCA_021740385.1. Taxonomy (GTDB): domain Bacteria; phylum Bacteroidota; class Bacteroidia; order Bacteroidales; family Prolixibacteraceae; genus DAIMEA01. Next base: position 46,976 of record JAIOZY010000035.1, on the reverse strand, counting down.
CTTTATTTATCAATTCAAATTCGAAGCCCCTGCCCCGGGCAAAGCGTGTAAGTTTTCCTTTTTTGTCAAATTCATTCACAAACTTTGTTTTCCGGGCTTTTTCTGTAAGCAGTTTTTTTATTGTATCGAGGTATTGTTCCGGGTCTATTTCCGACAAGGCCGAATCGATAATGTCCTGAGGAATTTTTTTAGCTTTCAGCATAAAGGCAATTTTTATCTTCCCCCACCGGTTAAACCTGAATTTATCCCTGGCGTAAAAGTGTGCAAATCGTTTTTCATCGATAAATTTTTGCTGAACCAGTTCATGTAAAATGATATTGATTTCAGATTCAGCAACTTCCCATTGGCGCAATCTTTCTTCCATATCGAAAAGGCATTTTTCCGATCTGGCACATATTGCCATGGCTTTCTGCAATGCTTTCTTATTGGAAATGTGAGACATATTTCAAAGATAACAATCTGCTAAAAAAAAGTGCACATAAAAAGTAGGGTTGGATAAAAAAACTTCGGATAAATAAGTGAATGCTGGATGAAAAAAGAGCATTCAAATTCATTAATAAACATTAAATTATTTATCATGAGAACATTAAAGATTTTATCGGTACTAACAGTGGCTTTTGCCCTGCTGATGTCGTGTGAAATGAGTGAGATGGAAGCGATCGATTCAATCGTAAGCGAGAAAAGTGCAACAATTGACGGCGTATGTACAAATGACTCGGCCTTTACAACAACTGCCGACGATTTAACCGAAGCAGACATAGCCGGGTTGATGCTGATGCGCGAAGAAGAAAAAATGGCCGGCGACGTTTATACCGTATTTTTTGATGCTTACGGCTTAACCGTTTTTAACCGTATTTCAGTAAGCGAAGATAAACATGCCGATGCTGTTTTAACCCTTATCAATTACTACGGGCTGGAAGATCCGGCAAGTACAGAACCGGGTGTATTTAATAATACGGAATTACAGGCTTTATACAATCAATTGATTGAAGCCGGTAGCGATTCTGTTGAAGCGTTGCAGGTTGGTGCACTTATAGAAGAAACCGATATTGCCGACCTTCAGGAATTGATTGAAGGAACGGATAATGCCGATATTGAACGGGTATATGCAAACCTGCTCCGGGGTTCGTACCAACACCTGAAAGCATTTGTCAGGATTCTTGAAAAATATGGTGTAACCTATGTGCCACAAATCCTTTCCGAAGAAGTTTTTGCTGAAATACTGGCAACCCCGAATGGCCAATACCGGGGTAACGGACAAGGCATGAATGCCGGTAACAGCGGTCAGCAAAACAGGCAGGGCAACGGTCCGCAAGGTAATGCAGGAAACGGGTCTCATGGCGGAAATGGCAATGCCGGAAATGGAGGAAACAACGGCCATGGTTCAGGCAATGGCACAGGAACTTGTGTTAATGGATAAATAGCGAATTGCTTTCTGTTATAATGAGGTTGTCACATAAGGCAGCCTCTTATTTTGTTCATTGTTGTCATTGTTATCAGGTTGTCATTGTATAGTAGTTGACGTGTCATTTAACAATGATAACGCGAAGCTGATAACAACGACAACCTTCTTATTCAATCTCATCAATATTAAACGGTGTTTCCTGGTACACATAATAGTTCAGCCAGTTTGAAAAAAGTAAATTGGCGTGACCCCTCCATCTTACTACCGGGTTGTTTCCCGGATCATCGTTTTGGTAATAATGTTGCGGAATTTTAATTGGCAAACCTTTCCCCACATCCCTGACATACTCCTCATTCAAATTCATCGCTGCATATTCGGCATGGCCGGTTACAAAAAATTTACGCCCATTGCGCTCCTGCACTACGGCCACCCCTGCTTCGTCCGACCGGGCAACAATTTCAAGTTGCGGAATTTGTTCAATGTCGGTTGCCCTTACTTCGGTATGCCGCGAGTGGGGAATGTGAAACTCGTCGTCGAAACCGCGGAATATGGGCAGGTTTGGAATGTTGGCCTTGTGCCTGAATACCCCGAACATTTTTTCGTACAAGGGATATTTGGGAATATTATAATAATGGTACAGGGCAGCCATTGATGCCCAGCAGATAAAAAACGACGATTGCACGTGATGCTCAGCCCATTCGAATACCTCCTTCAATTCTTTCCAATAGGTTACTTCTTCGTATTCGAGCTGTTCCACGGGTGCCCCGGTTACAATTAATCCGTCGTATTTGCGGTGTTTTATTTGGTTAAAACCAAGGTAGAATGCCCGCATATGTTCAGCCGGGGTGTGTTTGGGCGTGTGCCCCTCAAGTTTTATCAGGTCGAGTTCAATTTGCAAGGGTGTGTTCGACAGGAGCCTGAGCAGGTCGGTTTCAGTCGTTGCTTTTATGGGCATCAGGTTCAGTACGGCAATACGCAACGGACGGATATCCTGGTGAAGCGCCCGCGTGTTGTCTATGACAAAAATGTTTTCTTTTTTTAATGCCTCGATGGCCGGTAGTTTATCGGGTATATTTACTGGCATAATAATCAGATTTTGAAGTTAATCACTAAAATATAATAGGTTAAGGCTTAGGTTTAGGTTTAGGTTGAGGTTTTGCAAATGCAATTTTAGAATGGACTCAACCTCAGCCTTAACCTCAACCTCCGTCTTATTCGAACCCTTGTTCCAAATCATTCTTCAGGTCGTCGATGTGTTCAATGCCCATCGAGAGTCGGAGCTGGTCTGGCAGCACTCCGGCAGTAAGTTGTTCTTCGTCGCTTAACTGCTGGTGGGTGGTGCTTGCTGGGTGGATGATCAAGGTTTTGGCATCGCCCACGTTGGCGAGGTGGCTGATCAGCTTTAGTTTTTCAACAAAAGATGTTGCTGCTTTTTTCCCATCTTTCAAGCGGAAAGTAAGTACACCGCCAAACCCGTTTTTCAGGTATTTCTTCGCTAAACCGTGATAAGGGCTGCTTTCCAATCCGGCATAATTTACGGCGCTGACTTTCGGATGCTTTTCCAACCAATGCGCCAGCTCAAGCGCATTCTCAACCGTGCGCTGTACCCTGAGCGAAAGTGTTTCCAAACCCTGTAGCAGCAGAAACGAGTTAAACGGGCTGATGGCCGGGCCAAAATCGCGCAGGCCTTCAACCCTGAGCCTGATTGCAAACGCGATATTCCCAAAAGGGCTTTTGTCGCCAAAAGCATCCCAGAATACCAGCCCGTGATATCCTTCCGAAGGTTCGGAGAATTGTGGATACTTGCCGTTGCCCCAGTTAAAGTTTCCGGCATCCACAACGATACCGCCAATGCTGGTGCCATGTCCGCCTATCCATTTCGTGGCCGATTCCACTACAATATTTGCCCCGTGTTCAATGGGACGGAACAGGTAGCCCGCGGCGCCAAAAGTGTTGTCGACAATAAGTGGCAGGTCATGTTTTTTGGCTACTGCTGAAACTTTTTCCCAGTCGGGTACATTGAAATTTGGGTTTCCGAGGTTTTCAATATAAATGGCTTTCGTGTTGTCATCAATCAGTTTTTCAATTTCACCTGCCGTATCATCTTTTGCAAACCGGGCTTCAATACCGAGGCGTTTAAACGCCACTTTAAACTGGTTGTAAGTGCCGCCGTATAGGAAGGGTGAGGTTACAAAATTATCGCCGGCCTGAAGGATGTTGTTTAGTGCAAGGAACTGTGCCGAGTGCCCCGATGCAGTTGCCACTGCAGCAACACCTCCTTCAAGGGCTGCAACCCGTTTTTCGAATACATCGGTGGTGGGGTTCATAATACGGGTATAAATATTGCCGAACTCTTTCAGGGCAAAGAGGTTTGCCCCGTGTTCGGAATTTTTGAAAACGTACGAGGTGGTTTGGTAAATGGGTACTGCACGCGACAGGGTTGAGTCGTCGGGGGTATGGCCTGCATGAAGCTGTAGTGTTTCGTAACGGTAATTTGTTGTCATAATGGTCTGTTATTATTGATTTTACTTCTGAAGAATTAAAAGTGAAACATCATCAGCGGGTTAGCTGAAATATGAAATGTAACACCTAAGTGATGAATAAAGTTGAAAGGAAGCGCATGTACACAAATACAAAATGAACCCGTTATTTGCTCATGCGCGAAAGCATTCGCATCATCATACCCATGGGCATCATGCAACGGAAAGAAACGGTATGGATGCGGTTGTTCATTTTGTGTTGTTTTGTAACGACAAACATAATTGCCGAAATTTAAAAAAGGAAACAAACCAGATTTAAAAAGGTTCATTTCATGTTTTCTTAACGAAATTTTAGGAAGTGAGATTGGGACGTGTGATTTGTAATCGCACGATTCGGGCGATTACAAATCGCCTGTCCCTTTTTTCGGGCGAATAAAATTCGCCCTTCCCGCCAAAAAAACACCCCGGAACAAATCAATGAACCGGGGTTAAAATTTTTATTGATTTATCTGGTTACAAGCTAAATTCTGCTTTAACTTTTTCAACATAGTCGAGTTTCTCCCAGGTAAACAGTTCAACTTCCATTTCAACCGGGTCGAAATAGGTCGATTCAAAACGCTTGGTTACCTTTTGAGGTTCGCGTCCCATGTGCCCGTACGAAGCGGTTTCTTCGTAAATGGGGTTGCGTAGTTTTAGTCGTTCTTCAATGGCTTTAGGCCGCATGTCGAAAATGCTTTCAATTTTTTCAGCAATTTCACTGTCGGAAAGCTTCACGTTCGATTTTCCATACGTATTCACGAAAATGTTCATGGGTTTGGCTACCCCAATGGCATACGAAACCTGCACCAGAATTTCGTCGGCTACACCTGCTGCTACAAGGTTTTTGGCAATGTGCCGGCTGGCATAGGCTGCCGAGCGGTCGACCTTCGAAGGGTCTTTTCCCGAGAAAGCGCCGCCGCCGTGAGCTCCCTTGCCCCCGTAAGTGTCAACAATAATTTTCCGTCCGGTTAACCCGGTATCGCCGTGAGGCCCGCCAATTACAAACTTGCCGGTGGGGTTCACGTGGTAAACAATGTTGTCGTCGAACAAAGCCTGTACCCTTTCCGGCAGTGTTTTAAGTACCCGGGGAATCAGGATGTTTATGACATCTTCCCTGATTTTGGCAATCATTGCCTCGTCTGCCTTCAGTTGTGCTTCGGGCGTATTGCTTTCAGGTTTGATAAACTCATCGTGTTGGGTTGACACAACGATCGTGTGTACCCTTTGCGGATTGCCTTCGTCGTTGTATTCAATGGTGACTTGTGATTTTGAATCGGGCCTGAGGTAGGTCATTGCTTTTTCTTCACGCCTGATGGCAGCAAGTTCGAGCAATAATTTATGCGATAATTCGAGCGAAAGGGGCATGTAGTTATCGGTTTCACGGCAGGCATAGCCAAACATCATTCCCTGGTCGCCAGCACCTTGTTCCATGGGATCTTGCCTTACAACGCCGCGGTTAATATCGGGGCTTTGTTCGTGTATGGATGAGAATACCCCGCAGGAGTCGCCGTCGAAACGGTATTCGGCCTTGGTATAGCCAATGCGGTTTATCACGTCGCGGGCAACTTCATGCACGTCAATGTACGTGTCGGTTTTAATTTCGCCGGCCAGTACAACCTGCCCGGTTGTAACCAGCGTTTCACATGCAACTTTCGAATTGGGGTCGAAAGCCAGTATTTTGTCGAGCAGTGCATCGGAAATTTGATCGGCAACTTTATCGGGATGTCCTTCCGATACCGATTCGGATGTAAATAAATAACTCATAACACAAATATTTATAAGCCTCTAAAAGGCATGTTAACAATTGTGTGGATGATGTGTGTAAATGAAAGCAATCGGTGAAGCAATGAATGCTTTAGCATTTTTTTCTGTGGTTGCAATCGTTCACAAATCTTTCCACAAATAACGGGGCAAATATAAAAACATTTACTTAAAATGCCATAGGTTGTTTTGTCGGTCTTGTTTTGATATGTTATTTTGAATCATCAACTTCCTCGAAATCGACGTATTCGCCTTTGTCTTTGTCAATTATTTTTTCCCCTTTTTTGTTGAAATGGACGGTGGTTTCACCTTCGTTTTTTTCCTCTTTGTGCTTATCCCGGTTTGTGTTGCCTGGTGTTAGCAATTTCACTATCCATCTTACTAATAAAAACACAACAACCAGGATTAGCAATGTTCTGATGAGGTTTACAAAATAAAGAAATACAGCTAACATAATTTCCGGTTTTTATTTCACTTCAAAGTAAATAAAAAAAAGCCTGAAAGATGCAATTCAGGCTTATACATATTATCGTATAACGTTTTTTAAATGATTCGGGTTAAAAATCCCAATCCCAATCCCAGTGGGCTGAATGGCTAAAACAGGCAAGTTTTCGGATATCGTCAATATTGGTTTTTCCAAAAAATGAAACGAGAAAGCAGGTATCATTGTCAATGAAGATGATATGTAATTCATCCATATAATTCCTGTTACCCCGACCTATAAGCTTAACATCATCGTCGTTTACATCAAGTTCACAGTTGCCGACATCAATTTCATCGGGATTGATAAAGAAATAAGGTTTTTCGTTTAATTCGTCAATGATCCGTTCAAAAACCTGTACCGATGAGAAATGTCCTTCCGGTTCATTGTAGGCCAGGAAACGTATCTTTTCCATATCACGGGTAACATCACGTGTAATGTCATCCATAAATATTTCGAAGGGTTCTACAGTCGATTTCGAGAAACCAAGGATTGTTACCCCTTTTTCCCGTAAATACATGTTGTATATTTTGTCCGAATTGCTTTTGGTTAATCCTTGCAATGATGCAAACACAAAAGCCAGCAATGCAACTGTTTTTAATATTGTATTCATTTTATTTTGTGTTGAGTAATTGAAATTTTTATATGATTATTCTGTTGTACAGGTAAGGCCTTTGGGTTCCATTTTAAGGTAAATACAGGTCATGTCTCCTTTCCATAATCCCGAATTATTATCGATGTTGTCCATAACCGGAAGCAGGTTTTCATTAAAGTAAACCACTTTCCCTTCGGGAAGCATAAGGGTCAGGTCGAGTGACTGAGAGCGCCATTTGTCCTTTTTCCCAACTTCAAACCAGGGGTTAAGTATGATGCGGTTTCCTGCAATTGTTACATCGCTTTCGATTTTTTCTGCTATTATGCGTGCTTTGTCGTAGTTTTTGCCCCTTGCCTGTTTTGCAAAAACCATTTCGGTTTCACCTGTCCGGCTTTTTTCAACATCAAAAAGCGGTTGAATGACAAGAATTTCATCGTTGCCGTTTGTTAATACTTTCGCGTTGTTCAGTTCAATTTTCGATTCGTAAAACCCGGCGTATTTTTCCTCGTCGATTTCAACATAAATGGTGTCGGATGTAATGTCGATTTTTTGTTTCTCTTTCAGTGTGGCATTGCTGCTTAATTTGCCAATGGCCCCTACTGTTGAGCCAATTGCGATAATAATTCCCAATATCCAAAATCCCAATGCCGTCAACACAATAACGCGGCTGTTCGATTTGTAATTGAACAGCATTTTTGTGCCGGCATACATGATCATCAACAAGGGTATGCCCGCAACGAGCAATGATGAAAACATGAGTGCCGTAAATGTTTCATAGGTAAACAGAAAATTGAAATAAGTTGCACCGTGTAAACCGGGGACAAAAACCGGTAACATGGCGGCTGCTTTCCACGATAATACAATTCCGGCAATTAGTCCCATAATGCCCAACAAGCTAACAACGATAAAAAACACTCCCAGTATGCCTGCCAATACTGAGCCAGCCCTTTTCCCTTCCCGGGAATTTGTTTCATCCCTTCGGATGTAATCGGGCCTGCTTTTCTCCGTTGATTCTTTTGTTGCCGAGACATCATCTTTAACCGTTTTTCCGATGTTCTCCACATTGATGGATTCGCCCTTCATTTCAAATTTTTGTGAAGTAGTGCGGGCCAGTGGTACGGCAATCCATAATATCAGGTATACAAAAAGCGCCAGCCCCGAAGTGATCAGAAATACTACAACGAAAAGTACCCTTACCAGTGCCTTGTCGAGGTTTAAAAAATAACTTAAGCCGCTGCACACTCCACCAATAACGGTTGATTCGGGGTCACGGTAAAGCCTTTTCGGCCTGCTTTGGTAATGGTAGGTTTTGCTGCTTGAGCCATTGTCTGCAGTTTCGCCGGTATTGGTTTCCCGTGCAATATCTTCAGGCATGCCAATGATTTCAATAATGTTTTCAACCATCCCAAAATCGACCACCTTTCGATTTTCGTTTATGCGTTCGGAAAACAGCTCGGCTATGCGCGATTCAATGTCATTTACAATTTCTGCTCCGCCCTCCTCTTTATTAAAATGGCTGTAAAGCTTTGATAAATAAGTTTTAAGTTTGTCATACGCATCTTCGTCAATGTGGAAAACAATTCCACGGATATTGATAGTCAGTTTTTTTTTCATTTTTTGTGGTTTTTATTTTTTTATTATCGAATTTACTGAATATACAAGTTCATTCCACGATTTTCGAAGCTCGTCAAGGGTACTATTACCTTTCGGGGTTAATTCAAAATACTTACGCGGTGGGCCCTGTTGCGATTCTTCCCATTTGTAACTTAGCAATCCGGCGTTTTTCAAACGGGTAAGGAGCGGGTACAGGGTGCCTTCAACAACAATCATTTTGGCGGTGTGCATTTCATCAATAATGTTACTGGTGTAAGCAGGTTTTTTCGAAAGAATTTCAAGAATGCAATACTCCAAAACTCCTTTCCGCATTTGGGCTTTTGTGTTTTCAATTTTCACTAGAGTAAAATTTGGTTAAACATTTATAATCAAAATTAATAAACCACAAGGTACCGGGCAATGCAAAGTAGTATGTATTGAATGTTTTTGTCGGTAAACAGCCATTTTGAGGGTGTAAATATTTCGAAAACGCAATGAAGAAGGGTAAAAAAATGCTTGAAACGGTATAATTGCCATTCTATACAGAAAAAATTATTAATTTAGATTGACAGTTAATTTTTTTAATGTAAATTCGGAGTGTGAACATTCTGGAGATATTTCTGAACAGAGCCGGATACCATGCAAGAAGCTAACAACTCATTAATATTTGTTGTTGAAGACAACCGTGTATATAATAAACTTATTGTTAGTTACCTAAAAACCAATAAGTTTACTAATGTAATGCCTTTTTATTCCGGCGAAGATGCCATAAATAATTTATACCGTAACCCCGATATTATTATTCAGGATTTTTTACTAGACGGGATGAACGGTATTGAAGTGCTAAAAAAAGCAAAGGAACAAAACCCCAATATCGAATTTATTTTTCTTTCGGGACAGGACAACATCGATGTTGCTATTAATACAATGAAATACGGAGCTTACGATTACATTGTGAAAGACCAAATGGCCCTGAAAAAAATGGTGAATAAAATAAATAAAATCCAATCGGTAAACAAATTGGTAAAATCGAACAAGCGTTACAGGTTGGGTGTTATCATATTTTTCATAGCCCTGCTCATCATTATTGCAATAATTCTGGCAGTCACTGTTTTATCGCCAAATCTGATCTGATTTTTCCTTTTTCCAAAAAAAAATTAAAAAAAATTGATTTTTGAGGGTAACCTTTTTCCCTTTTTAGGAATAAACAAGTGAAAACCCCTTCATTGATAGTTTTTCGTTTTACCCTGCCATTAGTAAGACTTTTTTCATGGGAGAGATTGGCCGCCGGCCAATCTCTTTTTTTTTGGATCGGGTTAAAAGAGTTTTAACTGGTTTAAAAAAGCTGCGTAGTATTCTTCATCGTCAACAATGCTTGCATACCTGATTGGGAACCCTTTCGAGGTTTTAAAAATGTTCCCCACCGATGTTCCCCGCTGTTCAATATCGATTGACGTTCCCGATAGTTTAAAAAATTCAGCAAAGCCGAGGTACATCGAGGGCAAAACATCCCACATGTAGTATTTTGGATGATTGTGGTAGTTGATGTCGAATATGCGGTATACCAGGTTTGATAAACGGCTGTTGTTTTCTTTCTTGAGGTAATACATAATATAATTATCGACCGGTACCTGCATGCAAATATCGAGCGGGAAAAGAACAATTTTGAGGCCTGTTTCAAGTAATTGCCTTGCCGAAACCGGATCCCAGAATATATTCCATTCGGCACTCCCATCGTGATCGGGAGCTACAACATTCCCGTTCGAAAGCAACGCACCGGCCATCCAATAAACCTTCTCAATTTTTTGGGCTACTTCGGGGTATTTTCTCAACGTATTGCACAGGTTGGTTGCCGGTCCTGTGGCAATGATGATTGTTTTTCCGGGTTCCTCCAGGATTTTTTTCGCGGTAAAATCGCTTGCTTCATCGTTGCTTTTTTTTGAAAAATCGGGTTTAATGTCCCTGAAGTTTGGCAGCTGGTTAATTAAGGCCGGTTTTTCGCGCCATTTTTGCGGAAACTGGTTAACGGGTTGTGCATCGCTAACTGCAACTTTCAAATCGTTTCGGCAAAATAATGAAAATATCCTGAGTATGCTTTGAAGGGCTTCATCAACAATGCAATTGGCATTGGTTAACGAAACGCCGGTTAAACGGAATTTGTCGAGGGTTAATAAAAAAATTAGAGAAACCAAATCATCAATTGACCCATCCTGATCGAAAAATACAGGTTTTTGAATGTAGTTGGTTTTAAGTTTGTTCATTAAAATTGCTGTTAGTCTGTGAAACAAAAATAGAAATATTATTGTAAGATAAAATATAATTGATGTATTTGAGGTGTTATAATAAGCGTGAAGCAGGATAAGGGCTTGTTTAAAACCCCTGAAACTACAGGGCGTTTCAATAAAATGAATTTCTAAAAAAAATCATTCCTTGCGTTCCGGTTACAAATAAAAGCCGTGCTTCACGAGCTAAAGAACGAATGTGATGTTTTCTTTTTTCAATTCATTAAACATTAAATCTGCGTAACCGTTAAGATAGTATTGTTAAATATTATTAGTATTGTAAAAACTTTATTTTAAAAATATGGAATTCGATGTAATCATTATTGGCAGCGGGCCCGGAGGTTATGTTGCTGCGATCAGGGCATCGCAGTTGGGTTTGAAAGTTGCTGTTGTTGAAAAAGAAAATCCTGGCGGGGTTTGCCTTAACTGGGGTTGTATCCCTACAAAATCGCTTTTAAAAAGCGCACAGGTTTTCGATTATGCAAACCAGGCTGAAAAATACGGGGTTAGCATTTCGGGTGAGGTGAAGCCCGACCTTGAAAGCATGGTGAAACGCAGCCGCGATGTTGCTGCCGGTATGAGCAAAGGCGTACAATATTTATTCAAAAAGAATAAAATTGAAGTGCTTACTGGTTTAGGAAAACTTGTTGGCAATGGACAGGTTGAAATAACCGGCAAGGATAAGGAATCGAAAGTAGTTAAAGCCAAACACATTATACTTGCTACAGGTGCACGGTCGAAAGAGTTGCCAAACCTGAAACAGGACGGTAAAAAAATTATCGGTTACCGCGAGGCTATGACGCTCGAAAAACAGCCCAAATCGATGATTGTTGTTGGCTCGGGTGCAATAGGAAGCGAATTTGCCCATTTTTACAATACAATAGGTACACGTGTTACCCTGGTTGAATTCATGCCCGAACTGGTGCCCAACGAAGATGTTGAAGTTTCGAAGGCGCTTGCACGGTCGTTTAAAAAAGCGAAAATGAAAGTCCTGGTGAATTCTTCGGTTGAAAAAGTCGATAAATCGGGTAAAATGTGCAAGGCTACTGTAAAAACGCCCAAAGGAGAAGAGGAAATTGAAGCTGAAATTGTTTTTTCGGCAGTAGGTGTTACCCCAAACATCGAGGGCATCGGGCTTGAAGAGGTTGGTGTGGAACTTGAAAAGGGGAAAGTGAAAGTGGATGAATTTTACCGCACAACGGTACCCGGTGTATATGCCATTGGCGATATTGTAGGCGGGCCGGCACTTGCACATGTTGCATCGGCCGAAGGTATTGTTTGTGTCGAAAAAATTGCCGGGCTCGACCCGCAGCCTGTCGATTACAATAACATTCCCGGCTGCACTTACACACATCCCGAAATCTCATCGGTTGGCTTAACCGAAGCCAAAGCAAAAGACGCCGGTTATGAGGTTAAAATTGGCAAATTTCCGTACACGGCTTCAGGAAAAGCCAGCGCTTCGGGCAATAAAGATGGATTCGTGAAGCTTGTTTTCGATGCCAAATATGGCGAATTGCTTGGTGCGCATATCATTGGCGATAATGCAACTGAATTGATATCGGAGTTGGTTGTTGGGCGAAAGCTCGAAATAACCGGACACGAGCTTGTGAAAACAATACATCCGCACCCAACAATGAGCGAGGCTGTAATGGAAGCCGCCGCTGCTGCTTACGATGAAGTAATTCATTTGTAACAAAGCAGTTTCTGGCCTGAATAAACCGGGTTTAAAAACTGATTTTTGTCAATATAATATTGAATACACGGCAGTTCAGAACAAAATGGAGCCTTTTCGTAACAATTTTCTTTCTTTCAAAAAAGAATCGATTTAAATTTATGGACAATTACAACCGCTGATAATTTCGGTTTTGATTACAGTTTGATGAAAAGGGGTGAAAAACAAACTGAATGACTGAAGGTTTTTTTAGGGGGAAAGCAAGAATGATTATTGTGGTTGTATAATATTAGGTGGTGATTTTAAGAAAAAAGTTAGAACCTGTCGTTACTTGGGTAATAAAAGACGGTGCTTCTAACTTTTTCTTTTTTTAGTCTCTTTGTTATTCTGTTTTTGGTGATCAACAACATTGGTTGTAATTTCTTTTTAGCCTGGTTGTTATTGAATCTTTATGCGGTATAATTTGCCTTATTGAGTAATAAAACAACCCGTTTCCATATTTTTTATATTTTTGCAAAGCTTTTTTAAAACATTTATACAAAATACAATGGCAACAACTTCAGATATCAAAAACGGATTGTGTATTGAACACAACGACCAATTGTTTTCGATTGTATCTTTTCAGCATGTAAAACCCGGTAAAGGTGCTGCTTTTGTGCGCACAAAACTTAAAAACATAAAAACCGGTAAAGTAATCGAAAATACGTTTAATGCCGGTGTAAAAATTAACGTCGTTCGTATTGAAAGGCGCCCGTACCAATATCTTTACAAAGACGATATGGGGTTCAACTTCATGCATACCGAAACGTTTGAGCAAGTTGCAATTATGCCTGAAATGATTGAGAACCCGGGGTTGCTTAAAGAAGGGAGCATAGTTGAAATTAATTTTCATGCCGATACAGAAACGCCTTTGACCCTTGAAATGCCGCCGTTTGTTGAGCTCGAGGTTACCTATACCGAGCCCGGCGAGAAGGGGAATACGGCAACATCGACGGCACTGAAGCTGGCAACCCTTGAAACGGGAGCCGAAATAATGGTACCCATTTTTATTAACACAGGCGATGTGATTAAAGTTGATACACGCGACAACTCATACTCGGAAAGGGTGAAGCGGTAAGCCCGCTTTTTTTTGCGATTCCCGTTTTAGGGGAAATGCACCCTTTTTTCAAATTTTTGCTATTTTAGCTGATAAATTGTAAACCAATCGACAATGGGAACACTCGAAAACGGTGTTAATAAAAAAGACCTTAACCGTGAAGCAATCCTTGAGATTGCCCAGGATATTTTCAGTAAATACGGTTATAAAAAAACAACACTCGATGACATTGCCAATGCCGTCAGGAAAGGTAAAAGTTCGCTTTATTACTATTTTAACAGCAAGGAAGATCTTTTCCAGGCTGTAATTAGTAAAGAAGTGGAAATATTAAAGGAAGCGCTCGAAAAAGTTGTTTTCAGGTCGATGGACCCGGAAGAAAAACTGCGGGAGTATATTCTTACAAAACTGGGTACTTTCCGTGGTTTGGCCAATCTTTACAATGCCCTTGAAAACGACGTTACGGCTATCGGGTTTATAGATGAAATTAAAGAAAAAAACGAGAAATACGAGATCAGGATGATTAAACGTATCCTGATTGAAGGCGTGCGGCGTGATAAATTCAATATCGACGATCTAAACCTGACGGCCATCGGTATTACAACTGCTATGAAAGGGCTCGAAATGCCCCTGTCGGCAGGCAATTATGGTAACTTCGATATCGAAATGTCGGTCGATAACATTATACGCATTATTTGTTACGGCATTATGAAACGCGATTAGCGGCAGGTTGGCTTTTTTCTTTTTGCTGTTGGCCTCAGTAAGCCGGCACTTTATTTCTCAAGGTAGTTAATCAGGTATTTCCTGTATTCTCTCGATACCGGTATTTCCATGCCTTTTAATACCACACCGCCGGGTGTTACTTTTTCGATGCAATGGGTATTTACAATGTAACTACGGTGCACTTTCATGAAACGGGATGGTAGCAGGTTGAGGTAGTCGTTCATGGTGCTGCGAATCAGGTATTTTTTTCCTTTTTTCGTGTTTATTTCAACATAAACATGTTGGCTGTTGATGTAGGTTATTTCATCGAAATGCACTTTCACAAAACTCCTGTTTTGTTTCACCATGAGGTATTCTGAATTTGTACTGCCTGGGTCGGATGATTGGGCTTTTGATGATTCAAAATTAAAAAGGGCAATTTCGACAGCGGTATACAAATCGGCCCGACTGAATGGCTTCATTAAATAGCTGGCCGGCATGGTCAGTTTAGCCCGTTCAACGGTGGCCGGATCGGAGTTTGACGTGAGGTAAATAAAGGGAATGTTGTGTAAGGCATTTATTTCGTTGGCAAGGTCAATGCCGTCTTTGCTCCCCGAAAGGCGGATGTCGATAAAAACCAGATCGGGTTTTTCGCGGCTGATAAGTTCAAGTGCCGAAGTATAATTTATGACCGGATCAAGAACAACGTAACCCAGTGATTTTAGGGCCATTTTAATCGATTCGGCTATGATCATTTCGTCTTCAACAATTGCAATTTTTACAGAGTTCATCAGGGTATTTGTTTTAATGTTTCAACATCGTTGAATTCAATAATGAACCTATTTTTTTGTTCATATACATAACGGAAATTTCCGTTTAGTTGTTTACTTAATAGCGAAATCATTTTCATTCCGAAGTTTTGATAACCGGCCTGGTTAATATCTTTTTCAATTATTTTGCCGTTATCGGTAAATGTTAAAATGTACGCGTTGTTTTGCCCCGGCTCAATGGTTATTTCAACAATGATTTTTTCGGCCTCGGGGTTACAATGTTTAAACGTATTTGTCATTAATTCGTTTACCATTAAACCAAGCGGAAGGGCTGTGTCAAGGTCGAAGAACAATCCTCCGCATTTTACCGAAATTTTGGCCTCTTTTTCGTTTTTTAAAAAACTTTGAATGTAAATTGAAATTTTTGAAAGGTATTGTTCAATATTAATTGTATTTGCCTGGTTTCCGTGGTAAAGCATTTCGTGAACAAGGGCCATAACCCGTATGCGCGATTGTCCCTCTTCTACAATATTTTTAAGTTCTTTCCCCTCGGGGCTGTAGGCCGAAAGTTCGTAAAAACTTGAAAAGAGTTGGAGGTTGTTTTTTACGCGGTGGTGCAGCTCTTTCAGTAATAGTTCTATACGTTCGTTGCGCTTCGCGAGGGCATCTCTTTGATCTTCAAGCTCTTTGTTTGTTTCGGTTAGTTCGTTTGTGCGTTTTTCGACCAATTCTTCCAATATTTTGTTTTGTTCTTCTTTAATGCGCGAAAGTTGTTCCAATGCCTGGTTGCGTTCAACCTCTATCCCGCGCAGTTGTTCGCCCAGCGAAATGGTAAAAAAGATGATCACGATAAGCCCGATCAGGTTGGCAATCCAAACAATGTTCGAAGTGGCTCCCTCTTTTTGAAACCAAAGGATGAAAAAGGCAAATAATAATACTGCCGAATAGATGTAGATTACCCACGAAAGTAATCTCTGATGTTTTGATAGTTTTTTCCATACCACCATTGGCGTTGCAATTAAAATGGGTATATACAACAACAGTGTGAAGAGGTTCAGGTTGGTCATTAGTTTGTAATTCAGGGAATAATGAAGAATAAGTTGCCCGGCAATTATTTGTAAAAGCAATAAGCCAATCATGCAATAAAGCACGATTGATAATGGCTTGCTGTTGTTTTTTAAATTGAAATAGGTCCCAATCAGCATAAACCCGCCAACGCCTGAAATGTTAGCAAATACAGGGTTTAGCCGCCACACGGTTTCAGGGATTTCATGGAAGAAATAGATTACATGCCCTGCCATTGAAAACCCATAAAAGGACAACCCGAAAATCAGCAGTGCCAACCAAAGATAGGGTTTGTACCATGTAACAAAAAAATTGATGAGTGCATAGAATAAAAAGAAAATGAACCCGCCGAAAATGAGGAAATCAATATGGTGTGTATTCATTTGCCTTGCATGAAAAGAATTATCGTTTTGCAGGAAGAAATCGAATTGCGGTTTGTACCCTTTCACGTGCCTGATTTTTATGAGTACCGATGTTTGGTCGCCGGGGCTTAACGAAAGGTTGATGTTGTCGAAATCATCGCCGGGCGTAATTTGGCTTTTGGGCCTGAAAAGGCCGGCATGATGTTTTTTGTACAGCTTGTGGTCCCTGTATTCGTAAAGGTCGACATAAGTGAAGTTTTGGTAAAAAAAACGCAAGTGTACATGGTTGGCACCTGTTTTATTAATGTTGAATTTTAGCCAGTATGTACCCCGTGGGTTTTGGGGAATGAATGAGGGCAACGGTTCAAAAATGCTGTCGTTGTTAATAAGGTCTTGGGGTGAAAAAAGGTAGGTTGAATCTTCAAAAACAGCAATGTGCCGGTTAATGTTTACTGCATTTTCAAACCGGTTTTTTTCGTCAACTACTATGCCGGCTGTTGCATGGTTTTGCAACCACATCAATAGGGTAATCAGCATTAAAAAGTATCGAAAAAAAGTGCTCATTTCGGGTTTTGGTTTCACAAATTTCAGTAATAAATATACTGCTTTTTCAGTAGCTTCGAAATGGCTGTTATTTGTAGCTGAAACTGCTACCCCCCAGAAACTCCCTGATCAGTGAAGTAGGGGGTATTTCACTGTCGTTAATGTTTTTAAAGTAATTCATAAATTTCAGCAGCCGCAACGATTCGGCAAACTCGGGCTGGTTTTCGGGCACCGATTTTAACAACGGTTCTAAGTATTTTTTCAACACAGCCATTTCATACAGCAGGGCCGAGTTGAACATGATGTCGGCATTCTCCTGGTGGGGGAAAATGTTTTTCTGTTCCCCTTTTCGCACGCTTTTCCAGCGCCTGAGGGTTTCCAAAGCCGAATAGCCCCTGTATTTTGCATCGCGTATAATCCTTCTTATTAAACGGTTGTCGGTTGTTGGTATGGGGTTGTGGTCGTCAATTGAAATGGATGTTAAGGCCGAAACAAAAATCCGGTAGGTAATGGAAGAATCAATGCGGGGAATAAGCCCGGGGTTAAGCCCGTGAATGCCTTCAACAATCAATATATCGTCGGGGCCCAGTTGCATGTAGTTTTCGTTAAAGGTACGCAGCCCGGTTGAAAAATCGAATTTTGGTAACTCAACAAGTTTGCCCTTTAGCATATCGATGAGTTGTTGGTTGAAAAAGTCGATGTCGATTGCCTGAAGGCTTTCAAAATCGTAGTTCCCGTTTTCATCAAGGGGGGTATGTTGCCGGTCTACAAAATAATTATCGATCGATAAGGTCCGGGGTGTTTTCCCGCATACCGAAAGTTGAATGGCCAGCCGCTTGCTAAAGGTTGTTTTGCCCGATGATGACGGGCCGGATATGAGCACCAGCCTGATTTTCTTTTTGTTTTCGGCAATGGCGGTGGCTATGCCGGCAATTTTCTTTTCGTGCAGTGCTTCCGATATTTTGATAATTTCCCCCTCTTTTCCCTGTTTAACAAGTTTGTTCAGTTTCCCAATGTTGTCGGCCCCAACAATTTCGGCCCACTGCTGGTGTTCCCTGAAAATACCAAACAATTTGTCCTGTGGCACAAAGTCCTGCAGGCGGCCAAAGTCTTTGTCATCGGGCATGCGCAGCAACAGTCCATTGTTAAAAGCTTCAACATCGAAGGTTTGTAAATAGTAGGTCGATGGCAGCATGTGACCGTGAAAGTAGTTGATGTACCCGTCGAGGTAATACGCGTAGCTGTACAGCCAGCCCATTTCGGAGTAAAGCATTATTTTGTCGTTGAGGCCTTCTTTTTCATACTCCGACAACAGCTTTTCCATGTGTAACCCTTTGCGCACGATGGGCAGGTTGGCGGCTACAATCCGGGTCATTTCGTCTTTAATGCGCAACACCAGTTCCGAAATATTGTCGCAGCCGGTTTTTTCTATTTCGCAATAGTACCCGTTCGAAATGGCATGATCGATGATTAGACGGCCATGCGGGCATGTTTTTTTAAAAGCCACATAAAACAGGAAAAAGAGTGAACGGATGTAAATGCGTTTCCCGTTAATTTCGTTCAACCCGAAAAAGCGGATGTTCTTGGGTTTTACTATTTCAAACGAAAGTTCCCGAACCTTGTTGTTAACGTAAGCCCCGCAAACCTTCTGTTTTAATTCGCCGTTTAAATCTTCCGAAATTTCTGTAAGTGAAGTTCCAAGCGGGTAAGTATAATGCTGTTTCGTGTTTTCACAATAAATTTCAATCTGCCTCATTTCAATCAATTTTTAATAACACCTAAAATACCCTGTTTTGAATCATTTACAAAATTACTTAAATGTATTTAAGATTCATTCAGAAAATTGTACACGAATAATGGGTTGTGGTAAAAAATCATTTGGGATTGCTGGATGCGTTTGTATCAGCCGTTACCAAACCTTGATGTGTAGTAGGGTGCTCAAATAACCATAACACCCTAAATGTTTTATTGTCAAATTAGCAATAATGTATCCTAAATCTTTATTCCAAGTCCTATTATCAATCCAATATTGTGCCATTTATCTATCGAATAATTAGAACCTCCATAAAACGTATCGGATTTTACATCTAATACACCATACTCCGAAAATTTGAATATTCCACTGTAAGGTTTGAGCATAATTTTCAAAAAATTAAGATAATTTGCAATACAATTGCAGATTATCTTAATTCCGATTGCAAATTATCTTAAAAAAACGCACTTCCATTCTTCAAAATTGTTGTTTTTAGTTTTTTTAATATTTGTTAAACAGAATATATGTTTTAATTTTTATAAGTTTATAACTTAAAATCAAACTCAAACTTTTTTAAATGAAAAAATTACTGTTTTTAATTATTTTAATTGCACCGTTCTGTTTAGATGCACAAAACAGCTCCTCTTCCCGTTGGCGGGGATATGTATCGTATCAAAACACTTTTCACAATTCATATCAACTATACGCCCTCGGGGTCGACTTTAAACCTGTTGATGGTTTGTGGATTGGCGTAAACGGCGGGACTTATTTTTCCGATAAATTCTTTCAGTCCGGGTGGGGGATCAATGCTTCGGTATACCCGCTGCAATTTTTCAGTAAAAAAAACCGGCGGCTGAAACCTTATCTCAAGTGTTCGTACCAGTGGATACAATATGAAATAAAGGAAGTTGAATATGAGACTGATGATCTTGAATTGCCCATTCATGGGTTTGATCATGGTTTGGGCGGCTTTATCGGGGCTGATTTCCGTTTGTTCAAAAATGTTTTTCTTTTTGCTGAAGTTGGTCTCAGTAAGTACAATAATTACTCGGCCGGTATAAAAATCAATATTGATGGCTGGAAGGATTAGACAATGTATTATCGCGCTCTTCACACTGGCATTGATAAACGGTTGCTATTTCCCCGTTGGCATTGACGAACTTGAGTATGACGAATGCCCGGTGGTAAACTGCCTGTTTACACCGTCGAAACCATTTTGTGTTTATGTATGCAAAACAGCATCGATGCTCGATACGGCCGTTCAGGTATTCGACAATGCAGTTGTCCGTATCCTTACCGGTAACGACACCGTAGCAGTATTGCCAGCCATTGGCGGAGGTTATTACCGCGATGAAGGTGTTTTCCCAAAATCCGGGGTATTCTATACGCTACAGGTTGAAGTGCCGGGTTATGATATGTTGCAGGCTTCAGATTCAATTCCATCAGTTGTAAGCAATGTTGAATATACCGGCTACGAGCTAAACGCATGGATGAATGAAGAGGGCTTTTTTTACGATGGTTTGAATTTTATTATTCACGATACCCCTGCCGATAATTATTATGAATTTACCAACCGGTGTTATTATAAACGTTATGACAGGGATTCGCAGGATACGATAAATGTTGTCCGTATCGGTAGTTTTAAAACAAACGACCCGGTAGTAACGCAAAATGATATTTGGCAAACGGTGTTTTCCGATGTTACATTTAACGGGGTTGACTATCCCTTACAGGTTCTCGAATCTGTTGGTAGTTATCGCTATAATAATGGCCGGGATCACTACAAATACGAGGTTGAAGTAATACAGGGTTCTTCCATTTTTTATACCTACAGGTTGACTTATTTAAAACACGACGAAGCCCAATACGCTGATTTTTGGGATCCCATGGAACCGATAATCATGTACTCGAACATTGAAAACGGCTATGGGATATTTGCCGGTTATTACGCACAAACAATTGAAACCGATTATATATTTTAAGCCCTTATGCGTTACGGTTTTTTCATATTTTTATTATTCACGTGCAGTGTGCTTAGGGCTCAGCAGGTCGTTGTTTCCGGATTTGTAACTGATAGCCTGACAAATGAGCCCCTGATTGGTGCAACAATATGGTTACCCGGGAGTAACACGGGGACGGCAACCGATTATTTTGGGCATTATGCTGTGAAAATACCCGTTGGCCGTGATGTGAAAATTGTGTCATCATTTATCGGATATGCTTCAAAAACCATAAACAGACAAGACGTAAAAGGAGACCTTCGTGTCGATTTTAAACTTTCGCCCGGCATTACCCTTGGTCAGGTTAAAGTAATGGGGCAACGTGCAATCGAAGACCGTATTGAAACAGGTGTTGTGTCCCTTCCCATGAAAGAGCTTAAAGCTCTGCCCATGCTTGGAGAACCCGATGTGTTGAAGGTGTTGCAGCTTATGCCCGGCATACAGGGCGGCTCCGAAGGGCGTAGCGGTTTGTACGTGCGTGGCGGTAGCCCCGACCAGAACCTTTTCCTGTTAGATGGTACACCTGTTTATTATGTGAACCACTACTACAATTTCCTGTCGCTTTTTCACCCCGATATTATCAGCAACATGAAATTGTACAAAGGCACATTTCCTGCACGTTATGGCGGACGTTTGTCGTCGGTTATTGATTTGCGTATGCGCGAAGGGAACAAAAAGGAACATAAAGGCAGTTTTGGTATAGGGTTGTTGTCGTCCGATATATTGCTTGAAGGCCCTATAAAGAAAGACACTACTTCGTACCTGTTCTCTTTTCGCAGGTTTTATCTCGACTTGTTGTTGCGGCCAATAACAAACATCGCTTCAGAAGGATTTTCAATCGGGTATAGTTTTTATGATCTCTACGGAAAAATTGCCCATACAATTAACGATAATAACCGGCTTTTCCTGAGCCTTTACATGGGGAACGATGCGTTACAGTTCAGGACAAAACCGTGGGATATGGATGAATACGAAGGGAAATATAAAAACTCGTGGGGGAATATCCTTTCAACCCTGAGGCTCAACTCAAAGTTGGGGAACAGGCTTATTGCCGATTTTGTGGCCGGCTATACCCGCTATAATTACAAACTGGAACAATCTGCCAGTTTAGATTCGTTGTCATACAACAATAGTAACCGTATGCATGTAAACGATTTTTCATTGAAAAGTGAATTCATGCTTACGGTAAATAATTGGTACGATGTGTCGTTTGGTGCAGGTGCAACCATGCATTTTTTTCAGCCCGGGATTATTACAACCGGTTTGTTGGCAGGCGATTCGTTAATGTCCGAAGATTCGTATGGAAGCGATAATGTTCGAAGTACCGATGCAAACCTTTATATCGAAAATATACTCCGCCCGTTTCGTTTTTTGAAAATGAATATCGGTGCCCGTTTCAGCAATTATATTGTCGATGAAGCCCGTTATTCCAAAATTGAGCCCCGGATAATTGCCGTTTTTGGAAATAAGCACACAGGCGCGTTAAAGTTATCGTATGTCGAAAACATGCAGGCATTGCACATGCTAAGTTTTCAGAATATTGGCACACCAACCGATTTGTGGATGCCGGCAACACCGTTTGTTCCCCCATCGGAGGCAGTTCAGTATACTGCCGGGTATTCAAAATCGTTGTTCAACGGGCAATATGAATTTTCAATAGAAGCATATCAAAAGGAAATGAGCGGTTTGGTTGAGTACAAAGAAGGTGTAAATTACCTGTCGGGCGAAAAAGACTGGCAGCAGAAAGTTGAGATAAACGGTGAGGGGATATCACGGGGAATTGAATTGTATATCAGGAAAAATACCGGAAATACAACCGGATGGCTTGGTTATACCCTGGCAAAAACTGACCGTTTTTTTACAAATAAAAACGGTGGCAAATCCTACCCGTTTATTTACGACCGCCGACATGATTTTTCCGTGGCAGTAAACCACCGTTTTAATGAAAAATATTCGCTTTCAGCTTCATGGACTTTTGGCACGGGTTACCCGTTTACGCTCGAAACCGGTTACTATCCTGCATTTGAAGGCATGCAAGGGCGAGAGGTTACAGAGTATAATGATGATTATTTCCCTTATGCATTGAAAGGTAATGTTGTTCTCTACCCGGGCAAGAACAGTTCACGTTATAGTAATTACCACAGGTTGGATATAGGTTTCCAGATTAACGGTAAAACAAAACGTGGAAGGGATTATACATGGTCGTTTAATATTTACAATGTTTATAACCAGCAAAACCCGGCATACTATTATTATTCGTGGGCCGATAAAGACGACCATTCAAAAGGTTTAACCTTATGGCAGCAAAGCGGCCTGCCCATCATCCCCTCATTCAAGTATATGCTACGGTGGTAGTGTTTTGTTTCAGTAATTTTTTCAGCGTGCAACTTTTCAACCCAAATTATGCAATTGCATAATCGATTAGAAAGCGCATTTCCTCTTTCAGTAATTTTACCTTGAAAATTGGAAATCAAAATTCCAAATATCAAGGAATAATCACTCCAACTCCTCTTTCAAATATATCCCCGTTACCGATTTTTTATTTTTTGCAATTTCTTCGGGGGTTCCTGTAGCTATAATTTTTCCGCCTTTTCTTCCCCCGCCGGGGCCAATATCGATAATGTGGTCGGCCACTTTGATAACTTCCATGTTGTGTTCGATTACAATTACCGTGTTGCCTTTGTCGACAAGTTTGTTCAGCACATCGAGCAGTACTTTTATGTCCTCGAAATGGAGGCCGGTTGTCGGTTCATCCAATATGTACAGGGTTTTGCCGGTGTCGCGTTTCGACAGTTCGGAGGCCAGTTTTACCCGCTGGGCTTCGCCGCCCGAAATGGTGGTTGACGACTGCCCGAGGGTAAGGTACCCCAGTCCTACTTCCTGCAATGTTTTCAGTTTGTTCAGGATTTTTGGCATGTTTTCGAAGAATTCAACCGCCTGGTTAATGGTCATGTCGAGCACATCGCTGATCGATTTCCCTTTGAACCGCACTTCGAGGGTTTCGCGGTTGTAACGTTTCCCGTTGCATTTGTCGCAGTGCACATACACATCGGGCAGGAAGTTCATCTCGATCAGTTTCATGCCGCCACCCTGGCACTCTTCGCAGCGCCCGCCTTTGACGTTAAACGAGAAACGGCCGGGTTTATATCCCCTGATCTTCGACTCGGGCAATTGGGCGAAAAGGTCCCTGATACTGGAGAAAACACCGGTGTAAGTTACCGGGTTAGAGCGTGGTGTGCGGCCCAGCGGCGACTGGTCTACCTGTACCACTTTGTCGATGTTTTTAATGCCTTCGATCGATGCGTATTCCAGCGGGTCTTTGTTCGAGCGGTAAAAATGTTGGCTTAGAATGGGCTGGAGGGTTTCGTTTATTAGTGTCGATTTACCGCTGCCCGATACGCCCGTTACGCAAATGAGTTTTCCCAATGGAAATTCAGTAGTAACGTTTTGAAGGTTATTGCCTTTACAGCCTTTCAAAATAAGCGATAGCCCTTTGCCGGGCCGCCTTGTTTTTGGGACTTCAATTTTTTTCTCACCACGCAGGTAAAGCGATGTAAGGGAGTTGTTTTGCAGCAATTCTTTTGGTGTTCCGGCGCCCATTACCTTGCCACCATGCCTGCCGGCATAAGGGCCCAGGTCAACGAGGTAGTCGGCATACAGCATCATGTCTTTGTCGTGCTCAACCACGATGACTGAGTTGCCCGTATCGCGCAGTTGTTCAAGGGAGTTGATCAGTTTCAGGTTATCGCGGTGGTGTAGCCCGATGCTGGGTTCGTCGAGGATATAGAGCACATTCACCAGTTGCGAACCAATTTGGGTGGCCAGCCTGATGCGTTGCGATTCGCCGCCCGAAAGGGTTTTGGCCGGACGGTTAAGGGCCAGGTATTCCAGTCCCACATCGAGCATGAACCTCAGCCGGTCGCGAATTTCTTTTATTACCTCGTGGCCAATCAGTCGTTGGCGTTTGCTTATCCGGTCTTCCAGTCCGGTCAGCCATTCGCTCAGTTCAACAAGGTCCATGCGGGCAACATCGGAAATGTTTTTATCGTCGATTTTAAACCAGAGCGACTCTTTTTTCAGGCGTTGCCCTTCACAATCGGGACAGGTTATTTCTTTAACAAACTGGTTTGCCCAGCTTTTTGCTTTCGATGAAAAGCTTTCATCTTTTTGGTTTTCGATGTATTTAACGACCCCCTCGTAGGTCATGAAGTAGTTGATGCTGGCCCCGAGGGGTGAATTTTTCAACTGTATGCGGTCGTTGGTGCCGTACAGGATTTTGTCGAGGGCTTCTTCCGGTATTTTGTTTATCGGTGTTTTCAGCGTAACCCCGTAAGAATCGGCAATGGCTTCAATTTGCCAGAAGATAACCGAGTTGCGGTAAGATCCCAGCGGGGCAATGCCCCCTTTGTAAATGGTGGAGGTTTTGTCGGGGATGATCTTGTCCATATCGAGTTGGGGAATAACACCCAGCCCGTTGCATTTGGGGCAGGCGCCCTGTGGCGAGTTGAAAGAAAAATTGTGCGGTGCCGGTTCGGCATACGATATGCCCGTGGTGGGGCACATCAGGTGGCGGCTGTAGTAGCTCACATCGCCCGAGTCATGGTCGAGTACCATTATTATGCCCTTGCCCTGCTTCATTCCCGTTGCGGCCGATTCGCGCAGGCGGCCGTCCGAGGCTTCATCAACCACCATTTTATCTACGACCACTTCGATAAAATGGTTTTTGTAACGGTCGAGCTTCATGCCGTGCATCAGTTCTTTTACCACGCCGTCGAGACGCACGTATAGGAAACCTTTGCGGCGGATTTGTTCGAACAGTTCGCGGTAATGCCCTTTGCGCCCTTTAACCAGTGGGGCAAGGAGCAAAATCCGTTTCCCCCGGTATTTTTCCCTGATCAGGTCGAGGATTTTCTGCTCGGAATATTTCACCATTTTTTCGCCCGTGTTGTAGGAAAAAGCTTCGGCAGCCCGGGCATAAAGTAGCCTGAGGAAGTCGTATATTTCGGTAACCGTGCCCACGGTTGAGCGCGGGTTTTTGTTGGTCGATTTTTGTTCGATGGAAATGACCGGGCTTAATCCTGAAATTTCATCCACATCGGGGCGCTCCATGTTGCCAAGGTACGAGCGGGCATAGGCCGAGAAGGTTTCGATGTAACGCCTTTGTCCTTCGGCGTAAATGGTGTCGAAGGCAAGTGACGACTTGCCGCTGCCGCTTAATCCGGTTATCACGGTAAGTTTATTGCGTGGAATATCCACGTTAATATTGTGAAGGTTGTGCACACGGGCACCCCTTACTTTAATAACTTCGTAGTTAATGTCTTTGCCTGTTATATTCTTGCCCATGTTTGTTTCTAAAGTTCTGTGGTATAATTTTTCCGGAATCTCCCTTTGGGGATTTTTATCTCGTAGGTTTTTCCACCGGCATTTTTCAGGTAGGGTTCCCTGAGCCAGGGGTTCAGCATTTTTAGCAGTTTGTAATTGGTGCCGAAGTGATGGGCAAAATCGGCAAAACTGGTTACCGAGCTGTCAACTTCAACCGTTTTATAGGAAATTGAAGGGTATTTTTCGTGGTTTGGTACATTGAAACCGTATTGTTCCGGCGATTCAAGAATCACTTTCAGGGCCAGTATCCTGAAAACATAGCGCATGGTTTCTTCGGGCAGTAGCAGGTTGTAATAGTGGCTTTCTTTCTGGCGTTCCACCTGCCGGTCGATTCCGTTTCGCCCTACGTTGTACGAGGCGGCAACCGTTGTCCAGTTGCCGTATTTGGCATACGATTCTTTCAGGTATTTACACGCTGCTTTTGTGGCTTTTTCAATGTGGTAACGTTCATCAATTTCATCGTTTATTTCGAGCCCGTAATCTTTTGCTGTCGATTTCATAAATTGCCAAATGCCTACTGCTCCGGCCGGTGAAACAGCCTTGGGGTCGAACCCGCTTTCGGCCAGGGCCAGGTATTTAAAATCGTCGGGAATGGTATCTTGTTCCAAAATGGGCTCGATAATTTTGAAATAACGCGGTGCCAGTTTTATGTAGCGCAAGGTTTGGGAGTGAAAGTAACAGTTAACCATCAATTCCCTGTCGAGGTTTTCCCTTATGTCGAAATGCCCCAACGGTACTTCTTCACCGGCAAAAAACAGCTTGTTGGGGATGGGAGGCGTGTTTACTTCCTGTAAAACCACTTTCTTTTTTTCGTTTTCTTCGCCATGGGCAGAAAGACTGACCGACTGGCTTAGAAAAAAACCTGCTGCAAAAAGAAGTATAAACACAATTGCTTTATGTTTTTCCACCGTCATTATAATCTGCTTCATTTTCTTAATCAAACCCAAAAATTCGTTTCTTTGCAATTCACAAAAATAACGCATAAAAACCAAATTAGTTGCAATTATGAAGAATTCGTTCGATACGCTGGCCTCTTCGTGGGATAACGACCCCGGGCGCATACCGCAAATTGACAAGGTTGCAGAAATTATTGAAAGGGAGCTGAAATTTTCGACGGACGATTCGATTCTCGACTATGGTTGCGGAACCGGATTGTTGGGCTTTCGCTTATTAAAAAATGCCGGACATGCAACTTTTTGCGATGTCTCGAAGGGGATGCTCGAACAGGTTACGTTGAAAAGTGAAGAATACGGTAAAGCAAAAGTATCGATATTGAATGCCGATTTTTCTGAAAAAGCTCCTGAAGGTGTATCTTTTGATAAAATTTTCACAATGAAGGTTTTGCACCATGTTAAAGATGTACCGCAGCTTTTGAAAAATTTCAATAAAAAACTAAAGCCCGGGGGTTGGCTTTGCAGCATTGACCTTGAAAAGGAAGACGGTTCGTATCATCACCATGAAGGTGTTCCCCACAAAGGTTTCGAACGGACTGAATTTGAGGACTTATTAATAAATGCCGGATTTACACCTGCACATTATTCCAATGAGATTGTAATCGAAAAAGAGCGGGAGGGAGTCGTGAAAAAATTTAGGTTATTTGTTTCGCTGGCAAAAAAATAATTTCAATTGATTTTAAAACCGGTACGACAAACCCGTGTAAACACCAACGGTATATGGCCTGGTTTCATATATTGCTTCGTTGCTGAGTGAATTCAGCATGATTTTCATGGTTGGCTCAACCGAAAGGTTCAAACGCTTCCCTAAAGTATAATTAAGGCCCAGCCCCAGGCTGCTGCTGAACGTTAAGGGGTTTAACCCTTCAATTTTTCCGGTGCCTATTACTTCGTTGTTGTTTACAAGTTCAACGTTGTTCGATGTAAGTATGTTGGTATTGATGCCGCCAAGTACGTACAGGCCAATTCCCTTGTTAATAATTGAATAGCTCAGAATTAGCGGTACTTCGATGTACCCGGCCTGTTGTTCAAATTCGGTATTGCGGGTAACCTCATTGGCATAGGTTGTGTTTTGGCGGTTGGCAAGGGCCAGTTCGGTGCCCTGCGGCATTTCAATATTTGCCAGGCCAATGTTGGTTGCAACAACGGTGTTGTTTGTTTCGGGAATGCTGTTTTTTTCACTTTCGCCCGGGCTGTACATGGCATCTGTGCCGAAGTTTTCGTTTAGCCAGTTGTGTCCGGTGAACGAAACACCAAGGCTGGCATTTCTTTGGGCAATTTCGCCGTAGTTTACCCCGCTGTGTATCGCGAGGCGTTTGCCGGTTCGGTATTCAAATTTTACGCCCCCCGTTACATTTGTAATGTATTGCGGCGTTGCTCCCGATTGGTTTACGCTGTAAATAATGTCGGCTTTATCGGTTCCCGAGCCACCTTGTTCGAACCGGTATGCCGGCGATGCCTGGATACCTAAAAGCCATTGCCCCTTGTTTTTCTCATCGTCGTTTTCAGGCATGTTCCTCAGGTTGGCTTCAATTATTTTACGGTCGGCATCGGAAAAACCGGCTGTATTCATGGCAATCAGTTCGCGTGATGGCTTTTTCGATTTTAGTTTATACAGTCCGGTTGGTTTTAAAAAAGCCAGTATCCCTTTAATTTTGTCATTTTCAACTGATTCTATTTGCTGTATTTTTATGGGTGTGGTTTTGCCTTTTTGCGCAGGCAATGGTGAAGTATCTTTAAGGGTGTGTGCAAAATTTGTTGGTTCTTGTTCTGTTGAAAGTTCATTCGTTTGGTAGTCCTTTTCAATACCTTCTTCTTTCGTAGCCGCTTTTTCCGGTTTTGAAAAATCATTGTTGTTATCAATTGTTTTTATTTCTTCGGCATATCGTGTTTCTGTTTCGGTAATTTTTTCCGAAAAATACCATCCAGCCATGAAAGCAAGCAAAAGTGCTGCTGCCGATGAAAAAGCAATGATCCAGATGGCACGTTTTTTTCGTTTGCGCGTATCCATGTCGGCGGCTATCCCATCCCAAATTCCGGGAGGGGGAACCACCTTGTGGCCTTCCAGTTTCGACCTGAAAAGCTGGTCAATGTTTTCTTTGTTCGTGTTATTTTGCATAAACCTTATCAATAAAACCCATTTCAATTATTTTGTTCTGCAATATTTTGCGTGCCCTTGCCAGGTTCGATTTTGATGTTCCTTCGGCAATTTCCAGCATTCCGGCAATTTCGCTGTGCGAATACCCGTCAATGGCATACATGTTAAAAACCATGCGGTAACGGGGGGGCAGTTCGCTAATTAATTTCATAAGAACATCGGTATCGAGGTTGGTGTAGGCTTCGTTTTCGCCGGTTTCCCTGTCGTAAGCCGAAATGTCTTCAACCGGCTGAACTTTGTAACGGTTCCTGAATTTTCCGAGCGCTGTATTTATCATAATGCGTGTCATCCAGCCTTGAAAAGATCCTTTATGTGAAAATTGCCCGATTTTCCTGAAAATTTTCATAAATCCCTCGTGCAGGGTGTCTTCAGCCTCGGTTTGGTCGCGCGAATAACGGAGGCATACCCCGAAAAGTTCCGGGGAATACAACCGGTATAAGCGTGCCTGCGCATCGCGTTTGCCCAGTTTGCAACCTTCAATTAATTTCTCAAGTTCTTCCAATCGATGAAAACAGATTACCGGGGTGAAAAATTAGTGTAAAATTAGGGCTATTTTAACAAAACGAAAACAGAAAGTTGTTCAACATTTTGCATTTAACCAATGTTTGGTATTTCCCCAATAATCATCGTGTTTAAAAAAACAAAGAACGTGTTGTTTATTGTATCTTTTCATTTTAAATTCTTTTTGGTTTCAGAAGTATGACGGATATTTGTTTGAAAAGGTTGCGTGGCTTTTTGAAATTTTTTTGATTTTTTTTTCAGGCAGACGCAACCCCCGGTGTAATTAATTCATCATGAAACTGTGAAACCTGAAATTTTAATGGAAATAAATCGTTTTTTATAAATATTGAAAGTTATGAAACACTTACATCGAATATTGCTGTTATTGCTCCCTTTCGTGTTATTATCATGCGAATGGTTTGAAAACAATAACCCTCCCACACCCATCGACCTTGACCAGAAATCGGCCCGGCTTGTCGAAAGCAACAATCAATTCGGATTCGGTTTTTTTGAAACTGTTTTAACAAACGAAGACAGCGAAAAAAACATCATGGTATCGCCGCTTAGCGTAAGCCAGGCCTTGTCGATGGCGTTGAACGGGGCAACCGATAACACCTACACCGAAATGCAAAACGTGCTTGGCTTTGCCGATTTTCTCCCCGAAGAAATTAACCAAAGCAACAAAACCCTGGTTGATGCCCTGATTGATCACGACCCGAAAGTGGAACTTTCCATTGCCAATTCCGTTTGGTACCGGAATGATATGCCCCCAAAAGAAAATTTCGTTGAGGTGAACCGGGAGTATTACAATGCCGAAGTGAGTGCTTACGATCCCGCGAAACCCTACCGGGCAAAGGACGACATTAATAATTGGGTGGATAAGAATACCAAAGGGAAAATCGATAAAATTATCGATCAGGTCAATAGTGAAGATATGATGTTCCTGATTAACGCGGTGTACTTTAAGGCCAAATGGAAAACCGAATTTAAAAAGACAGCTACCGAAGCCATGAATTTCCATCTCGAAAACGGCGCTGAAAAAGAAGTACCGACCATGATGGGTAAGGTTGCCCTTAATTATTACAACGATGAAAAATTTTCGGTAATAGAATTGCCTTACGGGGCGGGCAAATTTAACATGCTGATATTTTTGCCCGAAGAGGGTTATACAACTGCTGATATTTTGCCTGAACTGAAAAACACCGATTTTGAATTGCTGAGAACCATGACACCGGTCGATCAGGAAATATGGCTCCCAAAATTTGAGTTCAGCTATAAAAACGAGTTGACTGATGAACTGAGAGCTATGGGTATGAACGATGCATTCACACCTTTTGTGGCCGATTTTAATAACATAACCGATAAAGAAGTATATATTTCAGAAGTCAATCACAAAACCTATATAAAAACCGATGAAGAAGGGAGCGAGGCTGCCGCGGCAACATCGGTTACTGTTGGGATTACTTCAGTCGGTCCCGGACAAATAATCAAGATCGATAAATCGTTCCTGTTTGCCATTGTTGAAGAAGACACACATTCAATTTTATTTATGGGCAAAGTTTTTGACCCGACACTTGCAGAATAATTGTTAATGAAGGAATTAAAGAAAATAGGGTTGCCTTTAGTATTTGCCATTGTGGCACTTGGCTTTTGCATAACCTGCATCGGGGTGTGGGTTTATAAGGGAAAGTCGGCCAAATGGGTGGCCCGGAAAATGAAGCTTGGGGCAGCAATTATTGCCCTTACAGGTGTTTCAACCGGTTGCCCGGTAATAAGTTGTTACGATATTGAACCAACCGATTATATTTTAATTGACAGTTTAAATTACGAGGATTATTCAATAACAGCCGACTTGCCAGCCGATTCGATGATAACAGGGCACATAAAAAACTGCCTGCACAATAAATATGGTTTTGAAATTTTAACTATTGACAGCAGCGTTGTCCAAGAGGGCAGTTTACAACCCGAAGACGGCAATTTTAACGATTACAACGAAAAATTTTCCCTGAAACTCGATCCTTCAATCGAAAATGGAAATTACGTGATGGATTTTTTTACCATTGACCCGGATACTGAAAAGACCGGGCCTATTTTGACCCAGATAAAATTAAACGTGAAATAAGCTATGAGTTTGTTTAAAAAGAAAAAAGATGAATTGAATTACCTGATTTTTGAAGTTACAAGGAAGTGTAACCTCGATTGCCAGTTTTGCTACAACCACTGGAAACGTGACAATGACCCAAAGGCAGAACCTGTAAAAGAGGGTTATACCTTTGCCTTAAAAACACTGAAAACCGTTTTCAAGCAAGCAAACCCTAAGCATGTTACTTTTACCGGAGGCGAACCATTACTGGCCGAAAGGGTGAACGAGCTGATTTTGTTTTGCCGGATGAAAGGGGCAACTGTTTCGGTTATTACAAACGGCAATACCGGGTCTACCACCGAATTTTCCCAACTAATAAAAGTAGGTGTTCAGCTTTTCGAACTGCCGTTGCATTCCTACGACCAGGCTGTGCACGACCGCATGACCGGCGTGCTTGGCTCGTGGAAAAAATCGAAAGACCGTATGGTGGGGTTAATGAAATTTGGGGCTTATGTTGTGCCGGTAATTGTAATAACAAAGCAGAATTTTTCCCAGGTTGGAGAAACGCTTGAATTATTAAACAACCTGGGATTTCAACGCGTTATGCTCAACCGCTACAATCTGGGAGGTGCAGTATTGGCTTCGCCCGAAAAAGTATTGCCTTCGAAAGAAGAATTAAACGAAGCATTTAAACAGGCAAATGAAATTGCTGAGAAACGGAGGCTTCAGCTATCGTCAAATGTATGTACACCGCATTGTGTCGTAGACCCGAACCGTTACCGGAACATTCTTTTTTCGAACTGTTCAACCGAAATACGCCAACGGCCCTTAACCCTCACAGTAGGCGGCGACCTGCGTTTTTGCAACCATTCGCCCGATGTTATGGGGAACATTTTCAGGGAAACGATACAAACTATTCTTGAAAAGTCTTCGGAAAAATACAGCGTTGTTGCACGCCCCGATTTTTGTGCCGGTTGTATGCGCTATGAGAAATGCCGGGGTGGTTGCCGGGCCGCGGCACAACAAACTGGTGGCTCGTTTAACGATGTTGACCCGCTAGTGAATACGATTAAAGAAAATGAAGAGACCGAAATTGCATAAAATTATGAGGATACAAATTTTAACAATGTTTTTTCTATCAATCATTTTTTTCAGCGCTTGCGAAAAAGATGAATACGATCCCGCCCTTTCTTCCGAAGGGAAAATTTCATCGATAGAGAATGAAGCCCATGAAATAATTGCCAGGTATGCATATAAGGATGGGCGGTTGGTTAAAAGCTGGAACATTAATGCGGCTTTTCATCCCGATGAAAAGGAAGAATTTGAATACAAGTACAACAGTAAAGGCTTGTTGATTGAACAAAAAGGTTACCAGCCGGGGATAATTTATATGTCGAGCCTAACGGGGGCTTTGGGGAAAGATTTGGAAATAGCCTATAAATATGATGATTTTGATCGGCTTGAAAAAGTTGAAACAAAAACTGATTATGGCGATAAATATGATGATTTAAACAGAACCCATTATCAGGAATGTGAATACCCCGATGAAAAAACGGTTCGTATTACCAGCTATTCGGCTGACCCCCTTGCAAACAGTATAAATGGCTGCCTTGAATATTTCTTTGATGATAATGAAAACATTGAAAAGATCGAATCGTATTATTATGTCGATCAGGAAAAGAGGTTGAGCTATATAGAAGAGTATAGCTATGATTCAAAGCTTGCCCCTTTCAACATTAGCCCGGGGCCAAAATCGAAAAACAACATGACCAAAAAAGAGGTGACCGCATACAATTACGATGAGGCCGGAAACAGATCGGTTGCCTACACTTCAACCTATAATTATGAATACACGTATAATTCACTGGGGTTTCCCACTTCGAAAACCGAAACGTACCCCAACGAAACCGTTATTGTTGAATATTATAACTATTAAAACGATAAAAGATGAACCGAAATGAAAAAAAGCCGAAGCAGGAAAGATGGCATGTTGTACTAATACTGGGATTGTTGATAGCCTTCCCGTTGTTTTCGTGCAATTCATGCATCGAGAACCCGAATTCAACAGAAATTGAACTGTCGCTGAAATCGAAGCAACTGGTTGAGGCCGATAACGAGTTTGGTATCGATATGTTTAAGCTTATTGACGAAAACGAAGACGGGAATTTTAACATTTCGCCATTAAGCGTATCGCTGGCTTTGGCCATGACGTACAACGGGGCCAGAACAGAAACCAAAGTTGCTATGGAAGAAGCGCTCAGGGTAAGCGGGTTTACAACCGAAGAGATAAACCATGCCTATAAAAGCCTTGTGGAAGCACTTAAGGAGGCTGACCCGCTGGTTACGCTCGAAATTGCACAGTCGATCTGGTACCGCGAAGACCGTACAGTGCTCGAAGATTTTAAAACCGTGAACCAGACCTATTACGATGCCGAAGTGAATGCACTTGACTTTGGTCGCAGCGATGCCCTCGATATTATAAATGGCTGGATTGAAGACAAAACCCACGACAAAATCCAGGACATGATCAAACGGATCGACCCCAGTCACGTGATGTTCCTGATCAATGCCATCTATTTCAATGGCGAGTGGAAAAAGCAGTTCAAAAAGGATAATACGTTCAAAGGTGACTTTACCAAAGCCGACGGATCGGTGATAAAAGTAGATATGATGTCGAAATCTGATTCGGCACTTGTGCTGTACGAAGAAAGTTTTTCGGCCATCGAGCTCCCTTACGGGAAAGGCAACTTCAACATGGTAGCACTGGTTCCTTCCGATGGGAAAACCTGTGACGATATTTTGCAGGAATTAACGGTCGAAAACTGGAAAAACTGGATGGCTTCGATGAATAAAATTCCCGAGATAACCATTTGGTTGCCCAAATTCAAGGCCGAGTACGAAATCAAACTGAACGATGTGCTGACGGCTATGGGCATGGGCATTGCCTTTGAAGGCGGACATGCCGACTTTAGCGGTATTAACGGCAACCGCGATTTGTACATCGACTATGTGCAACACAACACGTTTATTGATGTGAACGAAAAAGGCACCGAAGCCGCTGCTGCAACCGTGGTGGCCATGAAAGAGTTTGCCGCCATGCCCATGTTTTTTAAGGTTGATAAACCCTTTATTTACGCCATAACCGAAAAAGAAACCGGTGCAATATTGTTCATTGGCAAAATGATGGAACCGGCGTACTAATCCCCCCAGTCCGCCAGTTGGCGTAGGGCTAGGTAACTACCTTAGAAAGTAGTAATGTTCTTTAAATGTTTGAAACAACAATTTGGGTTATAGCCAAAAGCCCCATTGGGGCGATGTTTTTTTAGCCACGGGTTTTAACCCGTGGATTTTAAAAGGCATTTAGTATCCCAGGCCGATCTGCCGCCTTTGAAAAAAAGGAGCCCACTGTATCGGCCTCAGGAAAAACCAAGGGAATGGAATTGGGCTAAAGCCCCCTCTTTTTTCAGGTACATTCATTAATTCCTCCACATAAATGTCGGGGCAATTAAAAGTACATTTCTCAAGAGGAATTACCCCGGCATTGAATTGCCCCAAGCATTTGAATTGCCCAGGATTATGAATTGCTCCGGGCTTTTGACTTGCCCCGGGATTAAGAAAGCCAATAACAACCCGGGCCGATCAACCGCCGCTGAAAAGAGGCCGCAAATTGTATCGGCCACAAGTGAAATACCGGGAAATGGAAATTGGGTTCATAGCCCACAAAAAGGACAGGCCATCATTTGCCTCCTCCCGATGTACATCGGGAGGAGGCAAATCAACCAAGATAAAGGAATGAGTTAAAAACCCGACCTGTCAGCGTCTTTTAAAAATAAAAAATGCAACCATGAAAACGAAAAAGTTTTTGATACTATTTTTAATGCTGATTGTTTTTTCTGCATCGTGCCAGAAAGATGATAATGTGCCATTGGTTACTGATCTCGATCAAAAATCACAAACCCTGGTCGAAGCCGATAACTCAATGGGTATCGACCTGTTCCAACGTATTTGTCAGGAGAAAGATGAAAATGTGACGATTTCCCCGTTAAGTATATCACTGGCATTGGCCATGACTTATAATGGTGCCAAAGAAGAAACAAAGCTGGCCATGCAAGAGGCTATGCATCTGAGCGGTTTAACGGCCAATGAAATCAACCAGGGTTATAAATACCTTGTAGATGCATTGCTTGCTGCCGATCCGAAAGTAACACTCGATATTGCTCAATCGATATGGTATCGCGATGATATGAATGTTATTCCCGGTTTTATTGAGGTCAATAAAACTTACTACGATGCCAAAGTGAGTGAACTCGATTTCAGCAGCCCCAATGCACTTGATATCATTAATGGTTGGATTGAAGACAAAACCCATGATAAGATCAGGGACATGATCGATGAAATTGAGTCTACCCATGTTATGTTCCTTGTTAATGCCATTTATTTTAACGGAACATGGAAAACTTCATTTGATGAAACACTTACTCGTAAGCAACCTTTTACAAAAGAAGATGGTACGACCATTGATGTTGACATGATGTGTGCTTCCGACTCGGTAAATTACCAGGTTAACGAGCTCTTTTCATCTGTTGAACTACCTTATGGCGATGGCAACTTCAACATGGTCATCCTTCTTCCGGTTTATGGAAAAACCTGCAACGATATCATTACAGAAATAACCCCGGAAAAATGGAAACAGTGGATGGGTAATTTCACAATGACTTATTTGTCAACCCTTCAGCTCCCAAAATTCAAAACTGAATTTGAAATGAAGCTGAACGATATACTTTCTGCCATGGGGATGGAAATAGCTTTTAACCCGCGGGCCAATTTCAAGGGAATAACTACCGACACCGATATCTGGATCGATTACGTGCAGCACAATACCTTTATCGATGTGAACGAAAAAGGCACGGAAGCTGCCGCGGCAACAGTTGTGGCTATGGAGTGGCGAAGCGCCGTGAACATGTTTGTTGCCAACAAACCGTTTGTTTACGCCATAACCGAAAAAGAAACCGGTGCAATATTGTTCATTGGCAAAATGATGGAACCGGCGTATTAATCCTCCCAGTCCGCCAGCTGGCGTAGGGCTAGGTAACTATTTTAGAAAGTAGTAACGTTCTTGAAATGATTGAAACAACATTTTGGGTTGTAGTCAAAAGCCCCATAGGGGCGATGTTTTTTTAGCCACGGGTTTTAACCCGTGGATTTTAAAAGGCATATAGTATTTCAGGCCGATCTGCCGCCTTTGAAAAAAAGGAGTCCACTGTATCGGCCTCAGGAAAAACCAAGGGAATGGAATTGGGCTAAAGCCCCCTCTTTTTTCAGGTACATTCATTAATTCCCCGACATCAATGTCGGGGCAATTAAAGGTACATTTCTCAAGAGGAATACCCCAGCATTGAATTGCACCAAGCATTTGAATTGCCCAGGATTATGAATTGCCCCGGGCTTTTGACTTGCCCCGGGCTTCAGCCCGGGGGATTAAGAAAGCCAATAACAATCCCGGGCCGATCAACCACCGCTGAAAAAGGCAGCAAATTGTATCGGCCACAGTTTTAAAAGTAGGATATGAAAACCCGGCCTGACGGACCCGAAGAACAATGGGTTAGGCCTGTTTGCATTTAAAAAGAGAAACACCAAAATATAATAACCATGAAAACACCAACTGTATTTATTACCGTATTAATCATTTTACTCGCAATGTTCTCGTGCGACAAAGGTGATGATGATCAATCTGAAAAAATCGACATCACTCTGAAATCACAAAAAATTGTTGAAGCCGACAATGAATTCGGGGTCGATATTTTTAAGCGTATTTTTGAAAATGAAGAGCAAACCAATTTTATGATCTCGCCCCTGAGTATTTCCATGGCATTATCGATGGCATATAACGGTGCCGAAACCGAAACAAAAACCGAAATGGCCGAAGCGCTGGGGATTGATGATTTTTCACGGGAGGAGATCAATGAAACCTACCGTTCGCTAATCGATGCCCTGACTACGGTTGATCCGAAAGTGGCGATGGAAATTGCCAACTCAATTTGGTACAGCGATCGTTACCATGTGGAACAAAGCTTCCTCGATGTAAATTCAACCCATTACGATGCCGAAGTAAACGAAGCCGATTTCAGCGATCCCGGCACGGTTGATGACATTAACCGGTGGGTAAGCGACAAAACCCACGAAAAAATCCCCGAGATCATTGACGAAATTTCACCTGAAATGGTGCTTTTCCTCATCAATGCCATCTATTTTAATGGCACCTGGACTAAGGAATTTAATCCCGAAAGCACACAGGAACTTTCTTTTGAAGTGTCGGAAAGCAATTATGTGCCCGTTGATATGATGGGCCGCGAAGATACACTCGATTACTTTTCAAACGATGTTTTTTCAGCCATCAGGCTACCTTATGGCGATGGTAATTTCAGTATGATGGTTTTGTTGCCCAACCGCGACAAATCGGTTCGGGATGTAACCAATATGTTATCGCCAAAAAACTGGAAAAGCTGGCTTGATGATTTCAGCGAAACAAAGAACGTTGATATCCGCCTGCCAAAATTCAAAATTGAATACGAAAAAACACTTAACGAAATATTAATGGATATGGGCATGAAATTGGCTTTTACAACCAATGCCGATTTTAGCAGCATCAACCCGGCCCGCGACCTGTTTATCAGTTTCGTGAAACACAAAACCTTTGTCGAGGTTGACGAAGAGGGAACTGAGGCCGCGGCGGTAACTATCATAGGATTTGAAACAACCAGTGCTGGTCCCTCCGGCCCTCAGAAAATTTATTTCCATTGCGACCGGCCTTTCCTGTTTGCCATAACCGAGAAGGATACCGGGGCAATCCTTTTCATGGGCAAAGTAGGCAATCCGGCAATAGAGTCCTGAAAATTAGCGAAATTCACTTCCAATCCCTGATATATTGACCAAAATGCTGCTGCGGAAGCAAATTTTCCAATGCAGCATTTTTATTATCTTTGCACTCCCGTTAATTAAAGCAATTAATAATTATGAAGAGCAAATCGTTGCCATTTACAAAAGAACAACTCGAGAAAATAATTGAAAAGTACCCAACGCCCTTTCATATTTACGATGAAAAGGGAATTGTTGAATATGCGCAATATTTTAAGCACAGTTTCGATTGGAACAATGGTTTTAAAGAATATTATGCCATTAAAGCTTTGCCAAATCCATACGTGATGAAGGTGTTGCGGAACCAGGGATTTGGTATCGACTGCAGTTCGCTGGCCGAACTTGTTTTAGCCGAAAAAGCAGGTATGCGGGGCGAAGAGATCATGTTTACTTCGAACGATACACCGGCCGAAGAATACAAAAAGGCGGCTGAGTTGGGCGCGATTATCAACCTCGACGATATTACCCACATCGACTACCTCGACAAGCACGTTGGTATTCCTGAATTGGTTTGTTTCAGGTACAACCCCGGGGCATTAAAAGGTGGCAACGTTATTATTGGCAATCCCGAAGATTCGAAATACGGCTTTACCCGCGAACAGCTTTTCGAGGGTTATAAAAAGCTGAAAGAAATGGGCGTGAAGCGCTTTGGTATTCACACCATGGTAGCATCGAACGAACTGGATGCTGATTATTTTGTCGAAACGGCCGATATTATTTTCGATACCATTGTTGATTTGAATAAAGAACTGGGCATCAGGTTTGAATTTGCCAACCTGGGTGGCGGCATTGGTATTCCGTATAAAAAAGAGCACAAACCGGTTAATATGCAACGCGTAAGCGACGGTATTAAAGAGCTGTACGAGGAATACATCGTGGGTAACGGCCTCGACCCGCTGAAAATATTTTTCGAGTCGGGGCGTGCGATAACCGGACCTTACGGCTATTTGGTGTCAACTGTGCTGCACCTGAAAGAAACCTACAAAAAATACGTCGGGCTCGATTCCAGCATGGCCAACCTGATGCGGCCGGCAATTTATAAAGCGTACCATCACATTACGGTTATGGGCAAGGAAGACCAGTCGGCCCGCTACCTTTACGATGTAACCGGATCGCTATGCGAAAACAACGACAAATTTGCCATAAACCGTTTGTTGCCCGAAATAGAGGTGGGCGACATCCTGGTAATACACGATACCGGTGCCCATGGCCATTCAATGGGCTTCAACTACAACGGTAAAACCCGCTCGGCTGAACTCTTGCTGAGGGAAAACGGCGAGGTGGTGCAAATCCGCCGTAAGGAAACCATCGACGATTACTTTGCCACACTCGATTTCGACGGCCTGAAAAACTTTGAAGTGTAAACACCATGTTGCCCGATTTTCAGGAAGACATTAAGAAAGCACTTGAAACTCTCCGTGAAGGGGGCATTATTTTATACCCGACCGATACCATTTGGGGCATTGGGTGCGATGCTGCAAACGCAAATGCCGTTAAAAAGATTTATGAGCTGAAACAGCGCGAAGACCATAAAAGCATGCTCGTGCTTCTCGAAAATCCAAACATGATCCCGTCCTACATTGCTGAAATGCCCGAGGTTGCCTGGGATTTGATTGAGTGCTCGGAAAAACCAACTACAGTAATTTACGACAATGCAAAAAACCTCGCTCCTAACCTGGTTGCCGATGACGGCAGCATAGGCATACGTATAACCCGCGAAGCATTTACAAGTGAATTGATCAGGCGTTTCAGAAAACCCATTGTTTCAACTTCGGCCAATATTAGCGGGCAACCTTCTCCGGCTTTCTTTGATGAGATAGGCGAAGCGATTAAAGCCGGTGTCGATTATGTTGTGAAATACCGCCAGGATGATTTTTTGGAAGCTCAACCCTCAACCATCATTAAATTGGGCAATTCCGGATTATTTAATATTATCCGGAAATAGTAATTCGGACATTGGTTCCGCCGAACGCTGTTTCCTGTCCGACAAACTGAGGTAAGTCGGACATTGGCTCCGCCGAACGCTGTTTCTTGTCCGAAGGGCTGTAGTCGGGTAAGAAAACCCGACTTACAAGTAGGTTGGACATTCCTGTTCGACTGTCGGGTAAGAATACCCGACTTACAAGTAGGTTGAACATTCTTGTCCGACTGTTGGGTAAGAAAGCTCGACTTACAATTAGCCTGCCCGGCATTATTCCCTTTTTCGCTTTAATCAGTCCCAAACCGGGAATAAAATCCTTCCGTTTTCTCAAATTGGGACACATTCCGGTCTGAAAAACCGGTAATTGGCGTGTTTGCACAGTATTTGCATCGTTATTGGTGAAAATATTTCAGAAAATGAATAAGAAAGGAAAGAGAAAAATGAAACGTGAATTGCAACATTTTGTAGAAGTTTTGAAAAGGGTGCTAATTGCTAACCTTAGCGGCGAACATTATTGGTTTATTCCAAAGCCGTCAATGGTGTATATTGAAGACAAGGGTGAAAAGGATACCCGTAAAAACTAATTTAATATTTGTGTAACGTATTGTTGGGTAGATTTTTGCATCGGGTTCGGTAAGCCGGGTTAAGCGATGGCTTATGTTGAAATTGTTGCAGGGATTGAAGTCGAAGCCGGAACACGTTTTTTTTCAGAAGTGATGTTATCCCTTTTTTTGAGGAAGTGTGCCCCTGAATATTCCGGCAATGTAGTTTATACTTTCATCGAAGGGCCGGTATTCGAAACCGAATAGCCGGCTGATTTTTGCCCCGTCGAAATAAGTGCGCTTGCATGCCCCCTGAACGCTGTCGCGGGTAACGAGCGGATCCTTTCCCGTGATTAACCCGCCAATTAAAGCCAGCCGCCAGGCAATTTCCATCATTGGTTTGGTAACCCGTATACGGGGAGGTTTTACATGTAATGCTTCAGCTATTGATGCGAAAAGGTGGTGGTAGGAGTGGTTGGTTGAATTGATCAGGAAACGGTTGTTTTTTGTTTTTTCCCAGTTGCTGCTGCTTGTTAATAAAAGCATGGCTTTTGTTACATCACGCACATCGACAAAACCGGTACCTCCACGCGTATAAAATGGCATTCCCCGATGAATTTGTTTGAAAAACACCGGACTGCCGTTGTCCCAGTCGCCCGGGCCCAGTATCACCGACGGATTTACAATTACCGCTTCGAGCCCTTCGTGAATGCCCCGCCAGATTTCCATCTCGGAGTGAAACTTGCTGATGCTGTAACCCGAGTGTTTTTTCTCGGGTATCCAGGCAGTCTCCTCGGTAATCCACTCACCGTCTTCGGTACGCCCCAGGGCGGCAATTGAACTGACATGGCACATTTTTTTTACGCCCATTTCGAGGCAGGTATTTACCAGGTTTGCCGTTCCCCTGATGTTGGTTTCGAACATGGCATTTCTTTCCGAATACTTAAACGAAACCATGGCAGCACAATGATAAACGAAATCAATATCCTGAAGGGTTTCGAAAAGTGAAGGGTAATCCAAAATGTCGGTTTCAACCCATTCCACTTGCTTTGAAAATTCATCGGCAAATGTTGTGTAATAGCTGATGTTGGTCCTGAATTGTTTGATCCGTTCCCGGTTGCGAAACAGTGCCCTTACTTTATGGCCTTGTTGTAAAAGGTCGTAAACCAGCCTTGCGCCAACCATGCCGGTAGCACCGGTAACCAAAACGTTATTTATTTTTCCTGTCAAAATATTTTTGTGTTACCACATTTTAATGGTTTAACTGTTCCACGGTGTTACGGCTTTTGCGCCAAAATTCCGGGCTTCCATTGTTTCAATTTTCAACCTGTACACGCCCACGTTTTTTATAGCCGGTTTGCTGTATTTAAATTTTGCCTTGCTGTATTGTGCCATTAACACATCGAGTGATTTAGTTTTATCATCATCGTTGTCAATAAATTCGATGATGCCTTCGGCAATAACCGTTTTCGATTTCACACGGTAACTGCAGGCTACTTCTTCGTTTTGCCAGGCCAGTTCTTCGCCCAGGCAAAAGGTGATGCATGCTTTGGGGTTCATTTTCATGATATCCCATTTTCGCCCGTCCTGCCCCGAGTGTAAATAAATAAATTGACCATCGTACCCAAAGTTCATAGGGATAACGTACGGCTTATTGTTTTCATCGCTCAACCCGAGAAAACAAGTGCGGCAGCTCCGGATAACTTCATCAATTTCCTGTTGGTTTGTGATTTTTAGCGTCCTCATTATTTCCTGTTTTAAGATGTTACAGCCCTTTTCCCAAGCTTTTTCGAAAGGTCTTTTTCTACTTTCTTCAGGTTGGTAATGGTATTTTGAAGTGTAAGGATTTGCTCAAGATCATCGCTTCCCTGCAATTCCCCAATTTTTTTCATCATTTCGGAAATAAGCAATTTTACATGGCGCAGTTTATATTCTTCAATCAGTTTGGGAACAAGCAGATGTAGTATTTCATCTTCATCTTCAACAAAAGCACCCTTTCGTTTCCATATTACGCTTTCGATGTATTTGTCGACAAGCAATCCGCTAACAAGGCTGCTAACGCCTTGATTTTCATGCTGAATAAAATGACGTTCTGGATCGAAAAATTCTTTGTCGTAATTTTCCGATAATTCATCAAAAATGAGTTGGATGACCGGATCGACCGAGCTCAGGTTATCATGCTGCAATTCGGAAATGATGTATTCTCCCACTTTTACCGATTCTTCCTGGTTTGTTTCTTCGTTCTGCACTTTGAAAAGTTCGTGGTCAAAATAGCGAATAAGTAACCGGAGCAGCGCTTTTTCTTCAATTTCGCATGGGTTTTGTTTTGGTTCAATTTTTACCGGTTCGTTTTTTGCAGCAGCAGCGGCCTTTATCGATTCCCTTTTTTCTTTAATGATTTGCTGCTCGGTGGACTTGTATTTTATTTTCCGCACTTCGGCATAAAGCAAATCTTCCGAAACTTCGAGCATCAGGCTACATTCCCTGATGTATACCGAGCGGGTAATGTTGTCGGGGATCATGGCAATTGACCTCACGATGTCGTTTATGAGCCGTGCCCTGGCAACAGGGTCTTTATCGGCTTCTTTTAAAAGGAGTTGTGTTTTAAAGCGGATAAAATCGGTTTCGTTTGCTTTGATGTAATCGAGCAGCGAAGTAGCATTCATTGAGCGGGCAAACGAGTCGGGGTCTTCGCCATCGGGCAGGGGCACAACTTTTACATTAACGCCTTCTTCAAGCACCATGTCAATCCCCCGGATGGAGGCTTTAATTCCGGCCGGGTCGCCATCGTAAATGATG
The DNA here is from genome assembly GCA_021740385.1 of Prolixibacteraceae bacterium. Classification (GTDB taxonomy): domain Bacteria; phylum Bacteroidota; class Bacteroidia; order Bacteroidales; family Prolixibacteraceae; genus DAIMEA01. Next base: position 3,126 of record JAIOZY010000035.1, on the reverse strand, counting down.
GTGATGTTCGGTGTAAACCGCTTTACCATCCTTATTTGCCCCGGGGTGAGTGAAGTGCCCGATGAGGCTACCACGTTTTCGATGCCGGCCTGGTGAAGCGAAAGTACATCGGTATAGCCTTCAACCAGGTAACATTTATCGTTTCGCGCGATGGCATTCTTGGCCTGTGCAATGCCGTAAAGGCTTTTGCTTTTGTGGTATATTTCCGACTCGGGTGAGTTGAGGTACTTGGCGGCTTTGGGGTCGGTTTTAAGAATACGGCCACCAAAAGCAATCACCCTTCCGGCCAAATTGTGGAACGGGAAGATGACCCTTCCCGCAAAGCGGTCGCGCACCCAGTCGTCGCGTTTAATGGTAAGGCCGGTTGCCTCGAGGAATTCCATTTTGTATCCCTGTTTTTGGGCCGCCTGCGTAAAAGCGTCTTTTTTATCGGGACAGTAACCAAGCTCAAATTTTTTGATGATATCGTCGCGGAAACCACGTTCCCGGAAGTAACTTAAGCCAATGCTCCGGCCATCGGCCTCGTTCATCAGGTAATTCAAAAAATAATCCCGGGCATAAGCGGTAACAATCATCAGGCTTTCGCGCATGTTCCGCTGGGCGATCATCTCGGGGGTCTCTTCTTCTTCAACTACTTCAATGTGGTATTTTTTTGCCAGGAATTTAAGCGCTTCAATATACGACAGGTGCTCGTGCTCCATGATGAAATTAACCGAGCTTCCACCTTTACCACACCCGAAACATTTATAAATTTGCTTGGCAGGTGAAACGGTAAACGAAGGGGTTTTTTCGTTGTGGAACGGGCAAAGCCCGAGGTAGTTCACCCCCCGGCGTTTCAGGGTAACAAAATCCTGCACCACATCCACAATGTCGGCCGCTTCAATAATCCGTTCAACAGTTCCCTGGTCAATCATGCAACAAATGTAACGATTTCAGATTTTAGAAAAGAGGGTAAGGGGAGAATGAAATGAACAATTTGGGATAAAGTAAATGCTTGTCCCCGATAATTGCCTCCCCTGAATTATGAAAAATAAATAGGTTAAAAACTAAAGAAACCATGGGTATACTGTGATATCAATATCCGTAAACGAGTTGCTGACCAAAAAATATTTTTTAAGGCCAATTTCTCTGCTCAATTTTTCAAGTTTTTTGTAATCGGTATGTAATGCTTTCTGTTTTACTTCAAAAGCAATTTCCTTGTTTAAAATAAAATCAATCTCTGCTTTATTCCTTTTATTGTAAAAACTGATTTCACCGTAATGCGCAATTTGGTTGGCCACTGCAGTTTCGAGTAACTGTCCTTCAGTTACATTAGCTACCAGATTAAGCAAACCGGTATCGGAAAAGTAAACCTTTTTACCCCCTGCCACTCTTCGGTCGATACTTTTTGAATATTTTGGGATTAACCGCAGGAAAAAGATTCCTTCGAGGAATTCAAGGTAATTGTATATTTTTAACCTGTTAACTTCTAAGGTCGATGATAATTTTGTGATGTCGAGAATATTCCCGTTTCGGGTAGCGAGCAATAAAATCAGGTCTCTAAGTTCCCTGACATTTTTTAGTTCTGTGAATACCTTAATGTCCTTTTCAAAAAATGATGCAAAGATGTTTTTTAAAATTTGTTTTTTTGTTACCCTGTTGGTTGTGGTTACAACTTCCGGGAATCCGCCAAATTCGAGGTATTCGCCATAAGTTTCACCTGTTAAAATTATTTCCCTTTTTGTTCGTGGTTTTAAAGCAACTTTAATATTTTGAGAAAGTTCATTCTCAGATATTTTATTATTGAAAAATAAAAATTCCCGATAGTTTAAAACAGGTAATATGTAAAGGAATTTTCTGCCACTCAATGATTCGGGGAATAAATTCCGGAGATAATAATTTGACGAGCCGGTTACGATAAATTTGACACGGTAATGATCGATAAGGTACTTGATTATTAATGTGATTTCAGGTAAGTTTTGTATTTCATCAATACAAACAAGTAATTTTTCGCTTTTTGTCAATCCGGCCATATTTGCCAATTGCCGGTATATTGCATTATAGTCTGCATTTTCAAATGCCATTTGATCCAGTGGATTATCCAAATCGAACCATAGCTTCCTGCCCTCAAAAACGTCATGTAGCTGGCGCATCAGGGTGGTTTTTCCAACCTGTCTCATCCCGGTTATTACAATGGCATTTTTATGATATAACTGAGGGAGTATTTGATAAAACAAGGCTCTTTTTTGCATATATGTAAAAAAATAATTACAAATATACGCATATCTGTAAAAAAAATCAAACAAAAACGCAAAACATAAAAAGGCTCGCCCTTTATCTTTCTTGGATCAGTTCAAAAAACAGGTGGATCAATATTTCCAATTGTCGATCTTTTATGTTTTACCTTGCCTTGCCAGGCAGGCCTTCATCCCGACGTACGTCGGGACAAGGCTCAAAAACCTTCGCACGGCCTAAATCACGATTCGCCAGCTGGGGAACAAAAGTTTTAAGGCCAATCGGTATTCAAATATCAGGGACAATTAAAGAACATTCTATCCTATAAAATTTTGCTCAATAAATTCAATCCACCCCAATCTTAAAGTGAGCCGTTTTTTTCCTGAAACAATTGCAGTATTATAAAAATAAAAAAGGGGAAATAATTATTTCCCCCTGTTTGTGTGGTGCCACTCGGAATCGAACCAAGGACACACGGATTTTCAGTCCGTTGCTCTACCTACTGAGCTATGGCACCAACACCATAATTTTGTGGCGACAAAAGTAAACATTTTTTGGAAACCACAAAACAAACAATGTTTAATGTGACCGTTTTTTTGAAGAGTTATGTGAATCATTATGTATTGACATCCCTTCCCATAATTTATTACCAATAAACTTGGCTATTTAATTTTTTTTATAAATTTGCACCCGGTTTTGAAAGAAACAAACGATATTGTCCTATGGTGTAATTGGCAACACGTCTGATTTTGGTTCAGAAGAGTCCAGGTTCGAGCCCTGGTAGGACAACAGCAGAAAGTTCCAACATTGGTAAGGCATTCATTTTTGCTTACAAGCTCAAAAAAGAACTTAGGGCGAGAAGTGACCGATCCGTCAGTTGACGGAGAGGGAATCCCGATGAGCGTAGCGATA